>DCGG01000067.1:6935-10742 GCA_002315455.1 Lentisphaeria bacterium UBA1784
GAGCTGGCCATTCACGCCACAGAAGACGCGTGGGAGAGTGCCGCCGCAGAGTTGGAAAGCCTCCGTCTGGAGAACGCCCGCATCCACGAGGATTGATTCCCTCCCCCCGTCGGCAAACGGGGTTGATTTGCGGGTGATCGAAATAAAAAGCCGAAGCCACCCGCAAAAGGAGAAGCCCCGGCAAAGGTCAGGATCAGGGGATCAGATGTTCAGAATATTGTCCGGGCGATACCACAAGTCGGCGATCAATTCGCCGATCCCCGGCCCGGGATTCACGAAGCGAATGTACTTCCAGTTCTGATTCATCAACTGATTGCGCAACTCGTCTGCCGCCCGAAGATTTTCCGCGTTCATGCCGGAGCTCCCCAGACCGAGGTGGGATACGATCACGATCCCGCGGGGCGAAAGGAATGGCAGTAGCGCGACTCCGGCCCCCATCATCCGGTGAGAATCGATCAAAAGCAGATCCACTTGCGGCCCGGAATAGGTCTTCCAGTCAGGAAGGTAGGTAATCTCGGGATAAGTGTTTTTGTCGCGGCAGGCACGTCCGATGACCACGGGGATCCCGTTCTTGGCGAACCAATGGGCAGAGGAGCCGTGGCAACAGACAAAGGCGCGCACGTTGGAAATCTTTGAGAATCGGCTCGCCAAAATATCCGTTAAAGAGTACGGCAAACGCGGGAATTTGCCATAGGACCCGGCCTCGCCGGAGTCGGAATAATACTCATGTTTTTCCAAGTAGGAACTCCACGTTTCCCTGTTTGTGCCGGCCAATCTCTTCTTCAGCCAGCGCCAACCATCAGCAATCCTTACCACAAGCCTTACCCTCAATTTTTTGGTTTAACATCCCAGCGTTCCGTTTTAAACGGAACGTTTGAACAATACCATGTTTTCCGTGAAAAGTCAAATGGTCTCAACGAGAAATCTCCCCCAAAAAGGATTTTTCACACATTGTCTGCCAAGTGACCATTCATTCTTTGCATTAAAGGATCCCGGTCATGCGCCGGAACCAGTTGCCGGCAAGCGCGCCCCATTCCGCGATGGGTTTCCCCGTGCGGTTCAATCCGTAGCCGTGAGCGCCCTCCGCATAGAGGTGCATCTCCGCCGCCACTCCGGCCCGCTTCAGCGCGAGATACCAGGCAAGCGAATTTTCCACCCGGGCAAAATCGTCCTCCGCCTGCACCAGAAACGTGGGCGGGACCGTCTCATCCACCTTGAACTCCGGCATGATGTTCATCGCGTCGTCCGCCAAATAGGCAGGATAGATCAGCGCCGAGAAGTTCGGGCGGTAAGGAAACCTGTCCAGTTCATCCACCGGCTCGTATGGGACCGGATCGGAAGGCGCGGAAATCGTGGCGACCAAGTGCCCTCCGGCGGAAAAACCAATGGCGCCGACACGTTGGGAATTGATCCCCAGTTTCTCCGCATTTCCGCGGATGAAACGCATGGCGCGGGCCGCATCCGCGTGAGCCGCCTGCCGCTGCCCGGGACAGCGGTACTTCAGAACGAAGGCGGCGATCCCATTGAGGTTCAGCATGGAAGCGATGTCAAGACCTTCCTTGTTCCAGGCGAGATGAGAGTATCCGCCGCCGGGACAGACCAAGACCGCCGGCTGGGGAGATGGACAACTGGCAGGAAAAAAGTGAAGTTCCGGATCCGTCACGTCCGTATAACGGTCGCAACCGTCCGAAGGGGCACTCTCCTCCTTCAGATGCTCCTGCCGATTCTCATCTGCCGGATCGGGAAAGGGCTTCACCGCGCCCCAAAGTTTGAACACCTCACGCATATTTTTCTCCTTTGACGATGAATCACCATGTTTCAATCTATTATACCACATTCCCTGTGGATTTTCAAGGTGATATCCGATCTCCGCGGCATTTTACACAACAAAAAGGCCCGCGGTCCCCCATTGAGGGTCCGCGGTCCCGGATTCACAGCGGGCGCAACGCCCGTGTCCGCCACTACTTGATGGACTGGCAGACGGTGATAACGATCTCGCCGTAGATGTCCTCGGCGCTGCAACCGCGGGAGAGATCGTTGAGCGGTTTGGCAACGCCCTGAAGCACCGGACCGTAGGCCTTGGCCTGTCCCAGACGCTGGACCAGCTTGTAAGCAATGTTTCCGGCATTGAGGTCCGGGAAGATCAGCACGTTGGCAGCACCCGCAACGGGACTGCCGGGAGCCTTCTGGGCCGCGACTGCGGGAACCAGGGCGGCATCAGCCTGCAACTCGCCGTCGCAGATGATGTCCAGCTTCTCGTCGGCGACCTTCTTGGCGAAGGCGGCGGCGGCTTCGGTGACCTTCACCAGGATCTCGTGCTCGGCACTGCCCTTGGTGGAGAAGGAGAGGAACGCCACCCGCGGAGTCTTGCCGAAGAGGGAGCGGTAGGTGTTGCTGGTGGCCAACGCGATGTCAACCAACTGATTGGCATCGGGATTGGGGTTCACGCCGCAGTCGGCGAAGAGCAGAACGTCATCTCCGGCCGGAGCAGGAGTTTTGAGGTCCATGACGAAGGTACTGCTGGCACTCTTGATCCCGGGAGCGGTGCCGATGCAGTGGAAGGCGGCGCGAAGCATGTCCGCCGTGGAAGCGATGCTACCGGCGACCAGACCGTCCGCGAGGCCGCGGCGGCACATCATGGCGCCGAAGTAGATCCGGCTGGAAATCATTTTCCGGGCCTTCTCGATCTCAAGGCCCTTGGCTTTGCGCATCTCATAGAGTTCCTGGGAGAACTCCTCGAAGAGGGGGCTGGCCATGTAGTCCAGAGTCTCGAACTTCCTGCTGGAGAGTTTGGCATCGGCGCAGGACTTGGCGATCTCCGCCTCGGTTCCAAGAACGATGATCCGCTTCACGACCTTCTCTTCGATGGCCTTGTTGGCGGCGATGACCACCCGGGGATCCTGACCTTCGGGCAGAACGATGGTGCGCTCCACGCTCCGTGCGCGGACGGCAAAAGTTTCAATCGCGGACATGATATTTTCTCCTGATTGTGGTTGGTTGCGTATTACTTTCCGCAGACGATCTTCTCGGTCGTCTTGGCGATCATCAGCTCCTCGTCAGTGGGCATGACGATGGCCTTGATGGCACTGTCGGGAGTGGAGATGATCCCCATCTTACCGAAGCAGGCCTTGTTCTGGGCCTCGTCCAGATAGACCTTCAGCGCGCCGAGGCGGTTGAGGACCATCTTGCGAATCTCAAAGGAGTACTCCCCGATGCCGCCGGTGAAAACGATGGCTTCGGCATTGCCCACCAGCACGAAGTAGGCACCGATGTACTTGATGATCCGGTGAACGAACATGTCAATGGCCAGTTTGGCGCGCTTGTTGCCGGAATCCGCCGCCGCGATCATGTCGCGCATGTCGCCGGTGCCGATGCCGCCCACGCCGAAGAGGCCGGACTTCTTGTTGAGGATGGTATCCACTTCCCGGGGAGTGCTGCCCAGTTCAATCATCCGGACAACGGCCGCCGGATCCATATCGCCGGAACGGGTCCCCATCATCAGCCCTTCCAGCGGAGTCAGCCCCATGGTGGTGTCGATGACTTTGCCGTTCTTGATGGCCGCCATGCTGCAACCGTTGCCCAAGTGGCAGGTGATGATGTTGGTATCCTTCTGCTCCTTGCCGAGGAACTTGGCGGTTGCCAGCGTCACGTAGTGGTGGCTGGTACCGTGGAATCCGTACTTCCGGATGGCGTGTTTCTCATAGTATTCGTAAGGAATGGGATAGAGGTACGCCTCGGGAGGCATGGTCTGATGGAACTGGGTGTCGAAGACCGCCACGTTGGGCACTCCCGGCATGGCGGCTTCGC
>DCGG01000162.1:0-3485 GCA_002315455.1 Lentisphaeria bacterium UBA1784
GAAGCGCATGAACTCCTTGCCGTCCCCGGCGCGCAGACCGACAAGACTCCTGTCGAGGCTCAGGGGAAACTTGGGCCGGTTGTTGTCCATGAAGAAGATCTCGTCGTCGCCGTCGCCGTCGATGTCGAAGGAGAGCACAGGGCAGAACCAGTCGCCGGTGATGATCCCCATGCCGAGGTCCTTGGTCCACAGGACCTTGTTGTTCTCGAAGTCGATCAGGGTCAGTTTGTAACTGTCGTTGGGATACTGGAACTCCTCATGCCACGGATCAACCCGCCCGCCACTGGAGTGCTTGATTAATAGATGGCGGCGTCCGCCGAGGACCACTTCGGTGGCCCGGGCGTGATGGATCTTGGTCCCGAGGTCGATCTCGTTGACGGTCTTGAGGATCGGGGGATTCTTCTCCGCGAAGACCGGCAGCATCGCCAGCGTCAGCAACAACACAAGAAGGCGTTTCATATCCTTTTCTCCTCCTTTTCTGGTTGCGGATCTTTCTGCATGAAAAATCATGAAAATACAGTACTGTCCGGTAAAATTACCGGATTTGATTGTTCATGTCGGATTCTGCGCTATACCAAAGGTATCTGAAGTCTTTGATTTGAGCGTAGGAGGTCTAACCGTGTGTTACTATAGCATCTCTCAGCAACTTTTCAACTTCATTCCCTTTGAGAATCCATGTTTTTTCCTTTCGTCTTTTCGCAGAGCAAAAGGTAGCATGGATTCTCTTTTTTGTCAAAAATTCAAAAAGTTATGGGATATCGGTGAGAAAAACAAGAAAAATTTTTGTTCCCCGAGCAAACTGACATTGCTTGTCAGTGTATATGGTTATATTATGTGGCAGGGCTGTGAGAGGAAAGCGTTGACGAGTTCAGGAAAGCCCTAACTGACTTGTCAATGTTCCCTCCTCGCTCCTTGATGGACTTGCTTCAAGCGTTAATATAGCATCATTCCCCTGTTCGGGGGTTATTTGAGAAAGAACTTCAATTCTCCGCCCTGTTCCATTTCCCGGACGGGAACTCTCATCTCCGTCAGGTCGCGTCCGTTGAACTGGACCCGTTCGGGGACGATCGCACTTTCGCCCGCCCGCTCAACGGAAATGTGCAGCGTGCCATGCGTCATTTGAAGCGTCGCCTCGGTCACGGAGGGCGAGCCAAGCAGGTAATCCTCCGAACCGGTCAGCGGATAGACGCCGAGACACGCCCAGACGTACCATGAAGAAAGCGCTCCGGAATCGACGTTGCCGGGGGCGCCGCCCTCGCCGTCGGTGAATTGATGACGGCGGATCGTGTCGAGGATCAGCGCCAGCCGGTCAGGACGACCGCACCAAAGGTATGCGTAAGGCGTATCCATATCGGTTTCGTTGTTCATCGCCTCAAAATACCCTTCGCGGATCTCCCGGACAAAGGGTTTGTCCGTGGAGTAGTTCACCGCAAAAAAGTCATCGAGCATCGCGAGAAACTTCTCTTTGCCGCCCGCAAGTTCGATCCTTTGTTCCATCTCGACGTGGGGACGGAAGGAGTAGTTGCGGAACGTGCCCTCATAGTAAACGGCATCTTTTATCAGATAACCGGTCCCGGGATCGTAGGCTTTGCGCCAGATTGCGCGCTTCTCCTTCTTTTCGGCGGCAAAGGCGGTATCGCCGCAGAGTTCGGCGATGATGCGCGCGCTTTCGTACGCTCCGGAGAGGTCAAGAATATGGGTCGGCGACTTGCCCTCCGTATGCGCATGGGAGAGTTCGCTTTGGATCGCCGCCTTGACGCGCGGATAATCCTCCTCCGTCAGAATCCCCCGCGTATAACCGTCGCACAGGGTGTAGATCACCAGCGCCATCGCCTGACACGATTCCATTTCCGGTTTGGAACTCATGAAATGGAAAATGGGGAAATTGCCGAGTTTCTCAATGGTTCCGATCATCGACATCAGCATATCGCGGGCATGCTCGGGGGAGAAGGAGAGCAGCAGCGGCAACTGCGTGCGGTAAACGTCCCACAGCGTCATGAAATCGGTGTAACCGGCATCGCTGCGGCACGGTTTGACCAAAGAGTGGTAGATCGTTGTATAGAAACGCTTCCGTTCGGCTTCGTCCGCAAATTTCGCGTCAATGCGGGAGAACTGCGCTTCCCATTTTTCCTGCGCCGCCTGATGAACGGCGTCGAATCCGGCGTCGAAAGCGGCTTTCGCATTGACTTCGGCGTGAGCGGTGTCGATCAGCGAAAAGCCGAGCGTGATCTCCGCATCTTTCTCCTCGAAATCATATTCGATGACGCCGTTGGTGAGTTCGTTGTACGAAAATTTTCCGCGCGCCCCGAGGCTGAACCAGATCGTCACGCCGTTCGCGATGATGAAGCCGCTCCACCATCCCGGCGCGGTGCGGGAAGCAGAACACCATTTGATCTCCTCGCGGACATTGACCCCTGCGGAAAGACGCAGACCGATCGCGTTGCAATCGACGGAAAGATGCCCTTTCCCCTCGTGAAAGCGGTAGCGGTGGCACGCCGCAAATTCGGTGCAGGTCAATTCAAAATCGGCGCCGTACCGTTTCAGGGTCCCTTTGAAGTACCCGGGATGCGCTTCGGTATCGGTCAGTTCGGAGATGCGGGCGAGATTCGCCGACGGCGAACTTGGCGTGCAGAGAAAATAGTTGTAGAAATAGTGGATGTTGCCGGTTCCGCTCGGGTGGAAATGGGTGATGCCCCAGGCCGCAAGATAACTGAAAACCTGCGTTGCCGGACCATCGCCGGAAATGCCGTTTTTGCCGTACCCCGAAGAATAGGCGCCGGAGTAGGGGCAGGCGGAAACCCATCCGCAGGGGAGCAGCGCTCCGGGATGGGTGTTGCCGGTCTGCGCCTTGAGCCAGTTCCAACCGCGCGCCATGCCGCTTGTGGGCTTGGAGTTGACGGCTCCGTTTCCCCAAAACGGATCGACCAATCCGATGTATTTCATTTTTCCCCTTTGATGTTTTTTTTCAGAAAGCAGTCCGGAGAGCCGCATTGACAAAAGGATTCCGAAACAACTTTTTTCTTGCGGTTCGGGATTAATATAGCATCATTTCTTCAAAAAAGATATGTTCCCCCGCCGTCCGGTAAGAAATTCCTCAAACTCTCTCCCCCCGCCGCTTGCCAGTCGGACAAGTCGGACAAGTCGGACAAGTCGGACAAGTCCGACAGAGTTAGTCTGCAAACCATCGCTGTGGGTGTCGAGGTGGGACAAGCTGCGCCTTTCCCCCTGAAGCCCCCCTTTGTCATTTCTGAGAGGGACACCCTCTCACCCTCTCCCGGCTACGGAAGAGACAACCGTAATGCCGCCCTTGTCAAACGGGGCGCATTACAAAACAATTTAAAATCGTCTCCCAGCAGACGCCGCTTTTTCAATGGTTCTATTAAGGATCTTTGCGGGTTTTGACACTTTTCTATAATTAGAAACAGGATTTGTGAGGACTTGAATGGCTTGTTTTTAGGGCACCTCTAAAAATTCATTCCGGCGGC
>DCGG01000162.1:3607-4375 GCA_002315455.1 Lentisphaeria bacterium UBA1784
AATTTTTAGAGGTACCCTTTATCTCGAACCTTCTCCAATGAAGTTGAAAAAACGTCCGGGATAGCAAAAGGCAAAACATGCACTCCATCAACGCTTTATGTAAAAAGACTCTCCGAAGGACAGGTCCTTCCGTCCCGGAGGAAAACAGAGAATCAGAGAGGATTTCGGGACATTTTGCGGGGATCGGGAAGGACACAGAGAAAATGGATTTTCTGCAAATCGTTGCTCGTCAACGGGATTTGAAGCAACAAAAAAGCCGGTCAAACGACCGGCTGAAAATTCATTGGTAGCGGGGAGTGGAATCGAACCACTGGCCTTCAGGTTATGAGCCTGATGAGCTACCACTGCTCTACCCCGCAACATTGTTTTATTAATATACCATCTCTTCCCCAAAAATCAAGCCTTTTCTGCAAAATTCGTTGAAAAATAGAAAGGAGCCGCTTCTCAAAGTAAACGCACGGGGCANNGCATTCGTTTTGCGGCTTGTCAAGAATCTGCGGAGAGAATCTTCGTCCGCTTTCTTCTGTTCCGGGCTTTTCGGATTTGACTTTTTATTTTCCGCGTGCTATCTTATGGAAACTTGGATGCCCAAGTTCTCCGGTTCCTGCTGAACCACTTGCAGAAAGTGTCCATCGGACTTCTTACGTAAAAGGAGATTGCATCATGAATCCCGTTGACCGTTTCCGCCGGACGCCGGGAGCGCTGGCCGCGCTCCTTCTCTGCGTATGGGCCGGCGTCAGCGTCTGTTTCGCCGACGAAGTCTCATTG
>DCGG01000162.1:4410-4809 GCA_002315455.1 Lentisphaeria bacterium UBA1784
AAGTCTCATTGAAGGTCCCGCCGATGCGGAAGCCCCTGTCGCTGAAGATTCTCCTGCTGCCCCAAAGAACCGGAGCGCCAGTCCGTTTCACCTTCGAGAAGCAGGATCAGAATGGTTACGGCGGCGCCGACAACCTGGGCTGGCGTGTGTTGTCCCCCTCAGGCCGGAGCGTCTGCGAAGGTTCCATTCCCGACGACGGCAACACCGATCCCTGCTGGAAACCCGGACCGCTTCAGCAAGCGGAGTGCCGCTTCACCCCCCTGGAACCGGGTGTCTACCAGTTGCAGTTCCTCATGGACTGCGACGCCTAT
This sequence comes from Lentisphaeria bacterium UBA1784, assembly GCA_002315455.1. Lineage (GTDB taxonomy): Bacteria > Verrucomicrobiota > Lentisphaeria > Victivallales > Victivallaceae > UBA1784. The sequence goes on from DCGG01000162.1 coordinate 4,722, forward strand.
CTGCACTTCTCCCGGAGTCGCGCCGAAGGTCTCAACTGGGCTTTGACCAACAGCGGCTTCCGCACCTCCGGCGTCGGCAGGGACGGCA
>DCGG01000162.1:4835-7380 GCA_002315455.1 Lentisphaeria bacterium UBA1784
ACGGCGGCACCGAACTGCAGGGGTGGTTCTATCTGCCGGTGCAGAAACCCGGGGAGGGAAAGCAGGTCACGCTCAGTTACAACTACATGCACTACAGCAGGATATGGGACCTCTCGCTCCGCACGCAGGAACGCACGCTTCTCTCCGGCTACGACACCCCCCCGGCTCCTGAAAAGACCCACGTTTACGGGCAGACTTTTCCGGTGGAGCGGGAGCGTTCCACGGACCTTTACGAGATTCGGGCGAAGGCCTTCGACGTCGTCACGTTTCAGGTGCGGGAACTGCCGCCGCCGGTGTGGTTTTTCCGGCTGGAGGACGCCGCGGCCTTCCGGGAGTTCTGCGGGCGCAGCAAGGCGGGGCAGACTCCCCGGTTCGTCGTTGACCTGCCAAAGGGGAAACGCTCCATGGTCATCGCCCTCGCGCCCGGTACGGCTTACACGGCGGAGTTTCTGCCGGAGGCTCCCGGAAGTGCCGTCTGCCGCCTCTCCTTCGGCAAGGAGCAGAGAACGCTCTCCCCGGACCGGAAATCCTTTCGTTTTCGCACCGGAGCGCAGGAGGAGTTCTGTGCCTTCGCCTTCGATGCCGAAGTCCCGGGCAAAGTGCTTTTCACCCGGGTCGATCCGAAGAAGAGCATGCTTCTCGTGCCGGAAAATGGTTCTCTTGTCCCCGGCGGGGCCCCGGTCGTCATGCGGGTGCGGGAGGTGGAAGGCGCGGCGCGCTACACTCTGACCCTGATTCATGAGGACGGCCGGAAGGTGATCCGCGAAGGCACCGCCCCGGAGTTCCGCTTCGGCGCGGAGGAACTTGCCTCCGGAGTCTGGGATGCGGCGGTGCTTCCCGGCGGGAGCGTCAGTTCCTTCGCCGTGACTGCGCCTGCGGAGACCACGCCGGTGTGGGCCTTCGGATACAAGCCTGCCATGGATTCCAGCGTGACGGCGGCGGAGCATGTTTCACTCAAGACGGCGGTCTCCCACTCCCGGCTGGACTTTCAGAAGAGCAGTTTCACCATCAACGGCAAGCGTTTTGCTCCCCGGACGGTCGGCCCCCGGCAACTGGGTGTCTCCGGACTCAAACTGGCTCCGGGGCAGGTTACCGTGAAGGCTGACCTCGTGGATAAGTCCGGTAACCGTTCCGTCTATGAATGGAGTTTCTTCCTCGGGGTTCCGGCGCAGAAGCGTCTCGCTTTCGATGCCAACGGTTTTCTGCGGATCAACGGGCGCGGATTCATTCCGCAGATCATCTATCCGCCAAACAAGATCGGGGACGACGGCTGCGGCTTCAACACCATTTTGCCCAACACCCTCACGGATCTCCGGACCCTTGATTCCCTGCTTTCGCGCAACCGCAAATCCCTTGATGCCGGATGTCACTACCGCGGATACTACACCGCGAAGGATTCCACCGTCTCCGCGGACGTGGACCGCTATATGAAAGGCCCCTGCGGCACCCATCCCGCCCGGATCGGCGCGTGGCTGGACGAGGCTGACGTCCACCTGAAGGACGCCGGGACCGCCGCGCAGTTGGAGGGCTTCCGGCGCTTTGGAAGGGATTCCGGAGTCAACGGTGTCTGCACCGCCCTCGCCAGCCGCTATCCCGCCATGGCCGCGTTGGGTGACTACCTCATGATCGACAGTTATCCCAATGAGGACGTGCTTTCGCTGAACAGCGCCTTCCGGGATGCCATCGTTGCCGCCAAGGGGAAGCCGGTGTGGCAGTTGAATCAGGGCTTCGACCGGGATTCCAACACCCGGGAGGCCGCGAAGTACGTCCCGGACCGCGCCCAGATGAAGTACGCCCATTGGGCCGTTTTCCGCCACGGACTGCAGGGCGTGGGGCTCTACACCGAACCGGTCAGCGTCACCGATTTCCCCGAACTCTTCGAGTTCATCTGCAGAGAGTACCGCGCCTCCGGGACCCTCGCCTTCGCGCTGCTCTCTCCGGGGGATCAGACTGAAGCACAGTGTTCCGCACCGTTGGTTCACTGGCTTCTCCGGTACGAGGGAAGAAGGTACCTCATCGTGCAGAATCCCTCCCTGAAACCCTGCCGCGGCACCATCCGGATCAGGGGGGAGTTCGATCCGGCGGTGCGCGTGCTCTTCGACGGACGCTCTCTGCAACAGAAGAAGGGGACCTTCCACGACGTCTTTGAACCCCTCGCCACGCGCATCTACGAGCTGTGCTCCGCTGCTCCGAAAAATTGAGAATTTTTCGCTCCGGCGGGAAAGTCCCCTTGCTTTTTGCGGAGAAATTGGATTATGGGCACCTCTAAAAATTTATTCCGGCGGCTTGCGGCCTTTGAGGGAAGTCCGCAACGCGCGACTTTTCGGCGGTTACCGCTCTGGGGAGCCGCCTCAAATTTGCACATTGCGTCTTTTTCCCCACAGGCTCGCANNATCTATCCGTTTGAATTTTTAGAGGAACTCTTATATCAGGTGCAACGCGCAGGTATCTCTTTTTTATTCTCTTCAACGTTATTGATTTTCATTTTCATGGGTGGTACGTTAGGTCATGTCGCAAATCTGGGTGGCCCTGATCCACTACCTGA
>DCGG01000065.1 GCA_002315455.1 Lentisphaeria bacterium UBA1784
GTCCAGTTTTCGGGGTGAACCGCAAATCACGTCTACCCCCAAGGTTGGATAACTTTTCATCCCCGATGAACGCAAATCCGGCAGTGCCTACGTCACCATTTCAGACGTGGTGAAGAAATCACTCCCCGCCGAAGGCATCCTCATTATGCAGGACGGTGCCGCCAGCCCCTTTACAAACATCCGCTCGGTCGACGAGCCGGATTGACAATGGATGGAGGAGGTATATTATGACGTTTCACAAAGTTAACAGCGGGATCGCAGACCAGCAAGATACGAAAAAAACAAATCCGGAAAAGGTGAAGAAATGAAAAACGTCTTCAAAGTCATTGACATCGAGCAGCATTGCACTACGCAAAATGCGCCTACCCCCCCGAGGTCAGACAACTTTTCATGAAAAGACAGGAGTAAAACGCTCATCTGGAATGTAGCTCTTCATTCCGGAATTGCAAGTCACGAAATAGAACTTCATCGGGAGTTTTGTACCGGAGCGCAGAGTTATCTGCCCCGTCTACTCTGTCTGACTCGTCTGACAAGTCCTACACTCTTACCATGCTTTCCGCCGCCCTGATCCTCCGGAGCTCTTGGAACGGTCGGGTTGAGAGGCGCCGCCTGGCACGTGGTTCTGTAATCCGTCAGAATCAAATGTGCGCAAAATCTCGGACACTACCAACTTCAGAGTTCTTTGCGGAAGAGGTAGGTGAGAAATCGTTTGCCCGCAAGTTCCGCACCGGGGAAGCGCCGCACCTCGGTGAATCCATGGCGATCGTAATAATCAAAATCGCAGGTCTCGTCGGTCCAGAGCAGCCAACTGACGATGCCGGATTCCCGGCTGCGGCGTTCCAGTTCCGCGAGGAGGGCGCGTCCTGTTCCCTTTCGGATACTGAAGAAGAGAAGCAGGATCAGTTCTCCCGCGGGACGGGCATCCTGCAGTTCGGCGAGGCGGTTATGCTCCAAGTAGCGAAAATAGTCCCGATGAAAGGCCCGTTCTTCCTCTCTCTGCAGACGGGCGGCGATCCACGTCTCCGCCCCTCGCCCGGCATCAGGGACGGGAGGAGAAGCCAGCAGAAATCCGGCCAGTTTCCCGGAAGCGTCCCGGGCCGCAAAGTTAAATGGGCTCTCCCGGTGATGGTAGTAACGGACCAAATAGTCGTAGAGCCGGACCGCCAGCGCATCGGGAAGTGCTGGGATCTCTCCCTGCCACTGACGGCAGGCGATGGCACCCGCTTCGGCGAGGTCCCCCTCTCCGAAGGCGGAAATGGTCAAAACAGGTCCGGCTTCGTCCATGGCGGCAGAGCGGAGCTCACTCCGCATACCGGAGGATCACGCCGGAGTGCGCCGCGATCTCCATTTCGGAATAGCCGCTTTTCGTGGAGAAGGCGACCTGCCCCTCCTGCTCCGCCACCTCAAAGGTCTCCGGCAAAGCCAGTTTTCTGCGGCAGGCTTTGGGACCGGGGTTCAGCGCGATGAGGAAGGTCTCCCCGTCGGCGCTCCGGGTGAAGATCCACGGAGCGTCCTTGTATTCGCTCTCGACCACCCGGTAGGCACCGTTGCCGCTCAAAGCCGGATGCTTCCTCCGGAGGGCAATGAGCCGCCGGGTAAGATTGAGCAGAGAACCGTCGTCCGGCTCCTGCTGCGCCACCGTGGGACGGTCCCTGAAGGGATCCAGCGGCAAATAGAATTTCTCCGGGGCGGCGGTGGAGAATCCGGCCTTCGGCCCGGCGGCCCACTGCATGGGAGTCCGGGAACCGCTCCGGTGATAGGCGCCTTCCACGTTGCCGAGCCCATCCACGTAGCGCATGCCGATCTCGTCCCCCATGTACAGCACCGGGACTCCGGGCAGGGTGAAAATGGCGAAATACGCAAGGCGCAGTTCGTCGAGGCTCTTGCCCCGGCGGATGCGGAACTTGTCGTGGTTCCCGGTGACGACGGAGATGTATCCCATGTCCTTCACGGCATCATAGTGCTTCTGGAAACTGTCCACGAAGTCGCGGCTGTTTCCGGAGCTGTGCTTGCAGAAGAAGCAGTTTCCGGAGTGGACGCTTTTATGCTCCTCGTCCTCTTCGTACTTGGGGAAACGGAAGAGTTCCCGGTATCCGGGTTCACAGTAACCCCAGTCGAGGAAGAAATCCGCATCGAATCCGGCCGGGATGGAGGACGCAGGATCGCTCCACTCCGCCACCAGGACCGCCTCGGGATAGTTCTTGCGCATCCACGCCTTGTAGTCACCCCAGAGATCGCAAAGTCCGCGCTGGCGGGATTCCTTGGTGGGGCCTTTGACGAGACTGGCCGCCATATCCACCCGGAACCCGGCGCATCCCATATCCAGATAGAACTTCATGATGTTGCGGAGTTCCTCCCGCACGAGACGCGGTCCGGGCTGATCCATGGACTGCTGCCACGGGCATGCCGGATCGGGATCGGAGAAGCCGTAGTTCAGCGCGGGCTGGGCGAAGAAAAAGTTAATCATGAAGAAGCCGTTCCGGGGCGCCATGCCGGAGACGAACTTGTACGATCCCTGATTCGCCCGCATTCCCTGGGTCCAGCAGAAATAATCATCGTAAATGGTCTTCTCGCCGGAGGCGGAAGCCTTGAACCACGGGTGTTCGATGGAGGTATGCCCGGCGACAAGGTCCAGCAGAATGCGGATGCCGCGCTTCTTCGCCTCCGCGATGAGGCGCTTCAGATCGTCGTTGGTACCGTAACGCTCCGCCACCTTGTAATAGTCCCTGACGTCATATCCGGCATCGAAAAAAGGCGAATCAAAGCAGGGATTGATCCAGATGGCATTGACGCCGAGGGAAGCGATATAGTCCAGTTTTTCGATGATGCCGGGCAGATCGCCGATCCCGTCGCCGTTGGAATCCTTGAAACTCTGGGGATAAATCTCATAGATGACGGCGTTCTGAAACCACTTGGGCATTGCGGGATCCATAGCAAAAAACTCCTTGAACAATCGGTGGGAATATGGCTTTACTTCGCGGCGGCGGCCCGCCGGCACTTCGGACAGATCCAGGATCCCCGGACCTCGATGTGGTGGCACTCCTCCAACGGGATGTCCGCCGGGAGATCAACCGGCCGGGGGAGATCGAAGTCACGGATCTCTCCGCAACGCTCGCAGACCAGATGTCCGTGGGGAACGGTGCGGGAATCATAATGAGCACACTCGATCCGGTCCATGCGGTCGATCAGACGGGCCGATGCAAACTCGTTGAGGATGCGGTAGACACTCTCTCTGGTGATGGCGGGAATGCTCTCTTTGGCGAATTTCCACGCATCATCCACGGAGGGATGGGTGACGTTCCCCCTCATGAAGGTATAGAGGATCAACCGCTGGGGCGTGCATTTCCAGCCGTGAACTCTGCACAGTTCGCGGAACTCCTGTTCCGTGTTCATAGGGCGTCCTCCGGTAAATGATGGTATACTCACACCTAATATAGCATCCTTTGAACCGGAGGGCAAACCCGATCCCGGATTTTTTCTACGGCGCGACGAAGTTTTTCGCCCCGCCCAGCTTACGCCAGTAATAGAACACCCACAGCACCAGCAGGAACTGGATCACCGTGAAACCGAAGTCCCACACAAAGAGATAACGGTATCCGAAGGCATTGATGAAAAATCCGGCGGCAAAGGTCGCTGCGATCCGGATCACGCTCCGGAAGATCGACTGTGCCGAGGCGAACTGTCCGAAGCGGTCCCGTGGCAGCATCTGCGCGTTCAGCGGAAATTCGCTGTTGTTTTGGGCTGCATAAGCGATCCGCAACGCGATGATGGCGATGAGATAGGTCGTGGCATCCCAGACGCAGAAAAATCCGTAAACGTTGATGAAAATCACAAGGACCATACCCACGGTGTAGACGTAGATGGGTTTGAAGATGGAGTTCAGACTGCCGATGGGAATGGTGCAGCAGATCCCGACGATGCCGGCGATTCCGCCCAGCCGTCCCACGGTCTCGAAGGAGAGATTGATCCCGCCCTCCGTGGTGGCGAAAAGCGCGCCGTACAACCCCCGGCAGATGGTGGAGACCTGCGTCATCGCCGTCATGGTGAAAAAAATCAGATAGAAGGGATGCCCGGCAAAACACTCCTTACAGAAAACTTTCACCCCCTGAAAGAAGTCCAGCTTCGCACTCTCCGCGGGAAGCGGCGGATATTCCCCCTCCTTGATGCAAAAGCCGTTTATCATATAGCAGAGGAAGACGGTGACGCCGATCCCGGTGTAGACCCAGACAGCATGAAATTCCACATATCGGAAGATGAAGAAAGAGTAGCACATCACGAGAATGGAACCGGTGAAATGAAACAACGCATTGAAGACTCCCACCCAGCGCGTGGGGATCACGTCGTTGAAGAGATAGTAATAGACCGATCCAACGAACATGTAGAAAATCTCATAGATGCAGAGCGCAAATGCAAAAATACAGATTCCCACGTTGTCCCGGCTCCACCCGGTGGCGTTGCTGATAAAGTCCGCCAGTTGTGGAGAGAATCCCATGAGGACCAGAGAAAGCCCGAGGAAGGGCGCAGGGATCAGCAGATAGGGGATGCGCCGTCCCCACTTGGAACGGGTGCGGTCACTCCGGAAACTGACCACGGGGCAGACCGTGGCATTGAAGACGGCAGGCAGGATCCCGGCGATGACGGCGATGGTCTGCGCGCTGGCGTTGAACCGGAAAAGCGTGATGGAAAAGACGCCGGAGATCAACCCGAGGAAACTGTACGCCATGCCGCCGAAGAGCATGATAAAGCAGACATAGAGCAGTTTCGCCGGAGAATACTTCAGCGTTCCGACGCAGAAATTCGGGTCCTCGTTCCTGGGCGTTCCGCACCAGTGAAAAAATTGCAAGACTTTGTTCATGAGCATTCCCCCTCTTATGATGTTCATACAGAACACAGTACTGTCCGGTAAAATTTACC
>DCGG01000149.1:0-3964 GCA_002315455.1 Lentisphaeria bacterium UBA1784
ACCAGCATGATGTTCATGATGCCCACGCCCCCCACCAGCAGCGAGATCAGCGCCACACCCAGCAGGAGGTTGGTCATGACCGTGCTGGTAGTGCTGAGCATGCTCATGAAGTCGGCGGAGTTGTGGATGCGGAAATCCTCCGCGCTGTCGGCCTTCAACCGGTGCCGTTCCCGGAGGACGCTGTTGACCTCCTGCAGAGCCTGCTCCACCTTTTCCGGCGAGGAACAAGAGAAAACGATCTGGTTGATGTAGGAGAGTTTCGGCTTGTGCATTGCGTCCTTGGTGACGTGGGTATTGGCTTCGGGATAGAGCGCCATACCGGTGACCGGATAGGTCTCGCCGGGCGTCTCCGAAACGAAACTGGTGGTGTGGGTGGAAGTCCCGCTGCTCTGCCCCATGATCCGGATCCGCATGGTGGTCCAGGGAAGCATGATCACGTCATCCTCGTCCATCCCCATCATGTTGGCACCCTTGCTTTTCAGCACGCCGATCACCCGGAGCGTGGTGTTTTTGATGCGGATCTCGCTGTCGATGGGGGAATTCCCATCGAAGAGTTCCCGGACCACCGTCTGTCCGACGATGCAGACCCGGGCATTCCGCGCCACCTCTCGCTCGGAGAAGCACCGTCCGTCCTCAATGCTGAAGTTCCGGATCTTCAGAAAGTCCGGCGAGACCCCGAAGATGGAAGGCACCCAGTTTTTACCGCCCACGATCGCCTGGACGCTGCTGCTCTGCACCACCGGAGAAAGAAAAGCAACCGAGGGACATTCCCGGATGATGGCGGCCGCATCGCCGCTGGTCAGGTTGTTGGAACTTCCGGCGCCCAGCCGGACGCCGCCGGAGGAACGCCAGCCGGGACGGATCAACACCGAGTTCGCCCCCATCTTCTCGATGGAAGCCTGAATGGATTTGCTGGACCCCCGGCCGATCTCCATCATGGTGATGACGGCGGCGATGCCGATGACGATGCCGAGGGTGGTGAGCAGCGCCCGGGTGGGATTCCGGCGCAGGGCCTTCATCGCCACAACGGAAGTATTCAGAATGGTCATAAGGTGTTCTCCCTGTTTTCCGCGCGGTTCCATTTGTCGCCGAGGATCATTCCGTCCTGAATGCGGATGGTCCGCTTGGCGTAATCCGCAATCTCCGAGGAGTGGGTCACGAGGATCACCGTGATCCCCTCGGCATTGAGAGCAGAGAACATCTCCATCACCTCCACGCTGGTGTGGGAGTCCAGATTTCCGGTGGGTTCGTCGGCAAAAAGCACCGGCGGATGATTGATGAGCGCCCGGGCGATGGCCACCCGCTGCTGCTGCCCACCCGAAAGTTGGGCGGGGGTGTGATGGATCCGTTCGGCGAGGCCCACTTTTTCCAGCGCCTCGATCCCCCGGCGGCGGCACTCCTTGACGGAGAGGCCTTCTGCCGTGTAGGAGAGGGGCATGATGACGTTCTCAAGGGCGCTGGTCCTCGGCAGCAGATTGAAACTCTGAAAGACGAAGCCGATCTTCTGGTTGCGGACCATGGCCCGCCGGTCGCCGGGAGCGCGTCCCAGTTCCTCGCCCTCGAAAAAGTAGTCTCCGGAGGTCTGCCGGTCAAGGCATCCGAGGATGTTCATGAGGGTGCTCTTTCCGGAGCCGGAGGCACCCATGAGCGCCACGTATTCCCCCTGCTCGATGGAGAGCGAGACCCCTTTCAGCACCGGGACCGTGACCTCTCCCAAAAAGTAGGTCTTTTCGATTTGATCAAGACGGATCAGCAACATGCCGTGCTCCTTCTGTTTTCCCCATGGACCGCGGAAGATTTACCGGGGGCCGGGGCCGGAGCCGGGGCCGCCGCCGTTGCGCTTGTTGAGTTGCATCCGGTTCCGGGCCGGAAGTTTCGGCATGAAGGGACTGCCGGAGGACGCTGTTTTCTTGGCGGAGATCTCCTCCTCGGAGAGTTCCACCGCCCGGGTCACCACTTGATCGCCCTCCTTCAGATCGCCGGAGAGGACTTCCACCTGACTTCCCGCGATCATACCGATGGTGACGGGGATGCCCCGCAGAAGCCCCTTGTCGGTGATGGTCCAAACCATCCGGTTCCGGGAACGTTTACCGGGCGTGACGGTGCTTGCCTCCGGCGCGGCTTCCGGCACGGGGAAGCGGGAATCTATCTGATCCGGCGCCGGCTGGAAACGCAGTGCGGCGTTGGGAACCTGAAGGGCATTCTTGCTCTCCCGCTTGATGAAGCGCACGTTGGCGGTGAGGTAAGGCAGAAGTTTTCGGTCGGCGTTGTCGGTAACGACCTCCACCACGTAAGTCACCACGTTCTGGCTCATGGTGGCGTTGAGGCGAACCTTTTTTACCGTCCCCTGAAACTCCTGATCGGGGAAGGCATCCACGCTGAAAATGACCGGCATCCCCTTCACGATGCCGCCAATATCCGCCTCATTGACGGCGACCCAGACCTGCATTTTTTTCAGATCCTTGGCAATAAGGAAAACACTGGAAGCGCTCATGTTGGAAACGAGGGTCTGACCCACGCTGACCCGGCGGTCCACCACCACGCCGTCCTCGGGAGAACGGATCACGCAGTAGGAGAGGTTCCGCTCGGCCTTGACCATGGCGGCCTCGGCGATGGCGAGTTGTGCTTTGGCCTTCTCCTGCTCCGCCTCCGCCACGGCGATGTTTGCGGACTTGCTCAGATAATCAGCCTGCGCAGAATCGTATTCGCTTTTCGCCATGGCGCCCTTGGGATAGAGTTCCTGGGCGCGACTCCAGTTGTGTTCCGCGAGGGCGAGGTTGGCCCGAACCTGTTTCACGTTGGCGGCGGAACTGAGGATGGCGGCCTCCGCCTGCATCTTGCTGGCCTGTGCTTCCTTCAGCGCGGCGGAGTAGAGGACTTCGTCAATGTTGGCAAGGATCATCCCCTTCTTGACTTCGGAGCCGAAGTCGATGGGCTTGCCTTCCACGTCGGTACCGAAATTCATGATCCGGCCGCTGACCTGCGCACCCACGTTGACCAGTTCCTCGGGCTCGAGGGTGCCCGAAGCCGCGATGGTATCCTGCAGATCTCCGCGGATGGCGGCTTCGGTGAGAAAATGGAGTTTGGACTTGCCTTCGGAGCGGCAACCGATCCAGCAGCCGGCGATGATGGCGGCGAGGATCAGCGCGACGATGAGATATTTCAGATTTTTGCGAAGCATGGCACGTCTCCCGTATTATCTTTTGTGGATCAACCTTATCCAACTATATAAAATATTCCATCTGCTCCCGAAAATCAACCCGGAACAGCAGGTTTTTGAAAGATATTTCGCATTATCAAACAATTTACTGATCAAAATCGTCCCTCTCCCCTGCGTCTGCGTACGGAAAACGCCGCCGTCAGTTTCCCGGCGATGCCTTTTTTGCGTACGGAGGTCAGATTTTCCGGCAGGATACCTGCTGACCGGCCACGTCGCAGGTGATGCGGAAAGTCTCGCCCGCTGCCTCCATTATGAAGGCATCTGGCGCATCGTCCGCAAAGCGGATGGAGGCGGAGCCTTTCTGCGCCTCCTTTTCCGGAATGATCATGGTCAGAAACCGGGCAGGAACGTCCGCATCCTTCCGCTGAACGAAAGCAAAGGCCGGGCGGGGAACCTTTTTCGCATAGCATCGGCTGATCCAACCCTCCTCCTCAACCATGGTCCCGTTGGCGGGCGCGCCCGCGAGCAGAAGATCGGCATTGGAAGCGCGGAGAGCCTTGGCATCGAATTGATGCGCTCCTTCGCAAAACTGGTAGTGACAGCGCAGTTCTCCGGACGCCTTGCCGGAGAGCAGGTCCAGCACCGCCACGTACTTCCCCGCCACCACGAAAATCAGCCGCCGGTGAAGCAGATCGGGGAAGGAGGGGTTCTCCATGGCGGTGACCATGATGCCCGGAGCCTCCTTCTGGAAAAGGAGTTTGCCGAGACGGGCGTTGCTTTTGCCGTCCAGCGTCACCGTCTGAT
>DCGG01000149.1:4010-7584 GCA_002315455.1 Lentisphaeria bacterium UBA1784
GAACCATGCCCGCGCTTCGGGCAGACTCCGGTAGATGTAGCCGCCGCTGTCCAGCATGACCCGCTTGCCGCCGAAGGAGAGTTCGAAAGTCATGTTGTCCGGCTGATTGTGGTACTGCTCCCCGGGATCAAAGGAGTTCTTGGCGATAAGGAAGACGGCGGGAGTGGTGCTCCAGCCGGTGCGCATGGTGTGAAATCCGGCACAGGGCAGAGAGTCGAGATGTGTTCCAGGGTCCTTGCCCTGCTTGCCTTCGGTTGCGAACCAGAGCCAGTCCTTGCGCTCCGGGTAACGCTTGCAGAACTCTCCCACGTACTTACGGGACTTGTGCCACTCTCCGGCGTCTCCGAAGAGCGGTGCGGTGCAGTCTGGGTGATTCCAGATCATGATGGCGGAGACGCCCTTCTGGATCAGCCGGTCGTACTCCTCGCCGAAATCCTCCCGCAGACCGGCCTCCATGGCGGCGTGGCGGGCCGCGTAGAACGTCTCTGGGTATATGGTGTGATAGTTGGGGGAAAATTCACTGATGACGCCATCTGGCATCATAACGGTCTTCTGGTAGAGTTTCAGACGGTCGATGGCGTTTTTTGTCCATGCGGCGCTCTCCTTGAACTCCGGGAACTGCAGCGACACCGCCAGAAGCGCCCGCTGCATGAGCACCTGCCAGTTTCCGATGGAGTCGACCTTTGCGCAGGGGCCGTCCAACCGGGAGCAGTGCCGCTTCACGGAAAAGAGGAAGTTCACGAGGGTCTCACCGTCCAGCGCGGCGGAGTCGGAGAAGTAAAAATACGCCGCCGTCCAATTCTCAATGCGCTGACCGATCTCCAGCTTCCGCCAGCCGGGATGGTCCACTGGATAGCCCTTGGCGTTGAACATGTGGTCCACCCAGGAATTGACCTCACAGGCCCACTCTTTCGCGTACTTTTCGTCCTGGGAGGCGCGGTAGCAGACGCCCAGCGGTTTCCACCACAGGAAGCGGTGGAACTGCCACAGCCACTCCCGGTCCTTGGTGTAGGGATCGTCCCAGTCGATGGGCGTACCCCTGGAAACCAGTCCGTAGGCCCGCTGCCCGGGGAAGCGGTGCTCCAGCGCGGCATCGCCCTTGGCGCGTTCGTCGTCATTGGGGATGAACTTGCGGGAGCGCGCCTTGACGTCCTGCGGGCGGTCCTTGAAGTACCGGAGCAGGGCGGAAACCTTGGCGTCGTCCTCCTTGGCGTCCCGGACGGCTTCCAGTCCGGGACGGTCCAAGTCCAGAGATTTCAGCACATAACGGAGCCGGTCGCGGGATGGCTTTCCCGCGAAACAGACCAGCGCGCAAAGCGCCACGGAAACGGCGGAAAACAGCTTGATCCGGGACCCCATTGGAGACGCTCCTATTTTTCAGCGGATTTGAGTTCGTTCATAGCCTCCACTGCCTTGCACACCAATTGCAGACCGGTGTCGGGGGTGAAAAGCTGTTCCTCCGCCTCGTAGCCGCCGGCGACGATGGCGTTGGCTCCGTTGATGTAGTTGGCATAGTCCGTGGAGTTGTAGCAGATGAAGGTCTTGCGAAAGGGCGAATGCCACTTGATCTCGAGGCCCAGTTCCGCCACCAGTTCGCAGGGCACGCCCACGAGGCAGAGGTCGCCGATGGACATGAACTGCAGTTCCAGATCGCAGGTCCCCATCTCCGGCTGGATCGGACCCTTGTTCTGGAGGTCCGGGCGAATCTTTGCGGGGAAGCTCTTGAGCAGAGTCCGGACCTTGGCGTCTGCGCCGAGGCTGAACTTCTCCGGATTGCGCTTGGCATTGATACACCCCTGCAAGGTCTCCGTCGCCAGCGGACGCGCGATGTTGTCCAGCGAGCAGAAGCCAGCCTCGAAATCCTTGGGGAACTGGTCCCCCGCCGCACCGGAAACAAAGGTCACTCCGGAGCCGGTGCTCTCCCCGATATACTTGCGCACCAGCGCCGGATAGTCCGGCGAAATGGCGAGTGTGCTGTCTCCGCCTGCGTGGGCGGCGAGGGGATGCGCCGCATAGTTGACCACGGTCTCCACCGGGCGCTTTTTGTCGTCGAGGAAGAAGAGCATCCCGATCTCGGGATCGGTGGGTCCGTCCGCCAGCGGCAGCAGGTCGATGCGGTTGAAAACCATGGTGCAGACGTTCTCCGGACCGCAGTAGCGGCGGTTGATGTTGAGCGCGCGCTGTTTGGAGTAGAAGTAGGGCGTGACCCCGGTGAAGTCCGAGTCTTTCAGTGCCGCCACCGCCTCCACGGTGCGGTCCAGCACCAGCTTGCAGGCGTCCGTATCCAGCAGACCGGTACGGAAGTGATACCGGGTATGGGGTCCGCCGTGGGTGTGGGTGCAGCTGAGCATCACGTCGGCTTCGGTTCCGCCGATGAGTTCGGCGCAGGCCTTGCGGATGGTCACCACGGACTCCCGGTTCAATCCGAGGAGATCGTAGCTGATGAGCAAATACTTTCTGCCCTCTGCCTCCAGACAGAAACCGTGGAACATCAGTTCGTCGTATTTCATCACGGAGACGTCGTTGGGACCGTAGCCCGCGATCAGCGAGCCGATGGGAGGAGTAATGATGCCTTTCAAGTGCGCGATTTTCATGGGTTATCCTTTCCGAAAAGTTCAACGGAAGTCCACGGGGGAGTAGTATTGGGTTTGATTGTATCCGGGGGAAGGCAACGGCGGCCACGAGGAGCCCTGCTTCTGGTAGAGGTTGACGCCGTAGTTGTACCGCGCCACCAGCACCGACCACGGATGCCCCGGATCAAAGGGAACGCCCTGCTTTGCCAGTTCATCCAGGGGGATGCGCATCTTGACGGTCCAGGATTCATCCTTTCCGGTGTGGGTCGCGAGATCGCCCTTCACAAAGGTGCTGACCTCGAATCCCGGCATCAGGTTTGCGGGGTCCACCTTGAAAACGCTTTCAATTAGGCCGAAACTGCATCCGGGGTAGAAAAAACTGCTCTTCGCTCCATTGGGCGCGGCGTAGAACTCCCAGCAATAGTTGCTGCCCATGGGCATGACGAAGAACTCCAGCAGATCACCGTAGCGGAAGAGCCGTTCCTGATTCCGGTCACAGTCGTTGAAAATGTCCCGGTCCTGCAGGACAGCGCCCACATAAAGATACCGGTCATCATAGAGGAAGCGGACTTCACCCGGCTCGAAGGGGTCCTGCGCGGCGCGGGCGACTTCCCGGGGTTCGCCTCCATAACGGACCTGGGAGAGAGCATAGGCAGGAGTCTTGTTCCACGCGGGTTCGGAGAGTTCCCCCCCGAGGACAATAGGGTCCGCAGTCCGCGTGATGACGGTGCGGGGCGTCACGAAGGAATCCGTGCAGGCGGAAATCCCGACTTTTCCAGCGGCATGAAAAAGAGTGGCAAACTTGGCAAAAAATCCCATGGTCCCGACCTTTCTTCCGATCCTGATACGCCACAATATACACCGCTTTTTTTGATTTGCAAGCATATTCCCCAGCTCCCGGTTCGGAGCAGATTGAAAATGCGGCAATACCGTGCTATTTTATGGCGGAAATCCCGCTGATATACCACGAAAAGGAATCAGTACTGTCCGGTAAAATTTAC
>DCGG01000066.1:0-5418 GCA_002315455.1 Lentisphaeria bacterium UBA1784
GCCCCGGTTGGGCGGGCAGGGTGGGCGGCTGGTCACCATCCCCGGCACGGTCCCGTCTCCTGCCGAATTTCCTGCCGGATGCCGTTTCTGCGGACGCTGCCAGGTCTGCGGCGCCATGGCGGAAAAATGTGCCGCCGTCCGTCCTGATTTCCGAGATATGGGCAATGGCCGTTTCTGTGCCTGTCATCAGGTGGAGGATGCTTTGAAATGAGCAAGATCCGGGTCATGAGCGAGGCTCTCAGCAACCGCATCGCAGCGGGAGAGGTCATCGAGCGCCCCGCCTCCGTGATGAAGGAGCTCGTGGAGAACTCCATTGATGCCGGAGCCCGCAACGTCACCATTGAGATCGAGCGTGCAGGGATCCGGCGGATCGCCGTCCGGGACGATGGTTCCGGAATGGATGCCGATGATGCTTTGCTTTGTCTGGAACCCCATGGCACCAGCAAGCTTCTGGACGCCAGCGGGATTGACAGCATCCGCACGTTGGGGTTCAGGGGCGAGGCGATTCCCTCCATCGCGGCGGTCAGCCGTTTTTCTTTGACGACGCGGCGGGCGGAGGATGCCGTTGCGACCGCGGTTCGGGCGGAGGGTGGCAAGGTGCTTTCCGCAGGCCCCGGAGCCGGACCCAAGGGGACATGCGTGGAGATCCGGGATTTATTTTTCAACACTCCCGCCCGCAGAAAGTTTTTGAAGTCTCCCGCCACGGAGGAACAGCACATCGAGGAAGGGGTCTTGTTGCTTGCCATCGGCCATTGCAGTGTCGGTTTCGAACTAATCATGGACGGAAAAGTCTCCTTCCGGTCCGCTCCCGGGACTGCGCTGGAATACCGGGTGCGGGAACTGATGGGCAGAAGTTATTCATCCGGTTTGCTCCCGGTGGACCACAAGGAAGGCACATTGACGATCCATGGATTCATCGCCGCTCCTGGCTTTACCCGCATCGGCCGCCGGGAACAGCGGACGTTCATCAACGGCAGAGCGGTGGAGTCTCCCGCGATCTTCCGGGGGATCCGGGATGGTTATGCCACGCTGGAAAACGATTCCGGACGCTATCCACCGGCCATTCTTTTTCTGGAGATGGACCCGGCCGAGGTGGATGTGAACGTTCATCCTGCCAAGCGTGAGGTTCGCTTCAAGTCGGAATATGCCGTTACCCGCGCGGTCGCGACCGCCGTCGCCGCAGCGCTTCGCAACGACAGCGACAGACTTACCGAAGCCGCGTCGAAGATCGCATTCCCCGCAGGAGGAGAACGTTCCCTTCCGATGGATGGCAAGGTCCCGCTCTCCATGGTTATGGGGGGCTCCGAGATCAGTTATCGTCCTGCGGCGCCCCAGCCGGAGCTGAAATTGACGGCGGAGCCTCTGCCGGGATCGGCAGAAACACATTCAGAGGATGCGGCTGCTCCCTCTGGCATCCGGAAGCCCCAAGCAACTTGCCCTATTGAGCAGGGGCAGGGGAGGGGGCTGAAGGACGGCCCTTCCAATCAATATGGCGCGGATGCCGATGCGGCGGCGGAGCCGTCTGCCGGAAGCGATGCCCCTGATGAACCGGACGAGGATCCGGCCCATCCCGTTGCCGCTTTCTTCGAAAACTGGCCAGAAACTGTTCTCGGGATCTACGACCGCACCTACATCCTTTGTGCCTGCCGGGACGGATTGGTTATCGTGGATCAGCATGCCGCTCACGAGCGGGTGATGTTTGAGAAACTCCTCGCCGCGGTTCACCGGGGAGACTCTCTTTCGCAGCGGCTTTTGCTCCCTCAAACTTTGGAGTTGACGCGGCCGCAGGCCAACCTCCTCCTGCGCAATCAGAAGGCTTTCGAGGAGATTGGTGTTGATTTGGAATCCATGGGAGGCGGGACCGTTTTGGTCAGCGCGCTTCCTTTGGCACTGCAGGCAAGGGAGGATCTGGAAGGTCTTTTCGCAGACATGCTGGATGAGTTGCTGGAGAACTCCGCAGCGAAACTTCCCGTGGAACTGCAATATCTCGCCCGGGCGGCCTGCAAGGCGGCGGTGAAAGCCCATGATCCTCTGACGCAGACGCAGGCGGAGGAGTTGCTCCGGCAGCTCCGGGCGTGTCGGCAGGGGACCCTGTGCCCTCATGGGCGTCCGACCATGGTCACGATCACCAAGAAGGAACTTGAAAAGCGTTTTTTCCGCCGCAACTGATTTGGGGATGAGACGTTCGCCGGTCCATAAAAAAAGGCCCGTTGCAGAATATTCCGCAACGGACCTCGTTTTTTTATTCTGTTTCCCGATCAGGATCAGTGCTTCCGGTATCCGCACTTGGGGCAGATGCCGTTCACCAGCGCCACGCCGCAGAGCGGACAGCGATCGACCGTTCCAACCGGCTTGTATTCCTGACTTGCGGCATTGACTCCGCTGGTGAAGGTGATCTTGGCGATGTTGAGTTTGTCCTTCAGCAGATCGTAGACGATCTTGATCATGCCTTCCACCGTCATGGTTTCCTTGGTGACGACAAGACGGCAATCCGGATAAGCTGTGGCCCACTGAGTCTTGAACGCTTCGCCTTTCATCTTGTTGGAGGGGGCGCCATTCTTGATCCCCTGTTTTTCATAGGTCTCGAGGATGGCGGGCAGAAGGGGATCATCCTCCCTGAGGATCAGTGCATGATCGAAGTTCTTCAGCAACGACCAGGCGACCTTCTGGATCTCGTTGCAGGGATAGACCATGTTGACTCCCGGTTCGATGATATCTTCGACCTCGATGGTCAATTTGCCGGTGTGTCCGTGAAGATATTGGGCCTCTCCCTGAAATTTGTAGAAACGGTGGGCGTACTGCAGATCGAACGTGGTGATGCTTCTCATCTTCTGTTTTCCTTTCCTGGTTTTGTTGAAGATGTTCGTTTCGTTGCAGCATTGATACTGGAGAGTCTGCAATGTTTTCTGAACATTTGATGGACACGGCAGTATTTAACTGTAACATTTAATTAAATATAATATTGTAAGGAAATTTTTCAATACCCTTTTCTTCATAAAAATATAAAAAATTTTCCATTTTAGCGGAGAAAGGGGGCTGCCATAAAAAAAAACTTAAAAAAAAGCAAAAAAAATTTTTCAAAGTATCGATTTTGCAGTATATTATACAATATGATTGGATATTCCGCGAAGGAAGGTTGCATCAGTTGCTCGTTTCCTTCGCGATGGACAATGGTGTTTTTTCTATATAATTACATACATTCCAAAGGAGTTCCGGGAAAACATGAAAATGTTGGCTGAATACCAAAAGCCGAAACTGCGGGAGTATTCCTATTTTGGGATCGTTGTTGATGGAGAGACCAAGGGTCCCGGCGGTCAAGGCGGAGAACGGACCGATGATACTACTTGCACCGTCTCCGGATTGGATGTGGAGTAGTAGTTCTTTTTAGAGGCGAGAGCCGTTTCCTCTGAAAAAGTCAAGACGCAGGTTTTTCCTGCGTCTTTTTTTATCTCAAAAACTGCCGCAGAAATCGTCTTGCTGCGGCAGTTTTTTACGGTTTCACCAATGATGGGGACCGTGCCAGTGGGGCGGCGGAGGCGGAGGGCAGGGGCGATAGTAATATGGAACGTAGTATCCAGGCGTATAGACCACCGGTGTCGTGTAGACCACCGGTGTCGTGTAAACCATCGGTGTCGTAGTCACGACTTGCGTGGTGGTCACCGCCGGCGTCGTAGTCACGACCTGCGTTGCCGGAGCCGTTTGAGTCGTTGTTACGACCGGCGTCGTAGTCACCGCAGGAGTCGTTGTCACCACCTGCGTGGTCGTTGCCGGAACCACCACGGGCGGACGCAATATGTTGGCGGTCAGATTCACGATCCCTGCCGCAAGCCAGAGACCGTCATTGCAGTGGGCGAAGAGAGGAAGCGCTCCGCAGAACGCGACCCCGACTATCAGAATCATCTTTTTGCCGTTCATGTTTTACCTTTCTTTTTGATCGTTCAAGGTTGTTTGTGATTGCATTGATTTTGTTCTGTATATAAAATAGTTTGATATTCAAAACAATTCAAGAGCAATATTAAAATTTTTTCGATTTTTTTCATTGGATCGTTTTTCTGCCGGGGAAAACGGTTTCAACACAAATGCAAGACGGAGAAAATGGCACGTCAGGCACGTGAAGACCGGTCACATCCGCTTCCCGATGGTCCCGTAGATCTGCGGGACCAGGTATTTGATGACGGACGCCGCCGGCAAAGCGAAGAGCATACCGGGGATTCCGGCAAAAATCGCGCCCAGCAGAACAAAAACAATGGTTTCCAGCGTGGTGAGCCCAAGGGCTTCGCCGATTACCGCCGGATAGAGCAGAAATTGCTCTATGATGCCGTTGTAAATAAAGTAGGAGATCAGGATCCAGCAAAGTTGCACTCCGGAACACTCTCCTACCGCCAGCGTGACGAAGCAGGTGATGCCGCAGGAGAGAATGGGACCGATGTATGGAAGCAGGATCCCGCAGCCGGCGAGTACTCCCAAGACCGGGAAATACGGCACCTTCAGGAAATAAAACACAGTGCAATAAACTGTGGAATCAATGCAGACCAGCGTCAGATAGCCCTTGACCCAGACCTGCAGCCGGGTGAGCACGCCGCCGATGATCCGCTGCCCGTCCCGCATCGCGTCTGCGCCGGGGACCGGCAGCCATTTGCCGTTGAAAACGGTGGCGACAAGATAAGAGCCAATGGCTCCAGCGCTTTTGTCATCCCTGCAATATTCCGCCATCTTTTGCAGAAAAAGGATCGCAAAGAAGATTGTGAGCAAAAAATCCGCGAAAAGGGCTCCTGCATGGCCGAGTATACCCGCCGTGAAGGAGAAGAGGCCGTCGGAACGTTTCAGCAGATCCCGCAGAATCGCTGACTGCATAGCTTCGTCACGAAGCGTTTTTTCCGCCCAATCCAGGGATTTTTTGATCATCGGTCTGCGGGCGAACCGGACCCGCTGCTGATCAAGAAACTCCTGAAGCTGAGCTGATATTCCGGTTTCCTTCGTTTCTTCGATGGAGGCCTTCGGGGAAACGTTCCGGGAAGCGGCGACACCCGCGGTTGCCGGGGGGGGGGCATTGTTGTTGAGACTTCGCACGTAGCGGCCCGTCAGGGAAACTGCGGAAAACAGCAGAAATCCGACAAGCAGAAAAAACAGAATGAAAGTGACTCCTGTAGCCTGCCGGATCGCCTGACGACGATGGCGGCTCTCGGAATCTTCCGGAACTCCCCGATCGGCACTGCGGCGCATGACCAGTTTCGAAATCTTCTGCAGAGGCAGCGTCGGCAGGAGCACCAGGCAATGGAGCCAGTAGGCCAATCCGCGGTGGTTCAGAAACTGCCGCTCGAAAAATTTTTCCAAAGGCATCAGCAGATAGGCGAGGATCACACCGAAGACAAGAGACCGCAACAGCGTCGCGGTGAGGATGAAGACCACCAGCACAGT
>DCGG01000066.1:5451-15855 GCA_002315455.1 Lentisphaeria bacterium UBA1784
ATCAGGATCCCCGCGCTGGAACGCAAAACCTGACCATTCTCCGCAACGTGGAGCGAGGCCGTCTCCTGCTCCAGAGCCGAGTAGTCTTTCACGGAGAACTGCAATTCGTTCGCAAAGGCGGCCAACTGCTCTCTCTTTTGCGCGTCGGCATTGGTGGCGTGAGCAATCCCCAGCAGGAGGAACAAAATATACCTTTTCTGCTCCGGACGCAACTGGAGCAGAGGGGTGGCATCCTCTTTTGCACTCCGGGGAGGCAGAAGGGAGAGTTTGCGCCGCTCCTCCCTGATCTCGCTCTCGGAACGGACCTCCGTGAGCATGTCGTGGAGGACCTTCCACTTCTGCTCCGGAATGGAGCCGTCTTGTTCCTGCAGGAGCTGTTTGATGCGGGAGAAAAAAGCGTCATGAAGCAGGTCGGAAGCGATCTCATCTTCAGAAAATGAAAACATCATGACGAGAGTGTTCCGCAGGGCGGCCCTCTTTGCCCAATATCTTTTCAGACGGCTTCTCCAATCTTTCATAGAAACAGCTCCGCAGTTTTTCGGGCGAAATGGATCGTTACTTCACCGTCACCGTCTTGTTACCGGAAACAACGCCGCCTATCCTTTCCGCCGTGAATCCGCAGGAACGGATGCATTTGAGCGCGGCATCGCCTTCCTTCTCCGGCACGAACCAGACCATTCCCACGCCCATGTTGAACACCCGGTAGGCTTCTTCGTGGGAGACGCTTCCCTTTTCCACCAGCAGTTTGAAGATGGGGGGCACGGGCAAAGCGCCGGGATCGAAGATCACGGAAACGTCATCAGAGAGGATCCGGGGAACGTTGTCGTAGAGACCACCGCCAGTGATGTGGGCGATGCCGTCCAGATGGATGCCGTTCTTCCTGGCTTCGCGGATGGCGCTGAAGTAGCAGGTGTGAGGCTTCAGCAGGGCCTCGCCCACGGTTTCTCCAAGTTCGTCCAAATAAGTATCGACCTTGTACTTGCAGACGTCGAAAACGATCTTCCGGGCGAGGCTGTAACCATTGGTATGCAGTCCGCAGGAGCCGATGCCGATGGCCACGTGGCCGGGCCGGACCTTCTCGCCGGTGATCAGTTCGGACTTCTCCACAATGCCGGTGATGACGCCGACCAGATCGAAGTCATTGCCGTACATGCCGGGCATTTCGGCGGTCTCGCCGCCCAGTACCGCGCAGTTGGAAGCCTTGCAGGCATCGGCGATCCCGCCCAGCACCTGCTCATAGAGCGGACTGCGGAGTTTGCCGATACCGATGTAATCCATGAAATAGATCGGTTCCGCGCCTTGGACGGAGATGTCGTTGATGCAGTGATTGACGATATCGTGTCCGACGGTATCGTATTTCCCCATCATGCAGGCAATCATCAACTTCGTACCGACGCCGTCGATGCTGGAGACCAGCACCGGTTCCCGGTACTTGCTCAGATCGATCTGGAACAATCCGCCGAAGCCGCCGATAGGCGCGAGCATTTCAGGACGGCGGGCCGCCGCAAGTTTTCCTTTGACGTCAGCCAGAAGACGGGTCGCCAGATCGATGTCAACGCCGGCGGATTTGTAGAGGTCGCTTTTTGCCATGGTGATATTTCTCCCTAAAGTTCAGAGGATCAGAGGTTCCAGAATGCCTTGGGACCGTCGTAGGCGATCCGTTTGGCCAGCTGGGGAACGATCTCGCTGGGGATCTGGCCGATGTCGACCATGTTCCCAAGCACGTCGGAAAGCACCCGGCGGAACATTTCAAACCGGGAACCGTAACTCAGCAGTTTCCGGGAATCCGAAACCATGCCGGCGAAGTTGCTCAGAAGATCGCAGGAGCCGATGTATTCCAACTGGCGGCGCATGCCAATGGGCGTGTCGCAGAGCCACCATGCGGAACCCAGCGCCACCTTCGCCCCGAAGGCCCGGGAGATGGTGGCCAGCGTGGCCTGATGTCCCGGGTCAAGGCAATAGAGGACGACCTTCAGCCGGTCATCGAACCGATTGAGGAAACTGCAGAGTGCTTCGTGATAGGCGAGGCTGTGGCTGCTGATGTCGCCGCCCACGTCCGGACCAAGAGAATCGAAGAGGCTCTTGCGGACGTCCCGGACGGCTCCGAGGTGCAGCTGCATGACCCAGCCTTTTTCGCTGTTCAGCTGACCGGCTTCGCCGAGGACGTATCCCATGAAGCAGTTGACTTCGTCGGCGGTGAGCGCCTTACCGTCCATCGCCTTGTGGAACACTGCATTGGCGTCGGCGTAGTCGTAATCGGCACGGACGGGGATCTCCAACCCGTGATCGCTGGCACGGCATCCGCGCTCTGCGAAGTAGTCATGGCTCATGCGCATGGCGGAGACCAGATCGGAGAGGTCGTTGAGTTTCAGATTGAAACGGGCGGCCACCTGATCCATATAGGGACGCCAGACAGGGGCGAAGATCTTCATGGCCTTGTCGGGGCGCCAAGTGGGGTGGATCAGCTGTTTCCCGAGGGCCTTGGTAACGCGGTCGTGGTTCTCCAGCGTGTCGATCAGATCATCGGTGGAACTCATGGCTTCCACGTTCAGCGGACCGGTCAGCAAGGCCTGCGGCCGGTAGGCGTCGGTGGCCAACTTGGCGTTGATGGCGTCGTAGATCCGGGCGCCGGTCTTTTCGGAGAGCAACTCTTCGATCCCGAAGTAGCGCTTGATATCCAAATGGATCCACTCATAGACCGGGTTTCCAACGAATTCCGGAAAGACCTTGGCCAGCGCGAGGAACTTGTCCCGGTTGGAAACGTCTTTGCCGGTGATACTGGATTCCGGCACACCGCGCTTGCGCATCATCTCCCAGACGTAGTGGTCGGTGGCGGCGAAGAGTTGCCAAGCATCCCGGTAGTTCTTGTTGTCGGCGATTTCTTTCACGTCCGCGTGGTTGTGGGGATCGATGACGGGCAGATTCTTGATCCGCTCGAAGATGATGGAGCCGGTCTGACTGCTAATCAGATAGTTTTGATCCATGAAAGCCATGATGTTTTCCTTTTTTTATAGGGTAATATGTTTGTTTTTCCGATTTTCAGATCATGATGCAGGGGGAGGGGGAACTACACGTTCACCGCATCCACGCCGGAAGCATCCAGTTCCGCTTTGTGGCCCGCCAGCAGAGGACGGACCTCCTCCTCCAGATAGTCCGCCACCTGCTGGGGCGCTCTGCCGATGAAGGTGGCGGGATCCAGCAGGGAATCGAACTCCTCGCGGATGCAGGCGAATTCCGGCGCTTTCCGGAGTCGGTCCAGAAGATCGTTGTCCAGTCCTTCCTCCTTGACCCGGCGGGCCGCCGCCATGGAGTGGGTGCGGATCACTTCATGAAGTTCCTGACGGTTTCCGCCCTTTTTGACGGCGGCCATCAGCAGGTTTTCGGTGGCCATGAAAGGCAGTTCCGCCTTGATGTGTTTCTCGATGACCTTGGGCCAGAGCTGGATCCCCGCCGTCACGTCGATCAGGATGGAGAGAACCACGTCCGCCGCGAGGAAGGCCTCCG
Organism: Lentisphaeria bacterium UBA1784; assembly: GCA_002315455.1. Classification (GTDB taxonomy): domain Bacteria; phylum Verrucomicrobiota; class Lentisphaeria; order Victivallales; family Victivallaceae; genus UBA1784. Next base: position 8,956 of record DCGG01000066.1, read on the forward strand.
CAAGGACGATCCGGCGGTTGGCGGAATCATCCAGCGTGCGCTCGAACCACTGGGTGGAGTGGGTCCATGCGGTGTTGACCGGAAGATTCATGAGGTAGCGGCTCAAACTGGTGATGCGCTCGCTACGCATGGGATTCCGCTTATAGGCCATGGCGCTGGAACCGACCTGCTTCTTGCCGAAGGGTTCCTCCAACTCCTTCAGGTGGGCGAGAATACGGATATCCGTCGCCATTTTGGAGGCGGACTGGCCCAGTCCGGAGAGGATGGTCAGCACGAAGTAGTCGATCTTCCTGCTGTAGGTCTGTCCGGAGAGGGAGACCACGTGGTCGAAGCCCATGGCCTTGGCCACGTTGGCTTCCAGTTGCCGGCACTTGGCGTGGTCGCCGGCGAAAAGTTCCAGGAAACTGGCCTGGGTCCCGGTGGTCCCCTTGACGCTACGGAAGGGGAGTTCTTCGATCTCCCGCTCCAGCCGCCGGAAGTCCATCATGAAGTCCTGCAGATAGAGGGCGAAACGTTTTCCCACCGTGGTCAGCTGGGCCGGTTGAAGGTGCGTGAATCCGAGGGTGGGAAGGGCCTTGTTGGCATCGCAGAAGTCCGCCAGTTGGGAGATCAGATGGAGCAGTTTCCCGCGGAGGATCTTCATGCCTTCCCGCATTTGGATGAGTTCGGTGTTGTCAGTTACGAAGCAACTGGTGGCGCCCAAATGGATGATGGGAGCCGCTGCCGGGCAGAGTTCTCCGAAGGCGCGGATGTGGCTCATGACGTCATGGCGGAGTTCTTTCTCGTACTGGGCGACCCGGTCGAAGTCGATGTCCTCTTGATGGGCGGCGAGTTCTTTCAGTTGTTCGTCGGTGATGGGCAGGCCGAGGGCCTTCTCGCAGGTGGCGAGAGTCAGCCAGAGTTTGCGCCAGGTGGAGTGCTTGAACTGGGGTGACCAGATATAACTCATGGCGGCGCCGGCGTAGCGGTCCGTCAACGGATTGCGGTAGGTCCGATTGTTGTCCACTTGCAGAAATTCCCGATTTTTACTTGAAATATTCTTGAACTGGATATAACTTACATCCGCGACATCAGTTTCGCAAGGGTAAATCAGGTCGAGAAATGAAAAAAAGTCATTGCAGCATCGTTATTCGGGTCCGTGATCTGGATGCGTGCCGGAGTTTTTACAGGGATCTCATCGGTTTGGATGAACCGGTCGTGGACAGCGGATTTGCCGTCAGTTTTGCAATTTCGCCAGTACTGTTCCTCTCTTTGGAAAAATCGGAGGCCGCCTATCTGGATCGGGCCTCCGGCGCACAGACGTGGTGTCTTGCCGTGGAGGACGTCGATGAGATCTGCCTCCGGATCGGCGAAGCCGGTTATCCGGTGCCGTCGGATGCGGTGCGCTTCGGACGGCCGGGATGCCTTCGTTGCGAGGACCCGGATGGCAACGTGTTTTTTCTGCGCCGGTTGGAAGCGCAGGAATAACGGGATAATCGTTTATGAGGAAGGAAAAATTTCAGATGCGGAAAACGTCTTTGATCGCGGCGGCGGCGTGCATCGCTTTATTCGCCGGATGCTCGATCTTTCAGGAGGATGAGAAGGGGCTTTCCCGTTATGCGGGAAAATGGGTGTTCTCCTATGAACAGAACGGGAAAGCCTTGCAACTCCCGGTGAGCACCCAACCCATGGTGGAACTTGAGGTTTCCGGGAGATCCAAGGTTTATTTCAGAAAGGACGGCGAGATCGTCAAGGAGGTGGGCAATTGGCGCGTCAGCAACGGGGAGTTGATCCTCTTGAATGACGACGGCAAACTCTCTTCCCGGTTTCGGATCGTCTCCGATGACGAGGCCCGTTCGGAGATCCCGCCGACGGAGCACATCAAGCAGAACACCGTGATGGTTTTGAAAAAGAAGTCGTTCTTTTAGCCGTCGTTTCAGCGTTGTTTTCAGCGTGCCGTTCCGTGATTCTGCGGAACGGCGCTTTTTTTGTCCTGATCCATTGAAAAAGGCAGGTGAGGATGCTATCTTAATAGCGTTTTGTCAACGTCCCACCGAAGCACAGGAGGAAATATGCATCCCAAAGAGGCCCACATCCGAAACGTTCGCATTGAGCGCTTTTACGCAACGTTGTTGCAGGCTCTGTACCGCAGGACCTATCCTCTGGAGGCGGAATTCGCCAGGTCTGCCGATCCGGTCCCGCCGGATCAGAGAAATAAACTCACTTATCTCCCCATTATGGAAGGAGAACGCTGGGGACGTTCCTGGGAAAGCGCCTGGTTCCGGCTCCGTACCGCGGTTCCCCGGCAGTTTGCGGGCAAGGAACTTTGCCTCTATCTGGATATGGGCGGAGAGGCCATGCTCTTCGACGCGAAGGGCGTTCCCGTTTACAGTTTCTCCGACAGTTCGGTTTTTGAGAGCGGATATTTTCACGACCGCTATCTCCTCCCAAAGACCTGCAAGGCCGGAGAGAAGCTGGAGTTTACCGTCGAAGCGGCGGCAAACAGCCTTTTCGGCGTGGATGATTCGGATGCTTCCGGCGGGGGCGATGCCGGCAGCTTCGGCGTAGTCCGGATGATGCGTCTTGCGGTTTTTGACCGTGCTCTGTGGGCGTTCAAACTGGACTTCGAGACGCTGATCTCGCTGTCGAACGGGCTCGATGATGCGGACTACCGTCAGCATCAGATCCGCCTTGCCCTTGAGGAGGCGATCCGCATTTTCGGCTCCGATTCCGGTCAGGCCGCCGCCGCGCGGGAACCCTTGCAGAAGATCCTCGCCCATCCGGCGCTTGCATCCGCGCTTACGGTTTTCGGCGTGGGACACGCCCACATCGACGTTGGCTGGCTTTGGCCGGTGCGGGAGACCCGCCGCAAAGCTGCCCGTACCTTTGCGCGGCAACTGGAGCTGATCCGCAAGTATCCGGAGTACCGTTTCGGCGCATCGCAGGCGCAACTTTACGCCTTTATCAAAGAGGATTACCCCGAACTCTTCCAGCGGATCAAGAGGGCCGTGAAGGCCGGACAATGGGAACTTCAGGGCGGGATGTGGGTGGAGGCCGATGCCAACGTCATCAGCGGCGAATCCATGATTCGGCAGTTCCTTCACGGTAAAAATTTCTTCATGGACGAGTTCGGCGTGGAGGTGAAGAACCTCTGGCTGCCGGACGTTTTCGGCTACTCCGCGAAAATGCCCCAAATCATCCGGGGCGCGGGTTGTGGGACCTTCCTCACCCAGAAGATCTCCTGGAGCCAGATCAACACCTTCCCTTACCGCACCTTCCGCTGGAAGGGGATCGACGGCACCGAGGTACTGACCCATTTCCCGCCGGAGGATACCTACAACTCCTTCCTGCACCCCCGGGAACTGATGAAGGCGCAGGACACCGTGAGCGAGGCCGGAGTGCTGGACAGTTTCCTCTCTCTCTTCGGTATCGGTGACGGCGGAGGCGGCCCCACAGAGGAGATCATTGAACGCGGACGGCGGCTCCGGGATCTGGAGGGGTGCCCGAAATTCCGTTTCGGGACTGCCGAGGAGTTCTTTGCCGAAGCCCACAAGGTCTTTGACAAACTTCCATGCTGGGAGGGAGAACTCTATTTGGAACTCCATCGCGGCACCCTCACCAGCCAGGGGCGGAACAAACGCGCCAACCGGAAGTGTGAACAGCTTCTGTGCGGTCTGGAATTTCTCGCGTCCTGCGGAGATCTCGCCAAGTATCCCGCCGCTGAACTGGACCGTCTCTGGAAAACGGTTCTGCTCAATCAGTTTCACGACATCCTTCCCGGTTCCGCCATTCGCGAGGTCTATACGGTCTCGGACCGGGAATACGCCGACGCCCTGAAACAGATCCGGGAACTGACGGAAAACTGTTCCAAGCGGCTCTTCCGGACCGCAAAGGATGCGGCCGTACTGGTCAATACTTCCGGATATCCCATGGCGCTGCCGGTGGACCTCCCGCCGGAATGGGGAAAGTTCGGCGCCGAGGACGCGGCCGGGAAGCCGTTGCCGGCGCAGTGGGAGCGGGATCATGCGGTCATTGCCGCGACCATCCCGCCTATGAGTTTCGTCACCATCTGCAAGGGAAAAAACCTGCGGAGCAAAGCCCTTCCGGATGCCGGGAAACTGGTGCTGGAAAACGATCTGATCCGCTATGAACTCGCGCCTGATGCCACCGTTCTCTCCGCGTATGACAAGGTGCTGGAGCGGGAGGTGCTCTCGGCTCCCGGAAACGTGCTTTCCCTCTACGTCGACAAACCGATCAAGTATGACGCGTGGGACGTGGACATCTACTACCCCGAACAGGATGCGGAACATCCCGTTCCCGCGGCGCCGCCGGAGTTTTCCGCAGCGGGGCCAGTCCGCTGTTCCATCGACTTCACGCTGAAGATCGGGAGAAGTTACCTGCATCAGCGGGTGACGCTCGCCGCCAACAGCCGCGAACTGGATTTCAGCACCACCGTTTCGTGGCAGGAACGGCACCGGATGCTGCGGACATCCTTCCCTGTGACGGTGCATGCTCCGGAGGTCGGATTCGATCTGCAGTACGGATCGATCCGCCGCCCCACCAACGATAACACCAGTTGGGAGCGCGCCAAGTTCGAAGTCTGCGGACATCGCTACGCGGATCTTTCCAACGGTTCCTATGGCGTTGCTCTGCTCAATGATTGCAAGTATGGCTACCGGGTGAAGGGGGCCGTGCTGGACCTCAATCTGCTGCGCTCCAGTACCCATCCCGACTACAATGCGGATCAGGGACTGCACTACTTCACGTATGCTTTGCTGCCCCACACCGGCGATTTGGCCCATTCGGACGTGATGGAGCGGGCCGCCGCGCTGAACCGCAAACCATTCATCGCGCCGGAAAGCATCCCCGCCAAGGCACTGATCCCGGTGCAGTGGGAAGGAAACGGCGTTGTGCTGGAGGTCCTGAAGAAGGCGGAGAAAGAGGATGCCCTGATCGTTCGTCTCGTGGAGCAGACCGGTGCGGACTCTTCCGGCGTTCTGCGGATTGCAGGTCCCCGGATGAAACTCCGGGAGACCGATCTCATGGAGTGGAATGACGGCAAGCCGATCCCGCTTCAGAATGGCTGCGTGGAGTTGAAGTTCCGCCCCTTCCAGATCCGCACGTTCAAGTTGAAGCGGAGATAAGAGACGCGTCTGGCGGGAGAGAGGAATACGATTCCCTTCCTGATATGGATAAATCCGCAAAATAACCGCTATTTTGCTGTGATTCTCTCTGTCCATTCTGGACAAAGAGTCCGCCGGGTGCTATTTTATCATCAGGAAAACGTCATTTCAACAATCCGGGAAGGAATTCCCATCGCCCAGAAAGGATATGAGATCATGAGCGACCGCGATCCCCGCAACGTAAGTTCCCAGTTTGTCATCCCCGGCAAGCTGGTGGATGCCATCCCCTACGGCACCGGCCATATCAATGACACGTTTCTCGTGACTTACGAGAATAACGGTGCTCCTGCGAAGTATATCTTCCAGCGGATCAATACCTCCATCTTCAAACAGCCGGAAGCCCTGATGCAGAACTTCCTCGCCGTCACCAAACATATCGCCGGAAAGATCGCCGAGGAGAAGAAACTTCACCCCGATACCCGCCGCCGGACCCTCGAGGTGATGCGTTCCTCCGCCGGAGAGCCTTTTGCCCGGGATGCCGAGGGCAACTTCTGGCGCAGTTACGTTTTTGTGGATGAGGCCCGCACCTTCGACATCATCGAGACGCCGGAGCAGGCCTATCAGGCTGCGGCTGCCTTCGGCGGATTCCAGAACGATCTCGCCGATCTGCCCACCCGGTTGGTGGAGACCATTCCCGATTTTCACAACACCCCCAAGCGGCTGGAGGCGCTGAAGCGCGCCGCCGATGCCGACGTCAAAGGCCGGAAGAAGGATGTCGCGCCCGAACTGGACTTTGTCTTTGCCCGGGCCGCGGAATGTTCCAAACTGGTGGATCTTCAGGCAAAAGGCGAGCTGATTGAACGCACCACTCACAACGATACAAAACTCAACAACGTGCTGATCGACGATGTGACGGGGAAGGGGATCTGCGTGATCGACCTTGATACCGCCATGCCGGGACTGCCCCATTACGACTTCGGCGACATGGTCCGCAGCGGGACCAACCCTGCTTCCGAGGACACCAAGGAGCTGGACAAGGTCTTCATGAGGTTCGATATTTTCGAGGCGCTGCTGCGCGGATTTCTCTCCACCGCCGGAAAGTTCCTCAATCCCCTTGAGAAGTCTCTGTTGCCCTTCGCCGGTAAACTCATTACCCTTGAGATCGGTATCCGTTTCCTCACGGATTATCTGGAGGGAGACGTCTATTTCAAGACCAAGCGGCCGGAGCACAACCTCGACCGTTGCCGCACCCAGTTCAAGTTGGTGAAGTCCATCGAGGAGAACAACGACGCCATGATGAAGTTGGTAGATTCCATCCGCTGACGTCTGACGAATCCTTTTCCAAGATAAAATCAAAACCACCGGCTGAGCCGGTGGCGTGCACTGTGCCTTAAAGGCAAAAGTACTGGCAGCCCGACACGGGCTCTGAAAAAACTGCCAATCGCATTCCCTTCACGGGCTTACCGCTAAAGCGGCGCGTGAAGGATTTTTCTTTTTCAGTCGTCTCGTTGCCAGATAGGACAGTTACAGTTTGCGAAAGCCCTTTTATGCCTTAGTTTCCTTGCTACCCGTGAACGGGTCTACGTACTCCTTAAACGACAATTGTTCATACGCCACATCTTCGTCAAGTTGATGCTTAATGTACTTCGTTATTGCTTTTTTGTTGGCTCCCACCGTGTTGACGTAATAGCCACGGCACCCAAAATGGGTTCTTCGACGGTTTATGACACAAATCAGGGGAAAAGCGAAAGAAAATCAGAGACGGGGCTGACATAATGTAACGCATCAAGAGTTTTTT
>DCGG01000097.1:0-142 GCA_002315455.1 Lentisphaeria bacterium UBA1784
GTTCCATCATCATCTGCAACACCAGTTCCATGCCGGTGGCGGCCCGGGAGGCCTCCGTCTATACCGCCGTCACCCTCGCGGAATACTACCGCCAGATGGGGTTGAATACCCTTCTCCTCGCCGACTCCACCTCCCGCTGGGC
>DCGG01000097.1:219-6284 GCA_002315455.1 Lentisphaeria bacterium UBA1784
GAGGAGATTCCCGGCGAGGAGGCCTTCCCCGCCTATCTGGAGAGCCGCATCTCCGGCTTCTACGAGCGGGCCGGACTGGTCAGGCTCCGCAACGGCGAGACCGGTTCGGTCACCATCGGCGGCGCCGTCTCCCCCGCGGGGGGCAACTTCGAGGAGCCTGTGACCCAGGCCACGCTGAAGGTGGTGGGATGTTTCCTCGGACTCTCCCGGGAACGTTCCGATGCCCGCCGCTATCCGGCGATCCATCCGCTGGACAGCTGGAGCAAATATCCGAGTCTGGTGGATGCAGGGGAGTTGACTTTCGCCCGGAACATCCTCCGCAAGGGCGCCGAAGTGGAACAGATGATGAAGGTCATCGGCGAGGAGGGAACCAGCGACAACGACTTCCAGTTCTACCTCAAAAGCGAATTTCTCGACTACGTCTATCTTCAGCAGAACACCTTCGATGCAGTGGACGGCGCTTCCGATGAGAAGCGCCAGCAGATCATGTTCAAACAGGTCTGCGACGTCCTCCACGAGGCCTTCACTTTCGACAGCAAAGACACGGCCCGGCGTTACTTCCTGCGGTTGCGCCAGCTCTTTCTGGATATGAACTACATGCCTCTCGAAAGCGCCCCCTATCAGGGCCAGCGCGCCAAGATCGAGGCCATGATCGCGGAGGGGAAACGGTAAAATGCGGAAAGTCTATCATAAGATCATTCGGATCTCCGGCAACGTCATCACCGTGGAGGCGGAGAACGCCGCATACAATGAACTGGCGGAAGTCTCCGGCGCCCGGGGCGTCTCCCTCGCGCAGGTGATCCGTCTGGAGGGGAAGAAAGTCTCCCTGCAGATCTTTGCGGGAAGCCGGGGCATCAGCACCGGGGATCAGGTCCGTTTTCTCGGGCGGGAGATGCAGGTCTCCAGTTCCGACGCACTGTTGGGCCGGATCTTCAACGGCCGCGGCACCCCCCGGGACAACCGCCCGGACGTGGATTCGGAACTCATCGCCATCGGAGGTCCCTCCGTCAATCCGGCCAAGCGGATCATCCCCCGGAACATGATCCGGACCAACATCCCCATGATCGACATCTTCAACACCCTCGTGGAATCCCAGAAGTTACCCATTTTCTCCGTGGCCGGCGAACCTTACAACCAGCTTCTCGCCCGCATCGCCCTTCAGGCGGAAGTGGACGTGATCGTGCTGGGCGGCATGGGGATGAAGCACGACGATTATCTCACCATGAAGCGCACCCTCGATGAACACGGCGCCCTCTCCCGGACCGTGATGTTCATCCACACCGCCGCCGACCCGGTGGTGGAGTGCCTGATGGTCCCCGACATGGCCCTTGCCGTCGCCGAAGCCTATGCGCTCCGAGGGAAACGGGTGCTGACTCTGCTCACCGATATGACCAACTTCGCCGATGCGCTGAAGGAGATCGCCATCACCATGGAACAGATCCCCGCCAACCGCGGCTATCCCGGCGACCTTTACAGCCAGTTGGCCAGCCGCTATGAGAAAGCGGTGGACTTCGATGGCGCCGGTTCCATCACCATCCTTGCGGTAACCACCATGCCGGGCGACGACGTGACTCATCCGGTCCCGGACAATACCGGATACATCACCGAGGGGCAGTTCTACCTGCGGAACGGCCGCATCGAACCATTCGGTTCCCTCTCCCGCCTGAAGCAGAACGTCAACGGCAGGACCCGGGAGGACCACCGCGCCATCATGGACGCCATGATCCGGCTCTACTCCGAATACCGCAGTACTCTGGAGAAACAGTCCATGGGCTTCAAGATGTCCAACTGGGACGAGAAACTGTTGAAGTACGGTTCCCGCTTCGAGAGCGAGATGATGGACCTCGCCGTCAACATCCCGCTGGAAGCCGCGCTGGATCTGGGGTGGAAGATCCTCTCCGACTGCTTCGACAGCACCGAGATCGGCGTCAAAAGCGACCTTTGCGCCAAGTTCTGGCCGAAATAGTTTCCGGGGAGCCTGTGACAGATGGCGAAACTCAAATTCACCAAGACAGAACTGAAAAAACAGCAGGATGCGCTGAAACAGTTCCGGCGGTTTCTGCCCACGCTGCAGCTGAAGAAACAACAGTTGCAGTTCGAGGTCCGGCAGAGTCAGGAACTGCTGGAGGCAAACCTTGCCGCACAGCGGGACCTCGCCGCAAGGACCGCCGGCTTCATCGCCCTCTTCGGAGACGATTCGACCATCCGTCTGCTGGAGGAGCACGTGAAAGTCCGGCAGGTCATCCGGGGCACCGCCAACATCGCCGGGATCGCCATCCCCACCTTTGAACGCATCGACTTCGAGGAGCTTCCCTGGAGCCTCTATTACACCGACTGGTTCGTGGACGATGCCGTCGCCGCGCTGAAGGATGCGGTCCGGCTCCGGGAGGCTGGGAAGGTCCTGCAGGAACAGTACGATCTGCTGGCCTCCGAACTGTGCACCACCAGCCAGCGGGTCAACCTTTTCGAGAAAGTCAAGATCCCGGAGTGCCGGGACAACATCCGCAAGATCGGCATCGCCCTCGGCGACGCCAACACCACTGCCGTCGCCCGCTGCAAGATCGCCAAACGCAAGGTTTCGGCGGCATGATCCGCACAAGATCGGAATTCAAATGCTGAAGAACGCAAAACACGATTGCATCGAGATACTGGACACCACCCTCCGGGATGGGGAACAGACTCCCGGCGTGGCCTTCACTCCGGCGGAAAAACTGGAGATTGCCCGGCTTCTGCTGCTCCACGTGAAAGTGGACCGGCTGGAGGTCGCCAGCGCCCGGGTCTCGGAAGGGGAGCAGGAAGCAGTCCGCAACATGATGAAGTGGGCGGAACACCGGGAGCTCGTGCCGCAACTGGAGATCCTCGGCTTCGTGGATGGCGGCCGCTCCATTCAGTGGATCAGAGATGCCGGAGGCCGGGTCCTCAATTTGCTGCTGAAGGGGTCCGAACGCCACTGCCGGGGTCAGCTGAAAAAAAGCCTCTCCCGGCACTGCGACGAAGCGCTCCACGACATTGAACTCGCCGAAAAGTCCGGTCTGGAGGTCAACGTCTATCTGGAGGACTGGTCCGGGGGCGTGCAGGAGAATTTCGGCGCCGTCCATGCGCTGGTCTCCGCCCTCGTGCAGACCTCCGTCCGCCGGATCATGCTGGCGGACACCCTGGGATTGCTCTCCCCGGAGGAGACCGGACGCTACACCGACTGGATGACCACCTCCTTCCCGGAGGTCCATTTCGATTTTCATTGCCACAACGACTACGGCCTCGCGCTGGCCAACAGCCTCGCCGCCGTCCGCAGCGGCATCGCCGGGATCCATACCACCGTCAACGGATTGGGGGAGCGGGCCGGAAACCTGCCTCTCGCCCAGTTCGCCGTGGCCATCAACGATCTCACGGACCGGAAGGTCCGCATCGCGGAAAAAGAGTTGCAACGCGCCAGTGAAATGGTCCAGTCCATCTCCGGCAAGCGCCTTCCCGGGAACGCTCCCATCGTGGGCAGAGACGTCTATACCCAGACCTGCGGCGTCCACGCCGACGGCGACAGGAAGGGAGCGCTCTACGTGAATCGGCTTCTCCCCGAGCGTTTCGGAAGGGTCCGGGACTACGCCCTCGGCAAACTGGCGGGCAAGGCCTCCGTCGATCAGAATCTGAAGGAACTGGACCTCCCCGACGACCTCGATCCGGAAGTCCGCCAGCGGGTCCTGCTGGAAATCGTCCGTCTGGGCGACAAGAAGAAGGCCGTGACGGCGGCGGACCTGCCATTCATCCTTGCAGGGGTGCTCCACACGCCCCTGCAGCCGAGGATCAAGGTCTCCGGCATGGAGATGACGGCAAAACTCCACGCACTCCCCAAGGCCACCGTGGAACTGGAGTTCGACGGAGCCAAAGTCAAAGCCTCTGCCGCCGGAGACGGCAGTTACGACGCCTTTGTGAAGGCGCTCCGCAAATGTCTGCGGCAGTTCCAGCTTTCCATGCCGAAACTGCTGGACTATCAGGTGCGGATCCCCCCGGGCGGGCGCACCGACGCCATCGTGGAGACCACCATCACCTGGGCGCTGGGCGGCGGACGCACCCTCATCACCGCAGGCGTAGACTCCGACCAGTTGGCGGCGGCTATCCAATCCACCGAAAAGATGCTGAACCTGACCATCGGAAAGGAATGATGCCTTATGGGCCGATTCTATATTATCTCCGGCGATGACGACTTCGTCCGGAAACAGCGGGCGAGAGTCCTCGCCGAGGAACTCTCGGGCGGCAACGGGCCTGACGACCCGGCCATGGAGATCATCCCGGGGGACTCCGACACGCTGAAGTTTCCGGCGCTGGCGGGGGATTTTCTCAACGCCATCAGTACGCCGCCCTTCCTCTGTCCCAGCAAACTGGTCTGGTTCCGGCACCTGCCGGATCTGGAGGCCTTTGCAGAAAAGGTCCCGCCGCCGGCGCAGGAGGCCATCGAATTTCTGAGCAAACCCCTCCCCGAAGAACTCTCCGTCCTGATCGACGGCCCCGGATTGGACCAGCGCAAGGCCTTCGCCAAGATCATGAAGGCCGCCGGAGCGGTCATCGAGATCTACTCCACCGGCCGCGCCGGAGATAAAAATGCCGCAGACCGGAGAAAACTTTCCATCGCGGATTTCTTCCAGCAGGCGGGAAAGAAGATCGCACCGCAGGCGGTCCAATATCTTCTGGACGTCATCGGCGGAGATTCCGGCGTTCTGCTCAATGAATTGGAGAAGGTCCGGTGTTACACGGGCGACGCCCCTGAAGTCACCCTCGCCGACTGCACCGCCGTGGTGAGCCGCACCCCCGAAGCCATGAGTTGGGAGTACACCTCCGCCATCATCGCGGGGAAGGCGGATCAGGCGCTGAAACTTCTGGACCTCATGCTGGACGACAGCGGTTCCGAAATACGGATGATCTATGCGGTCTCAAAGGAGTATCAGCAGATGATCCAGACCCGGCTGGCCATGAAGGAACTCGGCATCACCCGGGTCAATCCCCGGACCTTCGATGCGTTCGCAGACCGCAAAGGAGAGTTTCCAGGGAATCCGTTGCTGAAACTCCACCCTTACCGGGCCTTCAAGATCTGCGAAGGCGCTCTCGCCATCAGCGAGGAACGGCTGGCGGGGAAACTGACCCTCATCCGGGATGCGGCCCGGGCTCTGGTCTCCGGCGGCGGCGACCGCCGGATCATTCTGGAACAACTGACACTCAAACTCGCCCGCTGAAAAGTCAGCGGCGGTCATCCAGTTCCAGCCAGCGGTCGGAGGCGGCGTCCAATTCCTTCCGGAGCGTGGCAAGTTCCCCGTTGAGAGAGGCACTCTCCGAACCGTGTTTGCGGAAGAAATCCGGGTCCTGAAAGACGGCTTCGATTTCGGCGATCCGCGCCTCCAGTTCCGGCATGCGCGTCTCCAATGCGGCAAGTTCCCGCTGTTCCTTGAAGGAGAGTTTTGCTTTGCCGTCCTCCCGGCGCTGGGGATTGGGGGCGGTGTTCTTCGGAGGAGCCGGAGGCGGAGGCGGCGTCTCCCGCTTCGGAGCCGCCGGAACGGAGGGCTTCACCCCCGCAGCCGCGGCAAGTTCCGCCTTCTTGCTCTCGTAGTAATCGAAGTCCCCGGGGGTGTAGAAGGCGTGTCCTTCGCCGTCCAGTCCGATGATGCCGTCGCAAACCCGGTTGAGGAAGTACCGGTCGTGACTCACCAGCAGAAGCGTTCCGGGATAGTCGATCAGCGCCTCCTCCAGCAGCCGCAGAGTGGAGAGGTCCAAGTCGTTGGTGGGTTCGTCGAGGATCAGGAAGTTTCCGCCCCGCTTCAGGATCTTCGCGAGGGTCAGGCGCGCTTTTTCGCCACCGGAGAGAAATTTGATCTGGGTGTTGATCCGCTCATCTTCAAAGAGGAAACGCCGCAGATAGGACCGGACCGTGATGCGTTCCGCGCCGAGTTCGATGAGATCCCGGCCCTCGGCCACCTCCTCATAGACGGTGCGCTCCTGATCCAGAACGAGTTTGCCCTGATCCACGTAGTTGAACTCCACCGCCGGAGCGATCTTCACCGAACCGGTATCCGGCATCAGTT
>DCGG01000019.1 GCA_002315455.1 Lentisphaeria bacterium UBA1784
AGTGGACCCTTTCCGGCAGGCTTGCCGCGCTTCTGCAGGGCGGCCGGGGGCTGCCCCCCGTGGAACTTCACTGCTCCCTGCTCAGTTCCGGCGCGGAAGCCTTCACCGTGGAATACCGGCTCTCCGCCGCCGGACGTCCGCTTCCCTGGGACTCGGTAGTTTCCGCCGCCAAGGGACACCGCAGCTGTACAGCGATCCCGGGGGCGGGTCTTGCGGCACTGCCTCCGGCGCTGGGAGGATTCTTCCGGGCGGCTCCGGGAGCCATCCGGGCGCTGGACACCATCGATTGCACCTTCGAGGTGCCGTTCTTCAACGGAGCCTATTTCACCGCCATCACCCGGGACGTTCCGGGCGCGCTGGTCCCGGAGATCGCCGCAGGAGAAGCGGGATGCGTTCCGGTGCTCCAGCCGCCGAAGTTCCGGTTCACCGGAGAACTGCGGAACTATCAGCAGGAAGGCGTCAAATTCCTCCAGCGCATGACCGACCGGGGGCTGAATCCCCTGCTGGCCGACGAGATGGGTCTGGGAAAGACCGTGCAGACCCTCGCTCTGCTGGCAAGCCGCCTCCACGAGGGGAGCCTGCCCTGTCTGATCGTCTGCCCGGCCTCTCTCGTCACCAACTGGGAGCGGGAAGCGGAACGCTTCGTCCCCGGATTGCGGATCGCGGCGCCCCTCTCCGGCGCGGAACGGAACGGTCTCTGGAAGCATCCGGAACGGTATGACCTCATCATCCTCTCCTATGCCGCCGCCCGTTTGAGCACCACGCCGCTCAAGCATCTCATGACGGAGTATCTGATCCTCGACGAGGCCCAGCACATCAAGAATCCCGGATCCGGCAACGCTAGGACCTGCAAGGTCATCAGCGCCCGGCACCGGATCGTCCTCTCGGGCACGCCGCTTGAGAACTCCCCGGAGGACCTGTGGAGCGTCATGGACTTCCTCCATCCGGGGATGCTGGGGACCCTGGCCGCTTTCCGCAAGACCTACGCGGGCGCCGCCGTCTCCAGAGAACTCCAACTGGATCTTGCCCGCCGCGCCAATCCCTTCTTCCTGCGCCGTACCAAAGCGCAGGTGGCTTCGGACCTGCCACCCCGTTCGGAACTGACCATCTACTGCGACATGGGCGAGGAACAGCGGAAACTCTACGAAAAAGTCCGCGCCGAAGGTCTGGAAACGCTGAAGACGTTCGATCCGAAGGACAAGGGTTCCGGTGCCATGATCTTCACGACGCTCCTGCGGCTCCGGCAGATCTGCTGTGATCCGGGTCTGCTTCCGGACGGAGTTGGCGAAGGAGTTCCCTCCGCCAAGGGCGAACTTCTGAAGGAGCTGCTTCACGAACACATCGACAGCGCCCACAAGATGCTGCTTTTCAGCCAGTTCACGACCCTGCTCCAGCGGATCACGTCCCAGCTGGACGCGGATGGGATCCCCTTCGAATATCTGGACGGCGCCACCCGGAACCGGCAGGCGCGGGTGGATCACTTCAATCAAAGTCCGGAGATCCCCCTCTTTCTCCTGAGCCTGAAGGCGGGCGGGACCGGGTTGAACCTGACCTCCGCCGACACCGTCATCATCTACGATCCGTGGTGGAATCCCGCCGTGGAATCGCAGGCGGCAGGACGGAGCCACCGCATCGGTCAGCGCCGGGCGGTCAGTACCATCCGGCTGGTGATGAAGGATTCCATCGAGGAGAAGATCCTGGACCTGCAGAGCCGCAAGCAGGAATTGTTCAATACGGTCATGGACGATCCGACCGCGGCGGTCTCACAACAGCTCTCGCTGGATGAACTCCGGGCCCTTCTGGGTTGAGAGGAGAAAGCGGTACGGCCTCCTCACCGGAGGGACGGCACCGGACGGCGGAATTCCTTGCGGTAAAGCCGCTCCGCCGCCCGTTTGATCCGGGGTAGAAGTTTACGGAGCCGCGCATCCCGGCCGCCGCCGTAGATGCTCCAGAAGCGGAGCAGATCCCGCTTGCGAAGACCGATGTCCATGGAGGAGAACCACAGCCCGGCGAGATCCTTCACCAAATAGCGGGAAGGCACTTGTTTCCGGATCTGCGCCCGGTGCAGGTCGATGACGTACAGCACCGGAGCCGCATCGTTCATGGTCTCACGCTTCAGCATGAAGTGGCAGAGGTAACAATCCCGGTGATTGATGCCGAGGCGGTGCATTTTGCCCGCCCGCTCGGCGAGTGCGCGGATCAGCTGGTGGCGCACGGCGGAAGCCGGCGGCTCTTCCGGCCACGTCCGGCAGAGGTCCTCGAGCGTGATGACGCCGGTCAGTTCCGCAGTGACGAGGAAGGAGAGCCGATCTGCCGGGTTCCTGCCCTTTTCTCCGAAGGCGGCGACGGTCATGGTTTCGATTCCGGCGGCGGAGAGCCGGCCGATGGCATCGTATTCGTTCCCGGCGCCGAGGACGGGGAGTTTCCCCTGTGTCAGATTTTTGAAGATCTCCCGCCAGCCCACGCCCCGGTGAAACTTCATGAAGAACCCCCGTCCGCCCTCCTCGAACCGGAAGGTCTGGCGGTTCTTGACGGAGCGGAACACCTCTCCCTCCAAGGCGGCGGCCTCCTGAAACGGGTCCTTCCCGTGCCAGAGCGAAGCGAACGGCTCCTTCAGATCAAGCCTGTACATGATGATAGAGTTCCTCCAACCATTCCGCGATCTCCTCGTAACGCCGGTGGAAATCGTTTTTTTCTCCGTACTCTGCGGCAAAACGCTTCAGGTCTGCCAAGTGCTCCGCCGAGGCCAGCGCCGCCTTCAACGCGGAATTCAGATTGCTCTGCCGGAAGGGTTCGGGCAGGACGGTCCCGCCCGATTGCCCCACCAGAGACGCGAAGCCGCAGGCTCCGGAAGCGATCGCGGGGACCCCGCAGGCAAACGCCTCGGTGAGCACGCCTCCCGTCGCTTCATTGCGGGCAGGGTGGATCATGAGATCCGCCCCGTGAAGCAAAGCAAGAACGTCGGAACGGGGACCGGTGAAGCGGACCAGCGCTTCCACTCCGTTGCGCCGGGCGAGTTCGCCGAAGCGTCCCGACCGCTCCCTCCCCACCACGAGCAAGCGGCATCTCTCCCGCAGTTCATCGGGCAGAGAAGCGAGGGCGAAAATGGTCCGGTCGACACCTTTGGTGCGGAAGGAGGAAGCCACCTGGATCAGCACGATGGCATCCTCCGGAAGCTGAAACTCTCTGCGGACGCTCTGCCGCATAGCGAGCGCCTCCTCCGGGGGATAAAGGTGAAACTCCGGAGCGATCCCGGGCGCGAGCAGATGCAGACGTTCCGGTTCAGTCTGGTAGAACTTCCGAAACTCCTGCATCTGGCGTTCAGCGATGCAGAAAATATGGTTTTTCTCGCCCCGGCGCAGGATGTCGCGCTCCATTCTCTCATAGACCCTGTACCGGGGCAGAAAGATCCGGGCGATGGGATGTCTCCTTCTGGCGGTGGCGGCAAAGCAGTTGTCGGCGGCGTAATAAAAATCCAGTCCCCGGGTGCGGTTGAATCCAAGCACGCAGTCGAAGTGATCCTCCGCGAGCGCCGCGAGAAGTCCCTTC
>DCGG01000153.1:0-14722 GCA_002315455.1 Lentisphaeria bacterium UBA1784
GCGGACGCATCGGCAAGGACGGCATCCACGGAGCCACCTTCTCCAGCGAAGAACTGCACAAGGACAGCCCCGTGCAGGCGGTCCAGATCGGCGATCCCATCACCCAGAAGAAGATGGGCGACTTCATCATGGAAGCCCGGGACCGCGGTCTCTACCGCTTCATCACGGACAACGGCGCGGGCGGACTCTCCTCCAGCGTGGGCGAAATGGCCGATGAGTGCGGCGGGTGCCGGATCGACCTCAAGACGGCCCCCCTCAAGTACGCCGGACTTCAGCCTTGGGAAATCCTGGTCTCCGAGGCGCAGGAGCGCATGAGTTTCGCGGTGCCGCCGGAACACATCGAGGAGTTCAAGGCCCTCGCCGCCAAGCGGGACGTGGAAGTCACCGTCATGGGAGAATTCACCGACAACGGGAAGTTCCACGTGATGTACGGCGACCGCACCGTGGCGCTGCTGGATATCGACTTCATGCACGACGGCCTCCCCCGGATGGAACTGAACGCCACCTGGAAGGCTCCCAAGTTCCCCGAGCCGGAACTGGCGAAGCGCAACGCGGCTTCCGATGCGGCCGAACTGATGGCACGGCTCAACATCGCCTCCGACGAATACAAGGCCCGTCAATACGATCATGAGGTCAAGGGCCTCAGCGTCATCAAGCCCTTTGTCGGCAAAAAGCGGGACGTGGCTTCCGATGCCACCGTCACCATGGTGGAACCCCTCTCCAATGAGGGCATCATCCTCACGGCGGCGATCCTGCCCCGCTACAGCGACATCGACACCTACCACATGACCGCCAGTTGCGTGGATCTGGCCATCCGCCGGGTCATCGCCGTGGGCGGCAAACTGGGCAAGGTGGCGGGCCTCGACAACTTCTGCTGGCCCGATCCGGTGAAGAGCGAAAAGACTCCCGATGGCGAATACAAACTCGCCCAGTTGGTCCGGGCCAATCAGGCGCTCTACGACTACACCAAGAAGTTCCTCGTGCCCTGCATCTCCGGCAAGGACTCCATGAAGAACGACTCCACCCGGGGCGGACGCAAGATCTCCATCCCGCCGTCGCTTCTTTTCAGCGTCATCGCCAAGATGGATGACGTTTCCCTCGCGGTCTCCCCGGACTTCAAACACGCCGGAGATCAGATCTACGTCATTGGTATGACCCGTCCGGAACTGGGCGGCAGCGAATACTACAACATGCTGGGCTTCACCGGCAATCAGGTCCCCAAGGTGGACGCGGAACTGGCGGTCAAGACTTACAACGCCGTCTCCGGCGCCACAGCCAAAAAGTTGGCGGCGTCCCTGATCAGCCCCGCACTGGGCGGATTTTTCGCCGCGCTCGCCAAGTCCGCCATGGCGGGCCGGCTGGGTGCGGTCATCGATCCGGAAGCGATTCCGGCAGAGAACTGCTCGCTCATCGAGAAGCTCTTCTCGGAATCCAACAGCCGCTTCGTGGCCACGGTGAAGAAGGAGAACGTTGCGGCGTTCGAGGCCAGTCTGGCGGGTATTCCCTTTGCCCGGATTGGAGAAGTCACGGATAAAGAGAGTCTGAAGTTTACCGGTTCATCCGGGTTCGAGATCTCTCTCGACACCCTGTTGAAAAAGTACAAGGGTACACTTGACCGGATTTGAGGAGGTCCGGTCAATTCCCCATGGCCGTTTCCAAGTGAAGAGAGAAACGGCCTTGGCGGTATGCCCTTGAGAAGAGGTCGCAGTTCAAAGTAATCATGGAGGAGATGATGAAAGAACAAGCCGCAGTACGTCAGGAAAAGGTGGAATCCCTCATTGCCGAGAACATGAGGTTGGTCCTAAAGATCGCCAACGATTTTCTCGGCAGAGGACTGCCTTGGGATGATCTTGTCTCCGAAGGAAACCGGGGACTGATCACCGCCGCCGGCCGTTACGACGAGACCCGCGGTGCGAAATTCAGCACCTACAGCGCGTGGTGGATCGAACAGGCCATCCGGCAAGCCATCGCCGAACAGGCGCTGACGGTCAGGGTACCCATCGGGACCCAGCTCAATTCCCGCAGGATCAAACGGACGTCCGTCCGGCTCACGCAGGAACTGGGCAGAATACCCACCGACGAGGAAGTGGCGGCGGCACTGCATCTGCCGCTGGTAACCATCCAGCGGCTCCGGCACAAGAAACAGGTGGACATCCGGTCGCTGAACACCGCCCTTTGCGAGACCGATCCGGAGAGCGCAGAACTCATCGACTTCTTCGTGGATGAACAGACGCCTCCCCCCGATCAGGAACTGACCCGGCTGGAAGATATCGAACAACTGCTCACCCTCCTTGAGACCTTGCCGTCCCGGGAACAGCAGGTGCTGAAACTCCGGTTCGGCTTGGATGGCGAACCCATCCGCAAGTTGGACGAACTGGGGGAAATGCTGGGCTGTACCAATGAACGGGTCCGGCAGATCCAGAATCAAGCCCTGAAAAAATTACAGAAGAAGATGCTCGCCGCGTTATGAGTCCCGTCTATCCCGAAAATGCCCTCATTCTCGCCCCGCTCTCCGGGTTCACCGACGCCGCCTATCGCGGCTCGGCCCGGCGGTGCGGGTGCGAGTACGCCTTCACCGAGATGGTGGATGCCGCCAGTTTGGCCTACGCGGCAAAGCGGGCGGAACCCATGCTTCTCCGGGAGGAGGGCGAGGCCTTTCTCGGCGTACAACTGGAGGGCGCGGAACCGGAACTCTTCAAGATCGCCTGCGAGCGACTCAATGCGTTCGACTTCTCGCTTCTGGACCTCAATCTGGGATGTCCGGTCCCGAAGGTGGTGAAGAAGGGCGCAGGCGCGGCTCTGGGCAGGAATCCGGACCTCGCGCTGAAAATTTTTTCCGTCATGGCCCGGTACTCCCGCTTCCCCCTGACCGCGAAACTCCGCATCATCGACGAGCAGGACCCCACCCCCACGCTGGATCTCTGCCGGGGGCTGGTGGAACTGGGCGCGAAGGCGCTCACCATCCACGGGCGGACGTGGGAACACTTTTATACGGGCGAAGTACACTTCGAGCAGATCGCCGCCGTCCGGGAGGCGTTTCCGGAGATCCCTGTCATCGCCAACGGAGGTGTGAACTCCATCGAAACCTATGAGGAGATGCGCCGGGAGACCGGATGTTCCCGGGTAATGCTGGCGCAGGGTGCCATGGGAAATCCCTGGCTCTTCCGCATTCTCAAGGGGGGACCAGACCCCTCCCTTGCGGAGTGGCGGCAAGAGGTGCTTGCCCACGTGGATGGAATGATCCGGCTCTACGGCGAAGAAACCGCTCTCGTGCAAGCGCGAAAGATCGTTCACGACTATCTGAAGGGACGAGGATTCCCCGGTTCCGCCCGGGCGGCGGCCTCCGGACTGACCCGGCGGAATCAGTTGGCGGGATTCCTCGCTTCGGTGGAGCCGGTGGCACCATCGACTACCCGGAGGATCGCGTAGTCCTCGCATCCCTCCGGCAGAGGGATCCGCTGAACGGCTCCGGCGCGGAGCAGTTCCTGAAATCCGGCGATGCATTGCTCCTGCACCTTCTGCAGGATCAGCTGGTGATCCACGTCCTGATGAGAAGACCCGAGAACCACCCAGCGGTACGGTGCAATCAATGCGGCCAGCCGCCGGCTCCGGACCGGGACCCGCAGCGAACGTTCATTGAATCCGTAACTCCAGATATCCGCCAGTCCCGGCGCGTAGAGCGTGCGGCGTTCCATGAAAAAAAGCACCTTCTGCGCCTTCTCCCGCTTCTGAAGCTGATGCAGGACCTGCATGGTCCGGAAGTATCCGGGATCAGAGGTGGCGACCTCCAGGTAGCGGAGGGGATGCTTCCGCGCGGGCTCCAGCCAGCGCCACGCGTTGACGTAGTGCGCCAGATGAACGCTCCACGGCGATGACAGCGCGGCGGCAAAGAGAAGCATTGCTCCCCCAAGCGCACTCTTTTTCCGCAAAAGCGCGGCACGCAGGAGCCATTCGGCCACCGGGAACAACACCAGCCACAGCGGATAGAGAAAACGGCTCTGCCGGGCGGTAACAGCCCAGAAAAGATATCCGGCGAGCAGGGCCGCGCCCCATGGCATCCAGCATTTCAGACGCATCCAACTGCCGTTGCGGATCAGTTTCCACACTGCGAGACCGCAGAGCAGAAGCAGGACCGGCCCCTGCCATCCGAGAATCATCCCGTCATAGGCATAAGCATCCCATGCCGCAGAGAACCAGCCGGTGAGCAGCCCACCCAGCGCATCATAGCCATACCGGGCACTGCCAAGCATCCGGTGGAAGCGTTCCACCGCGGCCCCGGCATCGTTCCCAAACAGCGCAGAACCATAGGGATAAAACGGATTCCCCGTCCCCCTCCAGACCCGCAGGAAGAAGGGGAAGGCGGCAAGCACGGCTCCGGCTCCGAACCAAAGACTCTGACGCCGCGTTTTCGGAGAGCGCATCTGCAAAACCGCAAGGGCCAGCATCGCGCCTGCCCCCGTGAGTTTCACGGAGAAAGCCGCTCCGGCAAAAAAACCGCTTCCCAAGGCGGCCATACGGGAATCCTTGCGGCAGGAGAGCGCGAC
Source organism: Lentisphaeria bacterium UBA1784 (assembly GCA_002315455.1). Lineage (GTDB taxonomy): Bacteria > Verrucomicrobiota > Lentisphaeria > Victivallales > Victivallaceae > UBA1784. The sequence continues at coordinate 4,545 of DCGG01000153.1, forward strand.
AAGGCATCCGGCCCCGAAAAAGAGCGCCACGAAGCACTCCGCGTAGAAACACCGGCAGAGGATTAGCGACAGCGGCGAAAGCCACCATGCAACGGTGAGAAGCCACGCAATGCCGCGTCCGTTCCGCCGGGCCAGCACCAGCCACAGTTTCCCGGCCAGGATCAGACCGATAAGCCACACCATCAGTCGGGGGAAGAAGATGCCCCCCATGCGGAACCCCGCCAGCATGGCCATCTGAGGAAGCAGAGGATAGGCGGAATAGGGATCGTCCATCCATACCGCAACGCTCTTCACGGCGCAGAAGTGCTTGAGAAGCGCCGTTTGATAGACCTGTTCGTCCCAGGAGGCGGGCAGAAGCAGAGCGGACCCGAGGGTCAATGCTCCGACCAAAGCAAGCCCGAGCAGAAAACGCCAATGTCCCAGGAGAAAACGCCAGTGACCGGGCCAGTTTCCGACAAGAGCCAGTGATCCCATCCCGCACCAGAGGCTCCAGACCGGGAGGATCAGGATCAAGCGCCCCGCCATGACGCCTGCCATTCCCAGCAGCAGAAGTCCGAAAGCAAAAGCGGCGAATGCGGATCTCCTGCTCCATGGCAGCCAGTTCCCTGCATGCAGGGCAGCCAGAGCCGTCAAAGCCAAAGCGGCCAGAGCAGAGAGTCCGTCCGTCATCGGTCCCGCCCCCGCAACAGCGGATCGTGATAGAACGCGTCAGCCGAAAGGGGCGCATCCTCCTGTTCGTCCGTCAACTGCGCGTATCTGTCCGGCGGGAGCCCCCGGAGCTTCATGCACAACCGGTAATGTTCCGCCGCCCGGCGCCGGACCGACCTAGGGCCCTGGAGGTGCTCCAGTACCGCCAGCCGGAGAGCCGCACAGCGGGCGCTGAAGGGAAAGTTGCGCTGTTCCTGATCCAAGGCAGTCAGCGCTTCCTGAAAGCGTCCCAGCCGGACCAGCGCCCGCCCCCGCCAGAACTGTGCATGAAGATAGTTTTCGTAGCCCAAATCCCGCATCCGGTCCAGCAGCAAGAGCGCCTTTTCCGGAGAGAGGAACCCAAGCATTTCCAACTGTACGGCGGTATCCAAAGACTCCGCCGCGGGATTCCGGCGAATGGAGCGCGCCAGAAGTTCCCGCGCCAAATCGTTTTCTCCGGAAACGATGGCTACCTTGGCTTGGCGGTAATCGCTCCCGGCATAGAAATCCCGAAGCATCCGGCCCGCGGCGGTCATCAGCAGAAGCACCCCGGCAAGGCGCCATACCAGCGGCAGAAGCCGGCGGTATTTCTCCATCCCCGGGATGACGGGCGATGGGCAGGGAGCATCGTCCACACCGCAGGCACTCACCCCGGCAAGCACGCCGAACAGCGTTCCCGCGAGAGGCGTGGTGAGCGTCACGTCGAAACAACCGTGGATCAGCAGCAGAAGCGCCGCCCATCCGAGGTAAAATTCCCGCTGTCCGGCGGAGATCGCCTGACGCGCGACGTTCCAGAAGAGCAAGATCAGATAGAACAACCCCGCCGCGCCGAAACGCACGAAAGCGTTGAAAAATTCATTGTGGGGATGCGGATGCCACGTCGCCGCGAATTTGGAGAAGAAGTATCCGTCCGGCAGATAGGGAGGAATGGCAAAGCCGAACCCGTTGGCACCCACGCCGAAAAGCGGATAATGCGCGCCCAACCCCATGGCTCCGCGCCACAACTCCACGCGGCTGTCCAGATTTCCGGCGGGGGAGTAGAGGGCAGAGAGAAATCCGCCCGCCCCCAAGCCGAAGATGAGCACCGCACCGAAGAGCCGTTGATCCTCCGGGGTCAGCTTCAGTAATCCCAGCAGGATCAGCGCGCCGAAGCACCCCGCGAGAACGCCCCGGGGAAACCGATCAGGATAGAGTACGGCAAAGGCGGTCAGAAGTCCGCCCAGCAGGATGCAGGAACCGATCACACGCCATTTTCCGGGACAGCGGAAACAGAGAAAGATCGAAGGCACCGTGGCGGCGACCAAAGCCCAGTTCCAGTTCCAGTTCCCGGGGAGGCCGCTGAAGTCCGGCGTCCCGACGGCATAGCCGATCAGCAGGATGCACAGCGCGGGCAAATACCACTTCAGACACCATTTCAACTCCGGGGCAAGCGTGATCCCGGCCAGCGGGACCATGAGAAAAAAGAGCGTCTCCGAGATCCATCCGGCAGGACCGCCGAAAAGCAGTTGCCGCAGGACCGCCATGCCAAATGTCACCGCCGCCGTTCCCAGCAGGACCCGGATGTTCCGATCCCGGCGGAAGGCGGCGAGCAACCGTTCCGGGAAACAACAGACCAGTGCGGACGCTGCCAGCCCCACTGCCGCTGTTCCCGCGGCCGACGCATCCCCCCAGAAAGGGATCAACTTGTATCCGAGGCGAAACCATCCCAGCGGATGGGCAAGGAGCGGGAGCGTCAACAGCAGGACCGCGCCGATCCGGCGCAGGCGTCCGGAAGTCGTGCCATCGTGGCCCTTTGGAGGAAATATTGTCTGCTTCATGATTCCGGTGCTCCTTCTGCCACGTCGATCCGGGACGGGCGCGTCAATCCTGTTTTTTTGGTTTGGTCAGGTCGGCAAATTCCGCATCCACCAGTCCCGCCAGCGCCTCCGGAGGGACCGCCATGTTCAAACCGATCTGACCGCCGCTGACCCAGATCCGCTCGAAAAGAATGGCACTCTCGTCGATGAAGGTGGGGAAAAGTTTCTTCATGCCCACGGGAGAACATCCGCCATGGACGTAGCCGGTGAGGTCCAGCAACTGCCGGGAGGGGAGCATTTCGATCCGCTTGACGTCGGCGATCTTGGCGGCTTTTTTCAGATCCAGTTCGCTGTCCGCCGGGACCACGAAGACGAAGTACTCCTTGGGGCCGCCCTGCGTCACCAGTGTCTTGAAGATCTCATCGGGGATGCGTCCCAGTTTCTCCGCGATGGAGAGGGCGTCAATCCTGCCGTCCTCCACGGAGTAGGAAAAGACCTCCATGGGGAAACCAGCCGCCTCGCACAGGCGGATGGCATTGGTCTTGATCGCAGAACTGTCGGCTTTCTTCATGGCACACTTCCTTTATGATTTGGAAATATACCCTGTTCCACCGGGAAAGTCAAGCGTTTTTCCGCGAATTCTCCTCCGAAGACGGCGCGGCGGACAAGGAGCCTGTCATCCATCAGCATTTCAGGCCTCAACCGTGGATTTTTCTTGACAATCCGCAGTGGAAGTTGTATTTTATAGGGATTCCGAAGGATCGTTTCACACCAACAGAAGGTCGAGGCCACCATGAGTGCAACGTTGAAGGATGTCGCCAAGGCTTCCGGAGTCTCCATCCGCTCCGTCCGCCGTGCGCTGAAAGGCATGAGCGGCGTCAGCGAAGAGACCTGCGCCCGGGTCCGTGCGGTGGCCAAGGAACTGGACTACGTCCCCAACATCGCCGCCCGGAACCTGCGGTTGCAGACCAGTTCCTTCGTGGGGATCATCTACTCCGCCAACAGCGCCGACGCCTACAAGCGCCGCCTCTACGACCTCATCGCCCGGCTCAACGGCGCCGGATATGAACCGCTGCTCAGTTCGCCACCAAAGAGTTTTTCCGAAGTGGAAGAACTGGTCCGACGCTGGTCCGGCATCACCAACGTGATTATCTGGATGAATCCTGCGGTGGCGATTCTGCCCGCTCTCGCGGCTTTTCAGCAGAGATTCATCCTCATCGAGGAGGAGTTTCAGGCAAGCAACTGCTGCTGCATCTCCGTGGACCGCTCCATCGGCGTAGCGGAGGCGGTTCGCTCCCTGCTGAAAGCGGGACACCGGAAGATCGTCCGCTGCGGCAACATTCCCACCAGGGAAGCGGGATTTCTGCGGCCATTCTCGGAACCGGACACCCCATCCGGCGCCAAGGCGCTCTTTATCCCCAGCAAGTCTTCCGACTACGAGGACGGATATCAGGCGGGCGCCCGGATCATGGCAAGCGGAGCGGATGCCGTGTTCTTCGACGTGGACCGGATGGCCATGGGCTTCCTGCGCTATGCTCACGAACAGAAGATCCCGGTCCCGGAACGCATCGCTGTAGTGGGATTCGACGACGACAACACCAGCGTTTCCGCCGCACCGCCCCTGAGTTCGGTGGGCCATCCCATCCGGCGCATCAACGAAAAGATCGTGGAACTGATCCGCAACGGCGTCCCGGGAAATACCACAATCGCCTTCGAGACCATGTTCTTCCTCCGGGAAAGTTCTGGGAAATAGGTCCCGTTCTCCAGACTTCAGCGGCGATCGGAACAGAAATCCTTCACGCTCCAGTCGATGCCGCTCGTGCGGCTGCCGTCCATGATCCCGGCAAGTTGCTGAGCCAACTCCCCGAAATATTCGTAAAGCGGCGTCATCAGCGCCAGCGCGGAGGGCATGAGCCACGCAGGAATATTTGCCTCCACCGCCGCCATGCTGGCGCGGAGTTCCTCCCTTAACCGGGAACACTCCGAAACGTGCGCCGGAGTGACGGAAGCTCCGCCTGCCAGTTCCCGGCGAAGTCCAAGAAGCCACGCGAAAGCCTCCGCGTAATAATGGATGCGGCTGGCCTCCGCCCGGAGACTTCTCACGCAATCCTTTTCCTCCCTCCCGAGCGCCTTCTCCGCCAGCAGAGAGGCAAAAACGGCATCTGCCTGAAGCGCCAGCCTGCTCTTTTCTTTCAAGGAGGAGACAGGATCATCCGGCAAACCTTCCTGCCGTTCCAACGCCTCCTGCGGGTAAAACCGGGGCCATTTCTTGCTGCAGTAGGTATAAAAATAACTCCCGGTGTATTCCCAGTCCAGAGAAGCAACGATCTTCCGCAGAAGCGCGATCCCCTCCTGCAACCGGGCTCCGCGCCCGGCGAAGTGCGCCTCCGCCCAGCGGGACGCACAGGCATCCGCATCGGTGTTTTCCGCGCCTTCCCACGCATATCCGGCAAGCGCCGCCTCATGATCCAGATGGGAAGGATTGTGAACGGAGTAGGAAAGCACTCCAGATGATCCCTCTGCGAACCCCAACTTCATCATGAGGTCTATGTTCGGGATGCAATAATTGTAGTGGGACCAGTCATAGTAGCAGGTCATGGGCGTGACCCAGGAACCGAGGTTCGCCTTCCGGGCGTGTTCGGGAGAACGCAGGGGATCCAGTTTCCCGTTGTCATAGTCCCAGCAATCCAAAATCAGCCGGTCCTTCAGCCCCTCCCCTTCCAGACGGGCGAGGAACTCCGGCGTCAGCAGAGCCATCGGACCAGTGAGCATATCGTTCCACATGACGACCTTGCCAACGCCCTTGCGGATCAGTACCTTGGCGATCCAGATGATGTAGTCCGCAAGTTGTTCCCGGGGCGTTTTCCGGCGGCACTCCGGGCACTGGCACCAGGGCGAAGCGACCTTCCCGTGATCCGTCGGACTCGGATGCGCCTTCCCAATCTCATCCAGCTGAACGTGGAAATACGGGCTCCCCTGCGGGAAATAACGGTCTATGATGGAAGTGAGAAGATCCTCCATGAACTGCTTCGTTCGAGGACAGGAGAGACAGTATCCGTACATGGCGGGATTTCCGTCTGCGTCCTTCGCCGATATCTCCGGGATCAGCCGGGGGATCAAGGTATTGTGACCCAGCGTATTGACGACGGGAACGACAGCGACCCCCCGCTCCCGGGCGTAGGAGACGATCCTGCCGAGCAGGTCCTGTTCCCGCAGGATTTCGCGGTAAGAGAGTGTTTCCCATGCGTTTCCCACAGGGGAAAACCAGCGCAAATGGTGCTGTTTATCCAGTTCTTCATGCCCCTTGACGGGGACCATGAGAAATTCCGACAGCCGGGAAGCGCCCTCGAAACGGCAGCCCGCCCAGCAACCGTAGATGCCGATGCCGAGCCGGTTCATCTTGACCCCCGCAATGGAATCGACGGTCCGGCACCAATCCTGAAGCGTCATGCGGTCCGGCCCCCACTTGCACTCCACGAAGATCCCCCGGTCCGGCATCGCAGGCCAGTCGCAAATACTCATGCAGGGAACCGCTTTCCCCTGCCGGAGCCGGCGGAAAAGGTCCTTCAGCGTCTGAACGCCCCGGAGGATGCCTTCCTTGGAAGGAGCAAAGAGCATGACTTCCCGCTCCTGCACGCGGAGCTCATAGTATTCGCCCTGAACCCCGGTGGGCACGTCCGTCATGGCAGAGGAGGCGCCGAAGTGCAGTCTGATACGCACAGGACAATCGGACTCGCGCTCGGAAAGTTGCCCGCCCGCCGCAGTCAGGATCGAAGAGATGACTTCCCGCAGAGAAGAGAGCACGGGGTCGATTTCAAGCCGGAGCGCAAGAGAGAGTGTGCTGTCGCCTCCCGTCAGAGAAATCCGTTTCGGTTGGGGAAAAAGTTCCGGGATCACACACGCGCATCGGTTCTGCATTTTTGCTGCGCCTCACAAAGTTTTTTTACAGGAGACCTGCTGTTCCTTGAGGTCGTAAGTGATGCGGTACTTTTCGCCCTTGGCAGGTTCCATCAAAAAACTGCCCTTGGGCGAATGGATCATGCCGCCCTCAAAACGGATGGAGGGCTGAAAATCCGGCTTCCCGGCAGGGGTGATGAGCGTGAGGAACTCCACCGGCTTCCCCGGGTTCTTCTTCTGCACGTAGGCGAAGGCGGGACGGGGAACCTTCTTGGAGTAGTGGCGGCTGATCCACCCCTCCTCCTCCTCCATCGTTCCGTTGGAGGGAGCTCCGGCCAGCACGATCTTGCCGTTGAAGGCGGTCTCCTGCTTCGGCAGGAAGGTGTGCTTGCCCTCCGTGAACTGATAGTGACAGCGGAGTTCCCCCGCCGCCTTCCCGGAGAGCAGGTCCAGCACGACGACGTACTTTTCCGCCACGAGGAAGAAGATCCTCTGGTGGGTCAACCCCTTTGCCGGGGTGTTCTCAAGAGCGGTGACCATCAGTTCCTTGCCGAACATCTTCTGAAAGAGACACTTGCCCCGGCGGGAGTTGTTCTTGCCGTCCAGCGTTACCACCTGATGGTGTCTGGAAGCGGTGAAAAACGCCCGCAGTTTGGGCAGACTTCCATAGATGAAACTCCCGGAATCCACCATGACCCGCTCGCCGTTGAAGGAGAGCTCGAAGGTCATGTTGTCCGGATGGCTGTGTCCCCAGCCGTGAGTGTCGTAGGAGTTCTTCATCACGATGAAGGTCTCGGGCTTGACGCTCCAATCGGTCCGCATGGTGTAGTATCCGGCATAGGGCAGGACGCTCAAGAGTTCCCTGGGCGGTTCGCCCTTTTTGCCGGAGCTGGAGAACCAGAGCCAGTCCTTGTGCTCCGGGTAGGCCTTGCAGAATCTTCCCACGTAACTCCGGGACTTCTGCCCCTCAAAGGCGTCGCCGAAGAGCGGCACGTTGCCGTCAGGATGGGTCCAGATCGTAATGGCGGTGATGCCGTTCTGTATCAGGCGGTCATACTCCTCTCCGAAGTCCGCCTTCAGCCCGTTCTTCTTGCTGTTCTCCCGCAACTCGAAGAAGGTCCGGGGATAGATGGTGTGATAGCTGGGAACCAGTTCGCAGATGACGCCATCCGGCAGCACGACCATTTTCTGATACTCCTTCAGGCGCTCCAGACCATTCTGCTGCCACTGGGCGCTCTTCCGGAACTCCGGAAACCAGAGGAAGCTGTTGAGAAGCGCCTCCTGGATCATCACCGCCCAGTTGTGGATCTTCTTCTTGGAATCCTCGGCGATCTTGCCGTCCACCAGTTCGCCGTGCTGATGCAGAGAATAGAGGAAATTGACCAGCGTCTTTTCGTCCAGCGCCGGAGACTTGGCAAAATAGTCGAAGTTTCTCGCCCAGCACTGCATCCGCAACCCGACTTCAAGGGCGCGCCAACCGGGATGACGGAGGAAGTTTTTCTCGGAAAACATGTGATCGAACCAGGCGTTCAACTCGTCCGCCCACTCCTGGGCGTAGCGCTCATCCCTGGTGACGCGGTAGCGCACACCGAGGCTGGGCCACCAGTAGAAGCGGTGGAACTGCCAGATCCACTCCTTGTCCTTGGTGTAAGGGTCATCCCAGTCGATGGGGGTGCCGCGGGCCACCAATCCGTAGGCGCGTTGACCGACAAAACGGTGCTCCAGCGCCGCATCGGAGTATTCCATATCCCTTTTATCCGGCTTCTGCTTCAGCCGAGTTTCGTCCACAGGCCGTTCGCGGAAGTACTTCAAAAGAGCCGCGGACTGCTCCGCAGGAGTCTTGGCGGCTTTCACCGCCTCCAATCCCGGACGTTCCAGATCGAGCCAGGAGATCACGGACTTCAACCGTTTGGCATCCGGTTCAGCCCCGGAGAGCGGCAGCACGGCGGACAGCAGGAGCACACCTCCCATCAAAGCGTATCTCAGAGTCATCGTCAGAATCCTTTTTTGGTTTGTCCGGGGACTTCCCCGTTTTTACAGAAAAGACGGATCGTCAAGAATCCACCCGGCGATCCGTCGCAGAGACGGTTCTCTCAACCCCTCTCCGGATGGATCAGCAATCCACCATGGGGGGCAGTTCGCTCATACCGGGAGCGAGGAAAAGTTCTCCGGAGAGGAAGCACTTCATGCCGAAATCCTCCAGACCGGTGACGGAATACTGCCCGTCCTCCTCCCGCCGCTTCACCAGTTCCTTCGGGAAGTCGAAGGGCTTGAAGTTCCGGTACATGGCCTCAATGCAGCGGGTGTGATTCCGGGACATGGCGAGGGTGCAGACGTAGAAGTTACGGTCATAGAATTTCTTCACGGTATCGTTGAACATGTCGCCGTTGGAACGGCCGGTGATGCCGGAAGCGAGGATCTTGCCGTTCTCATCCTCCACGCGCCAGCCCTTGTTGGCGTCGCCCATCTGCCAGTGGATGGTCCCCTGCTCGCACTCAATGCGGAGCTGGGGCTCGGAGGCATTGAGCGCGCTGTGGCAGAGGAAGCCCACGATGTTGACGTCGTTGACGGTCCGCACCTTGAAGGCGCAGGAGTCGAACATCTCCACCGGACGCGCCCGGAGAAGTTCCGCCTGAATGCTCCGGGGCTCCGCCGTGGCGGCAAACTTCCCGCCGGCCATGAAGAGCGCGATGTTGAGGTAGTGGGCGAAAGCGTTGTTCACGGGAGAATCCAGGATCAGCGTGCCCTGCGCGTTGGCGATCTTGGCCGCCCAGTTGTTGCGGTTGTAGTAGGAATCGTTCCGGGGCCAGACGCCGTGGATGCAGATGGTGTTGATCTTGCCGAGCTTGCCGGCGAGCAGAAGTTCCTTGAGGTACCAGAGATTCCGGTCGGCCATGTGCTGAAAGCCCACCTGAACGAAGAGTTCGGGGTGCTTCTTCTCGGCGGCGATCATCCGGTCCACGGAATCCACCGTGGCGGAGACCGGCTTCTCGACCACCACGTTGCAGCCGTGCTCCAGCGCTTCGATGGTCATGGGCTCATGGAATTCGATGCCGGTGGGGATGCACATCACGTCGATGTCCTTGCGCGCCGCGTAGAGGCTGGCGGTATCGGGATAGATCTCCACGCCCAGCGGCTTCAGTTTTTCCAACTGTTCCGCCGCCTTGGCCGGAGTCCGGACCACCGCCGCCGCAAAGTCGATGACCCCGGCTTCATGGAGTTCCGTCATATAGTGGAGGTAATTGCCTGCGTAGCCGCGGACGCCGATCACAGCGAATTTCGGTTTCTTCATTTTGGTCTTTCCTGTATGATTTATGGTACGTTTGTTTTGAGTTCCGCTTCAGATGGTGACGATCCGATTCTCGTCCGCTGCGATCTGCGCGCAGAGGCAGGCACGGGTGAGATGGATGGTCTGCTGCGCATCCACGATGCACTTGCCCCGCCCCAGCAGTTCGTTGCAGAAATCGGAGAAGATCTGCTTCTCGGGCTTCTCGGGCAGTTCCACCTCCCGTTCGCCTTCGGCATCAATGAGGATCACCTTGCCGCCCCGGACTTCGATGACGCCCTTGGTGCCGGCCACGCGGGTCCGGTCGTCGCCGTGGGTGGAAGCCGCCATGGGACGCAGGAATTCGATGCTGGCCTCGGCCAGAACGCCATTCTTCATCTTGAAGAGGCACTGGGCCGCGATCTCCATCTCGCCGTTGTTGAAGTTATCCTCCCTTGTCTGGGTGGCCCAGACGGATGCGAACTCACTGCCGGCGAACCAGAGGGTCCAGTCGAGGGCGTGGCTGCCGACCC
>DCGG01000153.1:14769-28362 GCA_002315455.1 Lentisphaeria bacterium UBA1784
TGGCGTGGCTGCCGACCCAGCCGATGGTGCCGCCGTAGGTGGCCCGCTTCTTGTAGAACTCGGGACGGGTGCCCACCTTGTAGGACTTCTGAGTCTGGATCAGTTTCACCTTGCCGATGGCTCCGGCCTCCACCAGCTTGTGGGCGGTGAAAAAGGCCTTCTCATAGCGGAGGGCAACCATGGAAATCAACTTGCCCTTGCTCCGTGCGAGAGCCTTCTCGATCTTGCCGAGGTCCTCCAGCGTGAGCGCAATGGGCTTCTCGCAGAAGACGTTGATATTGCGGTTCAGGGCCTCGACGCACATCTCCGCATGCTTGTGGAAGGGGCCATCAATGGAGACGACGTCCGGCTTCTCGGTATCCAGCATCTCGATGTAATCGGCATAGACTTTGGGGGAATATCCACGCTCCTTGCAGACCGTCAGCATGGATTCCGGATCATCTTCGCATCCGGTGCTGATGGCGGCGAGTTCCACCTCCGGGACCTCCGGCAGGCTCTGGAACACGTAACCCCAATGTCCGCGGCGACCGATCAATACCAGTTTCATATTCAACAAACCTCCGTTTTTAAGAGTTGAAATGACCATTTTTCATCCCCGGAACTCCGGGAGTGAACATTGTTGACGGAATACTATAGCACGCCCGCCTGAAAATACAACTGGAGAATCCTCGTTTTCCCCGGTTTTTTCCGCTAAAAAAACCGGGGTGCAGTTGATTTTGCGGAGCAGTCCCATTATATTATTCACGTTCGTTTCATCATTGGGAAAGACAACATGAACTTTACAAGGGAGGGATCCATGGGCAAAGCCTTCTTTTCCGTCATTTCGGCGCTGCTGTTTTTCGGCGGTGCGCTTTCGCTCTCCGGCGCGGAACAGACCAACATCTTCAAGTATGGAAGTTTCGAGAAGGATCACGAAGGCTGGAGCAGCCACAGTTACTGGGCCGGGACCTTCCGCCGCATCGCCGATCCCAAACAGGCCTACCGGGGCAAAGCCTGCGGATGGCTGAAAAGCGATGAGACTCCCCGCCGGAAACTTTACGGTCGGTGCGACAACACCTACGCCGTCCGGGACCACATCGCCGCGGGAGAACGGCTCTGCTTCTCCGTCATGGCCCGGGGTAGCGGGAAACTCCAGTTCTCCTGCAACGCCTACCTCTCCGGCGACAAGGAGGAGACGGTCCTGCCCGTGCCCGGTTCCCACCCCGTGGAACTAACCTCCGACTGGAGGGAGTATTCCGCCGTATTCGACCTCACGGGGATCCCGGCGCGCAGGGCGGTCCCGGTGGTGGAACTGGCCACTCAGGGCGAAGTGTTCTTCGATGACGTCCGCTACACCGTGGAGCAGAACTCCTCCCGGACCATCACCCCCATCCTGCCCATGGTCACCCCCGGCGCGGAACCGTATCCTGCGCTGGCGCTCGCCGATGTGATGGTCCAAGAGGGTGAAAAACTCCCCTCCATCCGTTTCAAGACCTCCATGCCCAACACCCAAATCCGCTTCTTCATGCTGCCTGACAGCGGTAAAGCCACCACCTTGACCGCCACCACCGCCGAGGACGGCTCCGTCACCATGGACGGCGGCGCGCTGCCCGTCCCTGCCGGCACCGGATATCTGATTGCCGCCGCCGAGGGCGCCACCGCCCGCATCGCCTACGACGTCATCGACAGCAAGTCCTTCAACGCCATGAACGGCTGTGCCGCCGGCATCAAGGTGGATCGTCCGGTGCACATTCTGCTGATCGGCGACAGTCTCACCGACTTCGACCGGGGCTGCAACTACGCGGACAAGTTCCTCTTCTTCATGGACCGCAATCATCCCGGAAAGATCAGCATCCTCAACGTGGCGGTGCGGGGCGACTTCATCCTCCGGCAGGAGGACCGCTACAACCACAAGAAAGGCACCTACGCTCCCCGCGCCTACGACGGAATGTTCAGTAAGACCCCAGACATGATCTTCATCCTGCTGGGACACAACGACACCGTCACCACCAGCCAGGACGGGTTCAAGACCACCAAGGTCTCCCTCGCAGCGCAGGAAGCCTCCTACCGCCGCATGATCGCCGAATTCCGCAAGCGCGCGCCGGAGGCCCGGATCGTCCTCGTCTCCAACACCCGCACCAATTATGAATTCCAGAAGGAGAAGGCCAGGAAGACCGTCGCCAAAGGTCAGAAGGCCAGCTGCTTCGGGAAGCCTGAAAACATGAAGGCCTTCAACGAAGTCTCCAAGAAACTCTGCAAGGAACTGAATTTGGACTACATCGACCTCTATTCGCCCATGGAGGCGAGGGCCGACCGGGATTCCCTGCTTCGTCCCGCCGACGGAGTCCATGTGAACCGGCAGGGGAACGACTATATCTGCTTCCTGCTTCTGAAGCACTTTTACGGCGGACCGCTCGTGCATCCGCAGGCTGAATGAACGATCAATGCAATCACCAAGTCTCCGGCGGAAGATCCCGCCGGACATAACTCTCAAAGGGGGAAAAACTCTATGGAAAAAGTTCGTATCGGGATCATCGGGATCGGCAATATCGGTTCCTCCCACGTCGTGCGCTGCAACGCGTTGCCCAACACGGATCTGACCGCCGTCTGCGACGTCGATCCGGATGCCTTCAAGCGCATAGAGGAGTCCGTCCGGAAACGGCTTCAGCTCTACACCGACGTGGAGAAGTTCCTCTCCGAAGCGCCCATCGATGCCGTCATCGTCGCCGTCCCGCACTATGACCATCCCGATCTGGCCATCGCCGCCATGGAACACGGCAAGCACGTCATGGTGGAGAAACCCATCGCCGTCCACAAGGCCGAAGCGGAACGGCTCCTCGCCGCCGCAAAGAAATATCCCAAACTGATCAAGGGCGCCATGTTCAATCAACGCACCAGCGGCGCCCACCAGAAGATCAAACAGATGATCGACGGCGGCGAACTGGGCAAACTCAAGCGCATCAACTGGATCATCACCGACTGGTTCCGCAGTCAGCACTACTACGACTCCGGCGACTGGCGCGCCAGCTGGCGGGGCGAAGGCGGCGGCGTTCTGCTCAATCAGTGCCCCCACCAGCTGGACCTCATGCAGTGGTTCTTCGGAATGCCGGTGAAGGTCCGGGCAACCGCCAAACTGGGCAAGCTCCACGACATCGAAGTGGAGGACGAAGTCAACGCCTATCTGGAATATGAAAACGGCCTCACCGGCAACTTCATCGCCTCCACCGGCGAGATCCCCGGCACCAACCGACTGGAGATCATGGCGGAACGGGGCCGGCTGGTCTATGAGGACGGCAAACTGCAGTTCATCCGTTCCGAGCGGGAGTGCTCGGAATACAGCAAAAACACCGACAAGAGTTTCGACCTCCCCGACCTCTGGAAGTGCGACATCTCCTTCTCCGAACCGGAGTTCCAGCAGCACTACGAAGTGATCCGGCGCTTCGCCGAGGCGATCCTCCACGGGACACCTCTGGTGGCGAACATGGAGGAGGGCATCCGCGCTCTCGAACTGGGCAACGCCATGCTGCTCTCCGGACTCAAGGAGAAAACCGTGGAACTGCCCATCGACGCCAAGGAGTACTCGGACATGCTGACGGAGTTGGTCAAGACCTCCCGCTATCACAAGAAACCGGTGGTCAAGAGCGTGGTCGATGCCTCCGAATTTGCCAAGTCCTACTGACCGCAGGAGCCGTCAATGTCGAATTCTCTCATCGCTCTCGCCGGCGGAGCCGTCGCTGCGCCCCGGATCGCCGAAGCAAAACTGGAGCCCCCGGTCTTTCAGCCGGATGGTTCCGCCCGGTGCGGCGACCTGCTGATCAGACGGCAGATCGTGGAGGAATCCCCCTCCCGGGTCCGCATCTCCGTGGAACTGGTCAATGCCGGATCCTCCCCGATCCACTTGGAGGGGATGGAGATCCTCCGCGTCACCGATCCTGCGCTGCTCTGCTCCGCGCCCTTCGCCGACTGGCGGGTGGTGCGCCTCGCCCGCAACAAAAACGACATGCCGGGGCTCTTTTCCCCCTCCCGTCCGGACGTGCGGCTGAAGGAAGCAATCTACGACTGCTCCGAGGTCCCCGCCGGCGGCGGCCTCTGCGGGGCAGAACTCTTCGATGATCCCAACGTGGTCCCCGGGACGGATTTCTACTGCGATCCCGGACTGGTCATCACGTCCGTCAGCGCGAAACGCGCCATCTTTCTCGGCTTCAGCGGGCAGGACCTGCACCTTGGCCGGGTGGTGTTTTCCACGGACCCGGAACGCTCCGCAATGACCCGGCTCGCCGCGGAAGCGGAACTGGACGGTGTCCAGCTCCTACCCGGGAAATCCCGCAAACTCCACGACTTCTACGTCGAGGAGGCGGAAACACCCACCGCTCTGCTGGCCGCCCACGTGGAACGGGTCCGCGCCCGTCTCGGAGGCATCCAGTCTCCTGCGAAAAACATCTTCTGCACGTGGTACTACTACGGCCTCAACGTCAACCGCGCCGAAGTGCTCTCCAATCTGGAACACATCCGGAAGGAACGGTTACCCTTCGAGCTTTTTCAGATCGATTCCGGGTGGTTTCGCACCTACGGCGACTGGCTGGTCGATAAAGAGAAGTTTCCCGGCGGCATGGCGGAGATGGCCGAAGCCATTTCCCGCGCGGGGATGATCCCCGGCATCTGGACAGCCCCCTTCGTCATCGCGCCCGAGAGCAAACTTGCGGAGAAGTATCCAGAATTGATCCTGAAGAACGCCGATGGTTCCCCAGCCATCTTCGTCTGCGACGGCGGACACTGCCGCATTCTGGACCCCTGTTCCGCTCCGGCGGAGGAGTTCCTCTGCAGTCTCTTCGCAAAACTGAACGGCTGGGGATTCCGCTACCACAAGCTGGACTTTCTCCGGGCCCTCTTCATCAATCCCAGCGTGCGCTTCCGCGATCCCGAATGCAACCGGGCGCAGGCCTACCGCCGCGCCATGACCCTCGTCCGCAAGGCGGTGGGGAAGGACGGCATCGTCAACGCCTGCGGCGGCCTCTATGAAGGCACCGCCGGACTTGCGGAAGTGGTGCGCTCCAGCGCCGATCTCCGGGGCCATTGGGACGCCATCGAGTCCAACATCACCCCCTACCCCATGCGGATACGCCAGAATATCTTCCGCAACGTCTACAACGCCCTCTGGACCGAGGACCCCGATGCCCTCCAGATCCGGCGGAACCTCGCAGAGGATGCCTCCCATCTTGCCATGGGACGCTTCAACGAGGAGGAGGCCTTCTCCATCACCGTCAACCAGTTGCTGGGCGGCGGGCTGCTGACGGTCTCCGAGCGCTTCGCGGCGCTGGACCGGGACCGTCTGGAGATGATGCGGAGCCTCATGCCCTTCGACCGGGCGCGGGTCACGCCCTTCGACCCGGAACCGGACCACTATCTGCCAGACCGGGTGGCGCTGGATTTCGCAGGCGACGGCAGCTGGATCAGCGCCGCCATCCTCAATTGGGCAGGGAACGAGGCAGGAACGGTCCGCTTCGCACCCAAGGAGGTCCCCGGACTCAAAGCGGCGCAGAAGTACGCGCTCTACGAGTTCCACGACCGGAAGTTTCTGGGATTTTTCCGGCCGGAGGAGATCTGCACCATCGCGCTGCCCGCGCACGCCGCCCGGATGATCCGGATCACCGCCGTCAGCGGTCCCGGTCCCTTCGTGGTCGGCAGCAAGCGGAAGTTGAGCGGCGTGGTGGAAAGCGTTGCCGATGCCGTCACGGTAATGGCGGAATAAGGGTCAAAACCGTTCTATTTGCGGCCGCGCTCTTTCGCACTTGAGAGGGCGCGGTCGATTTTTTCGATGGCGCAGACCAATTCCCAGCGGAGGGCGTCGAAGGATTCCGGCGTCCACATGCCATCCCGAATGTACTTCTCCTGCACCGGGACGAAGGAGTCCATCCGGTCCAGCAGTTTCCGCGCTGCTTCCGCCTCCGCAGTCAGCCCTGCGGTGCGGGCGGACTCCATGCGTTTTTTCAGCGTGTAGAGGCAACGTCCGTCCTGCATTCCCTGCCGGAAGGCTTCCCACATGGCGGTGGGGATGGGGTCTCCGTCGTCCGTGGAGCGCACCCCGAAGTCGCTGTAATATTCATCAAGGTAGTTCCACTGGTCATGCCCATAGAACTGATAGATCCACGGAATCAGCGTCCGGAATCCGGAACGCCACAGTCCGAAACCGTAGGTCATGCGCCCACCCAGCACCACAGTGTGGTCGTTTTCGCCGGAGTTGTGGTTGGGGTAACACCAGTACTGCACCTGCGGAGAAGCGTTCCACGCCTTTCCCACCTGCTCCCGGGGGACGGAGAAGGGCTGGGAGCACCACACGTCAAGGTACGGCGCAAAACTCCGGTAGGCGCGGATGGCGGGGTCCGCCGTCAGATAGGTCTTTGCTCCCGGCACCTGACGGACCGCTTTCAGCGACTCTCGGACAAGGGAGACCGCAAAATCGTTCTCTTCCGGCTCGTCCCAGGGGGTGTAGTAGCGCTCGCCCCAGTTCTCCCGGACCGCCACCTTCTCAAATTCCCGCACCGCCTTCGTCACGTCATCGAAGAACTCCTTGGGCGGCATGGGCGCATCGGTCTGATGTTTTCCGGGGGCACGCCCCATGTAATGCTTGTAGAGACCGTCCAACGGCAGGGCGAGGATCAGCACCTTGTCCAGCCCGAACCGCCGGAGTTCGGCGAGGTCCCGCTTGAACTCCCCGGGGTAGACCTTGAGCCCCTCCTCGGTCCGTTCGAAATCGACGCTGCTGATGAGGGCGTTCATGCCGCTCGCTTGCAGGTGCGCCATCTCCGCTTCGGACTTGTGCCGCCACCACGCCTTGGAGAAGGCGTCTGGAGCCCCGTCCATCCTGTGCAACGGGAAATCGTAATAGGTCCCGAAAACCAGCCGGGGGTCGGATTCCAGACGGATACCAGCCACCCGGAAGGTCAGCGGCACAAGTGCATCCCTGCCGTCCAGTTTCAGCCGAAGCGTTCCGCGGTATAGCCCCGGTTTCGCATCGGCGGGGACGTCCACCGAGAGCCAGAACCGAAGGTTCTCCCCGGCGGCAAGGCGCCGGCGGTTCCACGGCATCAGCACGTCCGGCACCCGGTAATAGGTGCCGCGGTCCATGTAGTTCGGGCGGGCATACATGTAGCGGACGTAACGCAGATCCACGGCGGACGCCGGGATCTTCGTGTCCGCTCCCGTCAGGTCGGAGACCACCGCATCCACCTGCCCGAAATCCCGGAGAGGATGGATGCTGACCGTCAGAATCTCTCGCTCCCCGGGGACTCCGAAGCCGCGCACGGGAGCGCCAATCTCCCGCCGCAACGGAAACTGATTGGGCCACACAGGCTCGCTCCAATGCCGGTGAAACAGCGCAAATCCCCGTTCCGTCTCGGCATCGGTCCACTCGGGAGCCGGATACTCCGGGCGGTGGACCGGCTTGATCTCCTTCCACTTTTTCAACTCCTCCGGCGGGAGCAGGGTCAGCGCAAGCCGAATGGGAGAGATCCACTTTGCTTCGGCGGCATCCGCTTCGGCCTCCGGGGCAACGATGAGGGCGTTGAGGGCGAACTTGCTTCGGGTGGAAAATTCCAGTTTCAGGCCATCCTTGCCCGCAGTACCGGTGAGTTCCAGAAGGCGTGCCTCCCCCCGACCGGGAAAGGTCGCAGATGTGGCCGCTTCGCCGCATTGGACGCGCAGATCCCAGACCTGCGCCCATTGCCATTGGGTCTTGCCGGTAAAAAGCCAGACGCGGTAACGCCCCTCCGGGACCGCCACCGTGAGGGTCCCGCCGACGTCGTTCCACCAGTAGTCGCAGGAGAGTTCATCGGTGAGCGGCGGATGGTTGTGTCCGGCGCGTTTGGGGTTCCACGTCCGGGTGATGGTGCCTGCTCTGCCGTGCAGGGAACGCTTTCCCTCCCAGCGGAGCTTCTCCGTCCGTCCCGGGACCGCCCGGACGTATCCCGGCATCACCGGGGAATCCGCCGTCCCGCAATCGAAGCACAGCACTTCCGCCCGGAGGAGAAACGCCGCAAAACTCAAGCCAACTCCCAAAACAAAACGGTATGACATTCTCATTTGGACGCCTCCTTCCAAGGAGAGGAAACAATGGTGAACTCCCGCACGATCCGGGACGCGGGAGAATCCGCAAAGAGAACAATCTCATACTTTCCCGGCGGAAGGTGCAAGGATGCGAGATCCAGTTCCCAACTCTGCCGTCCGCGGTGCAGAGGGAGGAGTTTTTCCGCCACCGGCTTGCTCTCCCCATGACGGAAGATGGCGGCGGAGATCCCCTTGCCGATGAGGGGATCCGGCCCCACAAGGCGGGCCTCCCCGGTCAGCCGGGGCGAATCCGCAAAGACCGAGGGCGATGCGAGAAAGAACTCCTCCACCCGGACGCTTTTACTGCGTTTCAGTTGAATGTCCCAAAGTTCCAGTTCCAGAAGGTCGCCGTGCCGATATTGCCCCTCATAGACGTAGATGCGGAGCATGGCCATCTTCCCCAGTTCCGGGATCTGCGAGAGATCGATCCGCATCTCCCGCTCCTGCCCAGGGACCGGATCGGGAATGCCCGCCCGGTGAAGCCGCCGCCCGCCCTTTGCGCAGAACTCCACGTAGACCGGGAGCGGTTCTTCCGTGGCGCGGGAGAAAGTTGCCTTCGCATGAAGGACGAGTTCGTCGAACTGCCTCCAATCCTGCAACTCCTTCGGCAAATGCATCAGATAGGCATCGGCAAACGGCCAGCCGATGGGGTGACGTTCCTCGCCGCCCTTGTAGTCCACGAGAACCTTCCAGCAGAGCCGGGCCGGATCGGCATCCGCCGTCTGCGTCATGGTGCTGGTCATGCACCACCAGCGCTCGGCGGGCCAGCATTGCATCAGAGAACGGGACTCCACCACGCCGGCGGACTCCTCCGCAACGGCACAGAAGCCGCACGTCAGCAGAAACAAGAGCAGAGGCAGAGAGAAAACTTGTCGCTTCATCGCATGATTCCTTACGAAGTCCGGAAGTGAAATTTTGACTTTTTTACTATAACATCCGCAAACAAAAAAAACAATGGTGTCAAAAAAAAAAGGAAAAACAAAGCGGAAGCCGCCGATTCCGAAGTCTTGACGGACTTGTCACGAACTTGCTCCATCCACCGCTGCCGTACAACGGGTATAAAAAATCCGCCCCGGGATTACCGGAGCGGATTTTTTATACTGATGCGTCAGGGGGAATCATTCCCCCCTTTTGCAGAAGGAAACGATTACTCGCCCATCTCCTTCAGCGCCGCCTTGCGGCTCAGGCGGATCTTGCCGGAAGCGTCGATGTCAATCACCTTCACGGAGACGAAATCCCCTTCCTTGCAGATGTCGGTCACCTTGTTCACGCGGTAGTCCGCCATCTCGGAGATGTGGAGCAGACCGTCCATGCCGGGCAGGATCTCCACGAACGCGCCGAAGTCGCGGACCGTCACCACTTTGCCGCGGTAGATCTTACCGATCTCCGCTTCCGCAGTGCTGGCGTTCACCCGCTCGATCGCCGCATCCATGTGCGCCTGATCGGCGGCCATGATCTTCACGGTGCCGTCGTCGTCGATATCGATGTCGGCTCCGGTCTCCTCGCAAATCGCACGGATGTTCTCGCCGCCCTTGCCGATCAGAGCACCGATTTTCTCGGGGTTGATCTTCACCACGCACATCCGGGGCGCGCGGGGGCTGATCTCCTTGCGGGGCTCAGGGATGCAGGCCTCGATCACGTCGAGGATCTTCAGCCGGGCAATCCGGTCGCGCTCCATGCCCTCGCAGAGAAGGTCAATGGGAATGCCGGGCAGTTTCAGGTCGAGCTGGAAGCCCGTGATGCCATCGCGGGTACCGCAGACCTTGAAGTCCATGTCGCCGAAATGGTCCTCGGCGCCGATGATGTCGGTAAGCAACAGACGCTCGCCGTTCTCACCGGTGACCAATCCGCAACTGATACCCGCCACCGGAGCGGTGATGGGCACGCCCGCCGCCATAAGCGAGAGAGTGGCGCCGCAGACGCTCGCCATGGAAGTGGAGCCGTTGCTGCTCATGATCTCGGAAACACACCGGATCACGTAGGGGAAGTCTTTCGGAATGACCTTGGAGACGGAACGCTCCGCCAGATTGCCGTGGCCGATCTCCCGGCGTCCGGGGCCGGCGATGCGGCCGACTTCGCCAACGCTGAAGTTGGGGAAGTTGTAGTGCAGATAGAAACGCTTCTTGCCCATTCCGGTGGGAGAGCAGAGGTCGTCGTACTCCTGAGCATCCTTCTCGTTGCCGAGGGTGGTGATCACGAGAGCCTGAGTCTCGCCGCGGCTGAAAAGCGCGCTGCCATGGACCACGGGCAGAACGTCCACCTCGGCGGAGAGAGGACGGATCTCGGTGATGGAACGGCCATCCGGACGGAACTGTTTGGTCAGGATCACGTTCCGGGTGACGGTACGGACAAAATCATCGAAGCCCTTGGCGGTCTCCAGCGCGAAATCCGCATCGCTCATGTCAGCAAACTCGGCGCGCAGAGTGTTCCGCATGTCGTCCCGCAGAGCATCCAGAGCGACCATGCGATCCTCCTTGCCGGGGATGGTGCAGGCGGCTTCGATCCGGTCAGCGCAGACCGCTTCCAGACGCTTCTGGAGAGCTTCCGGCACCGGATAGAGTTTGTACTGCTTCTTGGTGCGGCCGGCCTTGGTGGCCAGTTCGATCTGGGCGGCGCACTGCTTCTTGATGGCCTCGTTGGCAGCGTACATGGCGTCGCGCATCTGGGCCTCGGTGACGAACTCCGCCTCGCCCTCGATCATGATGACCTTGTCGGGACTGCCGGCGTAGATCAGTTCCAGTTTGCTCTTCTCCATCTCCTCGCGGGTGGGGTTGATGATGAACTTGCCGTCCACCAGACCGACCCGGACCGCTCCGATGGGTCCGTTGAAGGGCAGGTCGGAGAGCATCAGCGCTGCGGAAGCTCCCACCATCGCCAGCACGTCCGGCTCGTTGACGCCGTCGCAGGCCAGCATGGTCCCGCAGACCTGGACCTCATTGAAGAAACCGTTGGGGAAGAGGGGCCGGATGGGCCGGTCGATCATGCGGCAGGTCAAAATCTCCTTGGTGGAGGGGCGGCCTTCCCGCTTGATGTACCCGCCGGGGAACTTGCCCGCAGCCGCATATTTTTCCCGGTAGTCGACCTGCAGGGGGAAGAAATCCGTTCCTTCCCGGGGTTCACCGGAGCAGGCGGTGGTGAGCACCACCGAATCACCGAGGCGGACCACCGCCGCACCATTGGCAAGCTTCGCGACCTTACCGGTGGAAATCTCCATGGTACGGTCACCGTCAAACGCGAATACAACCTTTTCTTCAGCCATGAATCGTTATCCTTTCTATGGCAGATTTGTGCACTGAAACAATCGGGGAGATCCAGTTGAGACCTCCGCGCTGCTGATGGGCGCGGCAGGACGGGAACCCGAGCGGAATCCCGGTATCAACCTCATGACGCGGACCCGCCAGGGTACTGCGGCGTCCCCGAAGTACTGCGGACCCTCGCCGGGGGGCTGATAGCGACCGAATTCCACGGGATGCCCCTCCCCTCTCAAAAAAGGTGGACGTTCTCCCTGACCGTTTCCGGTGCGTTCAAAATACAGATATTATAATATAGCCCCGATTTCCGGATTTTGCAAACAAATCGCTTCCGGATGCTGGTGATTGAACCACGTCCGCTGTCTTCGGGCATACTGCCACGTGGAGGTGATGATCCGCTCCTCCAGTTCCGGCCGGGTCATCCGCCCCGCCAGAAACTCCCCGATCTGCCGGTATCCGATGGCCTGATGGGCGGTGGGGGAATCCAATATGCCGCCGGCGAGCGCCTTCTCCGCTTCCGGGAGCCAGCCGGAATCCAGCATTTTTTTCGCCCGGACGGCGATCCGGGCCTTCAGAAGGTCCACGGGAAGATCCAGCCGGAATGCCCGGACGCGATACCGCAGTTCCGGCCGGACGCGTCCCTGCAGCGTCAAAATGGATTCCCCCGTGAGCAGCCGCACTTCCAGCGCCCGGATCAGCCGCCGCCGGCACTGTTTCCAGCGCTCCAGCGCGGCTGGGTCCAGTTCCGCCATCCGCGCGTGGAGAGCACCTTCTCCCTCCGCAGAATCATATTGGGCATCCAGCTCGGCACGGAGTTGCCGGTCCCCCGGCAGGTCGTCCATGCCGTAGAGCAACGAACGCAGATACATTCCGGTACCGCCAGCCAGCACGGGGAGCCTCCCCCGGGAGGCGATCTCATTGATCGCGCGGGCCGCGGCCTCGCAATAACTGTAAACGTCCATCCGCCGGTCCAGCGGCAGAAAGCCCACCAAATGGTGCGGCACCCGCGCCCGGTCTTCCGCGGAAGGCTGGGCGGTCCCGATCTCCAGCCCCCGGTAGAGTTGCATGGAATCCACCGAAACGATCTCACCGTGAAGCCGTTCCGCGGCCTCCAAAGCGAGAGCGCTCTTCCCGGAAGCGGTAGGTCCGCAGATCACCAGAAGTTCAGTCCCGGTCATGGCATTCCTTTTTTTCGAGGGATCTCAAGGGGTTCCAGCACAAAAAAGGCGCCGGATCTCTCCGACGCCTCTTCTGCGAAACGATCCCGATCAGAGGGAGATCGCCTCGGCCGGGCACTCGCCAACGCAGGCACCGCACTCGATGCACTCATCGGCCTTCACAGTGGCCTTGCCGTTTTCAACGGTGATGGCGCCCACGGGGCAGGCACCGGCGCAGCTCTCGCAGCCACAGCACTTGTCGCTATCGACCTTCGCAGCCATTTCAACACTCCTTGTTATGGTTTTGGACCTCGTTTCCGAGGCTTACGAGGGTAATATAATCCCTCTCCGGCAAAATATCAAGGGGAGTTCGCAAATTTAACGGAAGGAGCATTTTTATCCTCACCACGCCCGGGCGGAGATGCCAGAGAGGCGGGTGAGTTCGTTCACGGGAGCGAGGTCCAGATTTCCGGTGGCCAGCGTGAACCCCAGCGCCCGGTGGCTCACCAGATCCACCAGCCCCTGCGAACCGCCGAAACCGGAGTGCCCGATCACCCGGCTCTCCTCCCCCGGCAGGCCCCGGAGAACGTATCCCAGGCCGAAGATCTCCCACGTCCCCGGACGCTCCGGAATGGGATGATCCTCCGCACGGCAAAGCCGGGACGCAAGCGCAAGCGTCTCCGGGGAAAGCAGCGGGGCCGCGCCCCCCTCCACCGGGTCCAGCAGAGCGGCGGCGTGCTTCGCGAGGGCGTTGGCCGTGGAGAAACTGTTGAATGCCGGAAGCACCGCCCTCCGGATGGCCGGATCGTTGACAATCCCTGAAAGCGGTAGCCAACAACGTTTCAGCGAAGGGCGTTCCCGGGGCAGCGAGGGATGGGTCCCGAAAATCACCGCCTTTGACTCCAGTTCCGGGGTCAGCCCGAAGGAGAACTCCGACTCCAATCCGAGAGGACTCGTGATCTCCTCGGCCAGCAGTTGGCGCAATTCCTTGCCGGAAGCGCGCTGCAGCGGTTCGCCCGCGAGCCACGTGTAAGCGAGACTTTGATAGAACGTCGCGCCGCCGGGCACGTCCGCGAGGGGCTGGTCCGCCAGCAGATCACACA
>DCGG01000153.1:28379-32977 GCA_002315455.1 Lentisphaeria bacterium UBA1784
GATCACACATGGTCCGCCAGTCGGTGAAGTCCGCCATCTTCGCCACGTCGGGCAGGCCCTCGAGTCCGCTCCGGTGAGAGAGAACGTGCCAAAGCCGCACCCCCTCCTTGCCCTGCGCTGCGAAACCGGGCCAGACGGCGGCGAGCGGCGTCTCATAGCCGATGATCCCCTTCTGGACCAGCCGGTGCGCCAGAGTGGAAAGAAAGGCTTTCCCGCTGGAATAAACGGGAAAAAGATGCTCCGCGGTAATCGCTTCACGCCGGTCGGAATCGGTATGTCCCGCTACCGCCGAAACGATCCTTGCTCCATGGTCGTAGATGACCGCCTGCGCGCCGCAGGTGTAGCCGGAGGAAACCATCTCCTCCAGAAGCGCCTGTACCGCTTTATTCAACTCCGGATGATCCATGATGCCAGCCGTACCCTTCCGTTCTTCTCCATAATTTATCCTGCGCGGAGGAAAAAATCAAAACAAAATGGGCCGAAAGAAGTTTTTTTACTTGAAATTTCCGGAATCGGAGTTATTTTAAGAGAATGACAATGCAAACTTGGCAATGAAAATACGAAACAGGAGATCAAATCATGGCTCATAAAAAAGGACAATCCAGCAGCCGCAACGGTCGCGACAGTCAGCCGAAATTCCTCGGTATCAAAGTGTATGGCGGCGAGTGCGTCACCGCCGGTTCCATCATCGTGCGTCAGCGCGGGACCCGTTTCCGTCCGGGCAACAACGTCGGCTGCGGCCGGGACTTCACCCTCTTTGCGCTCTGCGACGGCACCGTCGAGTTCTGCAAGGAGCAGCGCAAAGTCAGCATCGTTCCCTGCTGCTGACGGCGGAACGCGTTTTCATTTTTTCGTCTCTGATACCCCGGAAAGCAAGGTTTTCCCGGGGTTTTTTTATGGATTTTCACAGAACCGCCCCATAATACGACAACGGCGGACCCCATCCGTCCGAAGCCCATGGGGAAAGGAGTGTCATCATGTTTGTGGATAAAGCAATCATTTCCGTCCACGGCGGAAAGGGCGGCAACGGATGCTGCAGTTTCCGGCGGGAGAAGTTCGTTCCCAAGGGCGGTCCAGATGGCGGCGACGGCGGTGCCGGAGGCAGCGTCTATCTGGAGGCGGACACCAACGAACAAAGCCTCGCCGCCTTCGTCTATCAGACCAGCTTCCGCGCGAAAAACGGTCCCTGCGGCAAGGGCGCAGACTGCCACGGCAGAGCCGCCGATGACGTCATCGTCAAGGTCCCCGTCGGGACCATCGTCACCGACCGCGGCACCGGCGAACTGGTGGTCGATATGAACACCGTCGGCATGCGGACCCTCGTGGCGGCAGGCGGACGGGGCGGCAGAGGCAATACCCGCTTCGCCAGCAGCCGGAACCGGGTTCCCCGCCAGTGGGAAGAGGGAAAAGAGGGAGAGGACCGGGATCTCGTACTGGAACTCAAGACCATTGCCGACGCCGGACTGGTGGGATATCCCAACGCGGGGAAATCCACCCTCCTCGGCGCCATTTCCGCCGCGAAACCGAAAGTGGCCTCCTATCCCTTCACCACTCTGAACCCGGTGGTGGGCGTCATCGAATATCCCGACTATCACCGGCTGACGGTGGCGGATATCCCCGGTCTCATCGAGGGAGCGCATGACAACGTGGGCCTCGGCCACGCTTTCCTCAAGCACATTGAGCGGACCAGCCTTCTCGTCTTCGTGCTGGACATGGGCGCAGTGGATGGCCGGGACCCCGTCTCCGACCTGATGAGCCTCCGCTCGGAACTGGAACTCTACATGAAAGGGCTCTCCAGGCGTCCCTCCCTCATCGTCGCCAACAAGATGGACATGCCCCAGGCGGATGAGAACCTGAAACACCTTCGCGACGCCCTTGCCAGCGAGGTCGTCGAGATCATTCCCATCACCGCCGCCATAGGCGAACTGGGAGATCTGCTGGAACGGCTCCGCGCCAGCGTGGAAGCCTCCCGCAAGGCCGCAGACTATCAGTTGAAGGCATAACCGACTTCCTTTTTTTGCCGGGATAAAAGCAGACCCCGCCGATCAGAATGGATCCCGCGGGGTCTTTCTTTTTTGCGTTTCAGCAAGGTGGTTCTACCACTGGAAAGGCACGGCCGGGAAACCCGCCCGGCTGTAGAGGTTTCCGGTGGGATTGTCCTGCCAGAGGTAGCGGACATGTTTCGGTGCAGGGACCGCCTTGCAGGTCACTTCCACGTGGTCGTCCACAATCTTCGCATCGTCGGCCCAGTGCCAGACGCCATCCTCGCCGCAGAGAGCAAAGCCCTCCAGCTGGCTGTCGGGAGAGTTCCGAACCAGTTTCCGGTTGTCGTTCTTGAGGGACTTGTAAATGTAAGTCGCAGGCACGGGACTGGCTACCAAGCCGCCGTTCTGTTCGGCGAACTCCAGAATCACCTTGTTCCCGTCGAACTTCACCCCGGAACAATAGGGGCTGACCGCAGGAATGTTCTGATGGTAGATCATCTTGAGCGCCTGTGCCGCCAGCCGTTCCCCTGGGATCTGCTTGTTCCGGGGATGGATGTCCCCGGCTTCTCCAACGTCGATCAGCACCGCCATGCCGGTCCGGGGCACGGAGAGTGTCTGCCACTGGGCATCCCGAATCTCGACGAAATGCAACTTGCCGGTGTCCGCCGGATCACTGCTCTTGGGCTGATAGTTGGCAAGCTGGCAGTAAAGGAAGGGCAACGCGGGCTTCTCGAAGTGCTCCCGCCAATCGGCGATCAGCATGGGGAAAAGTTTATAGTAATGCTCCCAATTATGGGCGTTGGTCTCGCCCTGATACCAGATGACGCCGGTGAGTCCGTAGGGGACGAAGGGTCGGATCATGGTATCGAAAAGGATATAAGGCTGATAGACCTTCTTGGGCCGGAGTCCAATGGACTTCGGCATGGCATCCGCCTGCTCTTTGGAGAGTTTCGGAAAGGATCTTTCCACGCAGATCTGCATGCTTTTCCCGTAAACAGCCCGCTTTTTGTCCTGCAGTCCGACAAACTTGAAGCTCACCGGAGCGCAGAACCGCAGGGTCAATTCCGCCTTGCCCTCCGGCAAAGCGGGAAGTTCGATCCCGGCGGAGAGGTAGTAATCCATCATCTTGGAGCGGGAGATCTTCCTGAAGAGTTTTCCGTTGACGTAAACGTCGACGGGTTCCTTGTCCCCAGCCAGCCAGTAAGTCATCTTTTCGGTGGCGGGGACCGTCAGTTTCACCCAGTAAATACCGCCGTTTCCGGGGACGCGCCCAGGCTTGAAATCCTTCCAGCCTTCAACAGGAATCCCGGTGGAAGGGACATCCGAACGCCCATTGGCGGAGCACCACGCATCCAGCGCCTTGAGATACTTTTCCCGGCGGGCGTCGTAACTTCTGTGCCGATAGAGGATCTCGGCGCAATAAGTCTTGATCCCGGGATCGGTGTCCAGCGTCTTCCTGCTGGTCCACGCCTCGGATGGCGTGCCGCCCCAGTAGGATTCGATCAGCCCCAGCGGACGCCGGATCTCCTTCCGGAGTTTCCGACCGAAAAAGTAGGCGACGCCGCTCCGGGAGGCGAAGGTCTCGGGGGAGATGATGACCCACTCGCCCAGTTTCGGCATTTTCTCGCCTTTCTTGACATTCAGACCGAGGCGCGACATCTTGAAGGAGCGGAATTCGTTATCCTTGCAGGCCTTCTGGAATTTCCCGGCGTCGATGCAGCGCGCCGCGCCGAACTCCATGTTGCTCTGACCGCTGCAAAGCCAGACGTCGCCCACCAGCACGTCATTGATGACAATGGCGTTGTTGCCGGTGATCTTCAGCTGGAAAGGGCCGGCATTCACGCCGGAGAGGTCCAGATTGACCCGCCAGGAACCGTCTTTGCCGACCTCCGTCTGTTCCACAAGGGAGGCGAATTCCACCTTTACTTTTTCGTCGGGAGCCCCCGTCCCGAAGACCGGGGTTCTGGAAGAACGCAGCAAAACCGCATGGTCGGAAAAGATATCCGGCACTTCCACCGCACTTAACGCCAACGCGGAAAGCGCGGCCAAACCTGTCATTACCCAATGTTTTCGCATCAGAACCTCCTTGTTTCTGTAAAGGGAACTTCCCCCGTTTTTCATCATTTGCCAAGACAGAAGCGGTGAAACACCGCATCCAGCAGATCCACGTCGGCTGTACGGCCAACCGTCCGTCCCACCGAGACCGAAGCCTCCGCCAGACCGGCGGCGGCAAGTTCGAAATCCCCGGCACGGAAGTGCTCCGCGGCAGAGATCAACGCGCCCTTTGCCTCCTCCAGCAATGCGGCGGAGCGGGAGTTCACCGCGACCTCCGGCAATTCCGGGCGGGCCGAGGAAAAGAGCGCATTCCCGAAGGCATCCAGCAGGGATCCCAACCCCTCTCCCGTAACAGCGGAGATCCGCACGGAGGGAACGGGCAGTGCCGGAAGTTCCGCCTCTTTCCCGATGCGGTCGCACTTGTTCCAGACCGCCACGAAAGGCCCCCGGGGAGACGCCGGCATCTCCGCGACTTCGGCGGCGACGTCACCGGAGGCATCCAGCACCCAGAAGGTCAGTTCCGCCGCGGCAAGGGAACGGCGGCTCCGCTCGATCCCC
>DCGG01000145.1:0-2516 GCA_002315455.1 Lentisphaeria bacterium UBA1784
GAGAATCTCTATCCGGTGCAGATTGAGGATTTCCTCCGCCGGAATGACGCTATCAA
This sequence comes from Lentisphaeria bacterium UBA1784, assembly GCA_002315455.1. Classification (GTDB taxonomy): domain Bacteria; phylum Verrucomicrobiota; class Lentisphaeria; order Victivallales; family Victivallaceae; genus UBA1784. The sequence continues at coordinate 57 of DCGG01000145.1, forward strand.
GGACGTGGCCGTGATCGGTCTGCCGGATACCCGGCTTGGCGAGATCGCGGCTGCGATCATCGAAGTGAAACCCGGCCATACCCTCACCTTGGAGGACGTGGAGCGTTTCTGCCTCGATCTGCCCCGCTATCAGCGGCCCCGGAAGGTGATTTTTGCCGACGTTCCCCGGAATCCCACCGGAAAGATTGAGAAGCCGAAACTCCGCAAACTCTATGGAGCCGACCGCCTCGTGGAGCGGGAGAACGAACTCCACGCATAAACGGCGGCTCTTTGCGTTCGGAAAAACGTCCATCGGCGGGAAACTCTCCCGGCGGTGGGCGTTTCCTTTTATGCGGGAATGTTTCTCCCCGTTTTGCTTTTTTGTGGAACATTTTATTATAGATGTTTGATGTACTTGCCTTTTTTGGAATGTAATCCTGTTGCACGCGGAAAAGTGAACGGGAAAAACCATTTCGTTAATAAAAATAGAAAAATTTTTTATTAATCTATTGATTTTAAATCAAATTGATGTAGATTATGTGATGGAAGGGAGATTGCGTGAATAGGAGCCTCCGACTTGGCGGCGGCCGTTCAGACGATCCGGACCGGTGGGAAGAGGAGCTCGCCGGAACATTCCCATCTGATCTGCGGGGAGGGGAACCATCTCTTCCTCTTCCCGCAGGCGTCTATCCCGCAAAGACAGGAGGAGAGGAGTATGGGCAGTGGAGAGAAGAAGTTGGGCGTGGTAGCGCTGGCCGCATTGGTGGTGAGTGCCATGATCGGAGGAGGGATTTTCAGTCTGCCCCAAAATATGGCGCAGGACGCCGCCGCCGGTGCGGTGATCATCGCATGGATCATAACCGGCATCGGCATATTTTTCATCGCCAACACCTTCCGGATCCTCTCCGATGCCTGCCCCGATGCAACCACCGGGATCTATGCCTACGCCCGGCAGGGGTTCGGCAGGTTTGCCGGGTTTCAGATGGCGTGGGCCTACTGGCTCTGCAATATCTTCGGAAACGTGGGTTATGCCGTTCTGCTGATGGATGCGCTGAATTATTTCTTCCCGGGGGCGTTCACCGGCGGAAACAATTTCTGGTCCATCCTCGGCGGCTCGGCGGTCATCTGGACTATGAACTTCGCCGTTCTCCGGGGAATGCGTCAGGCCGCCGGGATCAACACCTTCGGAACGATCTGCAAACTGGTCCCGATCCTGCTTTTCATATTGGTCATGATCGGAGTTTTCCGCTGGAGTGTCTTTTCTGTCGATTTTTCCGGGCAGCAGACCATTCCCGAACTGGGGATCTGGCCTCTCGGTGGCATGATGCATCAGATCAAGTCCACCATGCTGGTCACGCTTTGGGCTTTCATCGGCATCGAAGGGGCCATCGTGGTCTCCGCCCGTGCGAAGAGTCCGCAGGCGGTTGGCCGGGCCACGCTGCTGGGATTTCTCGGCTGCCTCGTGATCTATATTCTGCTCTCTTTGCTGCCGTTCGGGCACTTGCACCAGCCGAAACTGGCCGCGCTGGCCAATCCATCCACGGCGCTGATCTTGCAGGACGTGGTCCATGGACACTGGGGCGGAGTGCTGATGAACCTCGGCGTGATCATCGCGCTGTTGACCAGCTGGCTCGCCTTCACGATCATGATTGCCCAGATCCCCTTCGCCGCGGCGCTGGACGGGACTTTTCCGCGGGTCTTCCGCAAAGAGAACGCCAACGGTTCTCCTCAGGTCTCACTGTGGGTCTCCAGCGCGGTGATGCAGGTGACCATGGTCCTCGTGTACTTTGCCGGAAACGCATGGAACACCATGCTTTCGGTCACCAGCGTGATGATCCTGCCGCCCTATCTCGCCAGCACGCTTTTTCTGTGGAAACTCTGTCGCACGGGGAAGTATCCTGCGTGGGCCTCTGTGGGGCTTCGTCCGGCCTGTTTCTGCGGAGCCGCCGGAAGTCTTTACGCGCTCTGGATGATCTATGCCGCCGGATTCACCTATCTGCTGATGGCTTTCTGCTTTCTCGCCGCCGGGATACCGGTATTCATCTGGGCGCGGATCAACACCCTGAACGATCATCCGGAAGTGACTGACCGCCGCTGGTTCACCGAAGGAGAAAAACTGTTCGCCGTTCTGGTGGTGACGGTGGCGGTCGTTGCGCTGGTCTGTTTCGCCACCGATGCCATCAAACTCTGAACCGCTTTTGCGCAGAACGGACTCAACCGAAGAAGGAGGAGAAATCATGGACGAGATCACCGGCAAACAGGTTTTGATCGTGGAGAATCCGGTCATGGAGAAGAGCGCCGTCATGGGATCGGCGATCCTTGCGCTAAAGCACGAACTGGAGGCGCGGAACATCCGGGTCCTGCTGGTGCGGAACTACGAGGAGGCCCGTCCGGTCGTGCTGAACAACATGGATCTGGATGCCATCCTCGCCGCCGCAGACATGGATCCGGAACTCCCCCGGATGCGCTCGGTCTATCCGC
>DCGG01000145.1:2551-4741 GCA_002315455.1 Lentisphaeria bacterium UBA1784
TGGAAGCGATCCGCGCCCGCCAGCCGGAGGTGCCGGTCTTTCTGCTGGCGGACCGGGCCTTCGCCACGGGGGGCCTCTCTGCCGCCATCATGGAGGACGCTCGGGAGTACGTCTGGATCTTTGAGGACAGCCCCGTTTTCATTGCCGGACGCATTGAAAGTGCCATAGCGCGCTTCCGGCGCCGGCTTCTGCCGCCCCTCATGCGCGCCATCTGGGAGTACAACGAATCAAATCACGAGTATTCGTGGGCGGCCCCTGGGCATCAGGGCTGAAAAGGGTTCACCAAGACTCCGGCGGGAAAGAAATTCTACGACTTCTACGGGGAGAACCTTTTCCGTACCGACACCGGGATCGAGCGGACCAGCATCGGTTCGCTGCTGGACCACTCCGGTGCGTTTCAGAAGAGCGAGCAGGAGGCGGCCGCCGTGTTCGGTGCGCAGGAGTCCTACTCCGTGATCTGCGGGACCAGCGGCTCCAACCGGACCATCATGCAGATGTGCCTCCCCCCGGGAGCCATCGCCGTCTGCGACCGGAACTGTCACAAATCCATTGAGCAGGGATTGATCCTCACGGGAGCGGTCCCCGTCTATCTCCGGCCCACCCGGAACCGCTACGGCATCATCGGTCCGATCCTGCCGCAGGAGATGAACGCGGAGTCCATCGCCAGGAAGATCAAGGATACCCCGCTCGCGCACTCCGGAGAACTGCGCTCCTACGCGGTGGTGACCAACTGCACCTACGATGGCATCTGTTACAATGCGGCCAAGGTGGAGAATCTCTTGGCGCCTTCCACAGATCGGATCCACTTCGATGAAGCCTGGTACGCCTACGCCCGGTTCAATCCGGTTTATCATGAGCACTTCGCCATGCGGGACGATCCGGCGAAACACAAGGGCGCGACGGTCTTCGCCACCCATTCCACCCATAAACTTCTGAGTGCTCTTTCGCAGGCCAGTTACATTCACGTCCGACAGGGACGGCGGCCCATCGGCTTCGACCGGATGAATCAGTCCTACATGATGCATACCACGACTTCGCCCCTCTACGCCATTTGTGCCTCCAACGACATCGCCACCCGGATGATGAAGGAGAGCGGTTTCGAATTGACGCAGGAGGTCATTGATGAAGCCGTGGATTTCCGTCAGGCGCTGGCGCGGCTGAGCCGGGAATTTCAGCGGGAAGGAGAATGGTTCTTCCAGGTCTGGAACGCTCCCCGGGTGAAAGATCCGGTGACGAAAAAGGAGTATGATTTTGCGGATGCTCCCCGGGAAGTGCTCACCCGCCATCAGGAACCGTGGCGTCTGGAACCTGGAGAAAACTGGCACGGCTTCGTCGGTCTGCCGGAAAATTACGTGATGCTGGACCCCATCAAAGTCNNCCTCTGCCCGGGCATGGGAGACGACGGCGGGCTGCTGAAACTGGGGGTCCCGGCGATGCTGGTTTCCAGTTTCCTCTACCGGGCGGGGATCGTCCCCACCCGGACCACGGATTTCCAGCTGATGTTCCTCTTCTCCATGGGGATCACCCGGGGCAAGTGGATGACGCTTCTGAATACGCTGCTGAACTTCAAGTCGTCCTACGACCGGAACGATCCGGTGGCGGAGGTGCTCCCGGAATTGGCGGAGGCCTATCCCCGGCAGTATGGACGGATGGGCATCCGGGAACTGGGGGATCGGATGTTCCGGTATGTCCGGGAAAATACCCCCGAGAAGCAACTTGATGCCGCCTTTGCTCATCTGCCGGAACAGGCGATGTCGCCCCGGGAGGCCTTCCTTGAGATCGTCCGCGACAACGTGGAATTCGTTCCCGCCGGAGCGCTCTCCGGCCGGATCGCCGCCAATGCCGTCATCCCCTATCCGCCGGGGATCCCGATGATGCTTTCCGGAGAACGCTTCGGCAGCGGGGATTCCCCGCAGATCGGGTATCTGAAGGCGCTCGCCAAGTGGGATGCCGACTTTCCCGGATTCGAGCACGAGACGGAAGGCTGCAAGGTGATCGACGGCATCTACCACGTGATGTGTGTGAAAAAATGATGACCTGAATTTCGCCCCACACCCGGGACGGCGCAGATCAGCCCCTCTGGTCTTCCAGCGCCGTCCCGATCTTTTTTTGGGGGCGGCAATGCAAAAAGTCATGAGGCGGTTCGGAGCGCCTCGCAGAAGTCCCGGAGCAGAGCGTTTTCGTCAGTTA
>DCGG01000071.1 GCA_002315455.1 Lentisphaeria bacterium UBA1784
TCATAAACCGTCGAAGAGGCAAAAAGAAACGGGAACCGGTATTGTGTACTGCAGATTCCCGCATAAAATTCAATGGTGGGCGTAACAGAACTCGAATCTGTGACCTCTGCCGTGTGAAAGCAGCGCTCTAACCAACTGAGCTATACGCCCTCAAATGATTGTTGCTAAATATATCGCCGGCATGACGTTTTTGCAAGCGCGTCCCGGCAAAAAAACGAAAAATCTTTTCTTCGCGGTCCGTGGATGAACGTCTGCAGTTCTGCCGTCTGCCGTGCGGCGGTTTCAGCGGTGGATGTCCACCACGTGGCCGCCGAAAAGATCAAGCACCTGACGGATGTAAGGCTCGTTTTCCGCCTTGCGGAGGGCGCCGGGATCGCTGTTGGCGATGCTTTTGCGGCCCGCTGCGGCTTCCGCCGGCGCGTAAGAATCCTCCGGGATCTCCTCCGGTTCTAACGTAACTGTCTTTGTTACAGATGGTTCTGCCTGATCAATCGCCGGATCTGTAGCCGGATCATCGTCCATGATGACTTCGGTTTCTGCTTCCTCTGCCAACTCCGAGACGGATGGCGGAAGCGGTTCGGTTTGCACTTCCCGTTTCTGAACAATGGCCGGTTCCGTTGGCGCAGGAGGCTCTTCTACCGGGGAGGTTTCCGGTTCTGCCGCTGATTCCGGGATGGGGTCTTCCCCAGACGACGAAGGGGACTCGTTGATTACCTCCGGCGCGGCCTCCTCTTTCGTTGCGGAAGGCGCAGAAAACGGTTTCTGCACTGCGGGAACGGTGGTCGCGGATGCCTCGGTCAACGGGGCGTCAGGGCTTTTTTTTTCCGGGGCAGGGAGGGTGGCCGGTGCGGTTCCTCCCTGCACGATCTGGAGGATCACCGGGGGGGCCGACTCCGCCGGTTTCGCACTCTCCAGAAACTTCAATTCTCCGGCGGTCCGCAGTTCCATGAGGCGTTTCAGCACAGCATCCAGCCGGATCGCATGGGCTTCCCGCATGGCTTTCAGGACGAGGGTCTCCAGGTACACCTGTTTGTTCAGTGCGTCGTGGAGGATGCGCCCAGCCGGAGCGACGATCTCAAGCAGGATCTGAATGGCTTCCGGAGTTGCCAGACGGCTGAACTCCCGATAGCGGGCCACCGCTTCAGCACCCTCGTCCAGGAGATCGGTGGGGTCCGCGATCAACGTGCAGAGTTGAACGCCCCGCAACGCGGCCAGCAGATCATCAAAAAGAGTCTCGAGGTTTTTCCCTTTCTTCGCCAGCATTCCGATGACGGAGACGGCTTCGCCGGGGGCGTTGCGGAGCATGGCGGCCAGCAGCCGTTCCAAGTCCGCCCGGTCGGTCAGCCCGAAGAGAGAAAGGACCTGCGCGCCGGTGATGGCTTCGCCGCTGTCCCCCGAGAAGAAGGCCAGCATCTGGTCCAGCAGGGACTGGGCATCCCGCATCCCGCCTTCGGCGGCGCGGGCGATGGCCTCCACCGCTTCGGCGTCGATGGGGACCTTTTCCGTATCGGCGATCAGTTTCAGCCGCTGGGCGATGAGGCTGGTCGGGATGGGCAGAAGGTCGAACCTCTGGCACCGGGAGAGGATCGTAGGCAGGACCTTGTGGACTTCCGTGGTGGCGAAGATGAACTTCACGTGCGCAGGGGGCTCCTCCACGGTTTTCAGCAGCACGTTCCACGCGGAGGCCGAGAGCATGTGGATCTCGTCAATGATGTAGACCTTGTACTTGCCGCCCACGGGGGCAGTCAGCACGTCCTCGGTCAGTTCCCGCATATCCTCGATGGAATTGCGGCTGGCGGCGTCGACTTCGATCACGTCCAGACTGCGTTCTTCAGCAATGGCGCGGCAGCTTTCGCACTGACAGCAGGGTTCTCCCTCGTGCGGATCCAGGCAGTTGAGGGCCTTGGCGAAGATCCGGGCGAGGGTGGTTTTGCCCACGCCCCGGGGGCCCACAAAGAGGTAGGCGTGCCCGATTCGGCCGGTGGAAATGGCGTTGCGGAGGGTGCGGACAACGTGTTGCTGTCCGACGACGTCCTCGAATTTCCTCGGGCGCCACTTCCTGGCGATGACCTGATATTCGCTCATGGACCAGTCTGCTCCGTCCTGTTTTGCTTCGAGGGGACTTACTTTGCCCGCAGCAGGGCTTCGCGCTGCATCTGGAAGATGCGTTTGATGCCGAATTCCGCGAAGTTCAGCAGTTCATTGAGGCGGTTGCGGTCGAAGGGCGCCTTCTCCGCGGTCCCCTGGATCTCGATGATCTTGCCGGATTCGGACATGACGACGTTCATATCCACTTCGGCATTAGAATCCTCCTCATAGCAGAGGTCGAGGACGGTCGCTCCATCCACGATACCGACGCTGATGGCTGCGACCAGTTCCCGGAAGGGCGAGGGGGCTCCTGCCGCGGCGCTCCGGCGGAACGCAAGGGCGGAAGCCAGAGAGGCTGCCGTGATGGAGGCGCAGCGGGTACCGCCGTCGGCGTTGATGACGTCGCAGTCCAGGAAAAGGGTGCGCTCGCCCATCTGGGTCAAGTCGGCTCCCATGCGCAGAGAACGACCGATGAGCCGCTGGATCTCCACTGTACGTCCGCCCTGTTTCCCGGAGACGGCTTCCCGCTTGGTGCGTTCCCCGGTAGCGGCAGGGAGCATGCCGTATTCGCAGGTGATCCAGCCGCCGGGGCGCTGCTGGGTCTTCATCCAGCCGGGGACGTTGTTGACGAAGGTGGCGGCGGTGAGGACCTTGGTCTTGCCGCAGTCGATCAGCACTGAAGCCGTCGGGTGCGTCAGAAAGTCGGGGGTGAAGGTGATCGGCCGGAGCTCGTCGGGTCTGCGTCCATCAATTCTCGGCATTTTTTACCTCGCAATCAGTATTTACGTTATTTCGGTTGAAAGTTTCCGTACCATGGTTCTGCCGGTCTCCCCGTTTTTCCGTCCGTGGGGCCTCTGTGGCTTCGCGGCTTCATGTCCGGAGGGCATCTTTTGCAGAACCCTCAAAAAAACGCCGGAGCAGATTGCCCGTGGCCTGTCAAAAAAAGCGTAGGGCTGCTTGGTTCCCCACCTGACCCGGTTGGCATTTTTGACAACGCACGAGGTCCACCCCGGCGAAGCGTTTCATTACACTTAAGATAATTTAGCCTGTTTCTGAAAAAATGCAAGCAGTTGAGACAATTCTTTCCGCAGATTTTTTCGATCCACCACTCGATCGACGAGTCCCTTCTCCAGGAGGAACTCCGCTGTTTGGAATCCGGGAGGCAACTTGGCATTGGTAGTCTCCTGAATGACCCGGGGGCCGGCGAAGCCGATCATGGCCCGGGGTTCGGAGAGGATCACGTCTCCCAGCGAAGCGAAGCTGGCAGTGACGCCGCCATAGGTAGGATTGGTCAGGATCGCGATGTAGGGCAACCCGGCTTCGGAATGGCGCTCCAGCGCGCCGCTGGTCTTGGCCATCTGCATCAGGCTCAGGATCCCCTCCTGCATCCGGGCGCCGCCGCTGGCGGTGACGATGACCACCGGTTTCCGGGCGGCGGTGGCGGCTTCCACGAGGCGGGTGATCTTCTCACCCACCGCAGCTCCCATGGAGGCGCCCATGAAGCGGAAGTCCATGACACCGAGGAAGTAATGTGTCCCGTCAAGTGCGGTTTCCCCGCAGATCACGGCTTCGGAAATGCCGGCTTTTTTCTCGTTTTCCTGCAGACGCGCAGTGTATGGTTTGGAATCCACGAAGTTCAGCACGTCTTTGGAGGCGATCTGCGCGTCCATCTCCTGAAAGGCGCCATCGTCGGAGAGCAGTTTGATCCGCTCCCGGGCGGCCATGGCGAAGTGGTGTCCGCAGACGCAGACCAGCAGATTGTCGTCGAGATAATCGGAATAGAGGGTCTTGCCGCAGCAGGGACACTTGACCCACGCACCGTCGGGAATCACCACGTGGCGGTTTTTCCCGACGGCAGGGAGGATCGTGGAATATTTCCCGGTACTGAACAACGACATGAACGCCTCCGATGGACGGCTCCGGCAGGATCGCCGCCGGCACCTTCGATACAAGTTACAGGGACCTGCCGCAAACGGTTTCTCAATGGGGCAGATACATTAGTATAATATAGCGCCGAATGCTGTTTTTTTCAACCTTCCGGCAAGGGAAAAAACGATTCAGCGCACCAGCGCGGAGATCACCTTGAAATGGGGGTTCTTCGCATCCTCCATCAGCAGAAAGAGGATCGCCTCCGCGCTCATGACCACGGCGCCCATCTGCCGCATCTGTTCAAGAGCGAGAGCGGCATCCGAAGCCTTGCGGCTGGCCACCGCATCTGCGGCCACCAGCACCTGATATCCCTGTGTCAAGGCATGACAGACGCTCTGAAAGAGGCAGACGTGGGCTTCGATTCCGGCGAAGATCAGCGTGCTGCGCCGCCGGCTCTGCAGCGCGGTGACGAAGGCCGGTTCACGGAACACGGAAAAACCGGTCTTGGCGGCGAAACAGGTTCCTTCCGGCAGTTCGGAAGCAAGTTCCGGAACGGTGGGACCAAGTCCCTTGGGATACTGTTCCGTCACCAGCGCGGGGATGCCCAGTTCCCGGGTGCCCCGCAGAAGCATGGTGAGACGTTCCGCGGCTTTGGCTCCGTCGGTCATGGCAGGCAGAAGTTTCTGCTGCATGTCGATCATCACCAGCGCGGTTTCTGCAAGTACAATGGGTTTCATCGTCGAAAGTCCTTTCAAAGGGAGTTGAAGATCACGGAAGCGGAGAGGCGCTATGAGCCGGTGGAGACACCGGAGAGGGCGATGGGCAGCGTACAGGCATCCCAGCCCAGTTTCAGCGGCGCCAGAAGTCCCTGGCCGATGTTGTTGACGCCGTTGTCGAACAGCCCGAAGGGGATTCCGAGGGTCGTTTGAAAGAGTCCCACCGGAAGCCGGAAAATATCCACGATGTCGTATCCGATCTTGAACATGTGGATGCCGCCGCAGTTGAGCCCCCGCATGATGTAGGGCAACGCGATGGAGGCGGCCTTCAGCGCAAGGGGTGCGAAGAGCGCCATGGTCACCGGTTCGAAGGCCGCCTCCATCGCGTTGCCC
>DCGG01000127.1:0-1562 GCA_002315455.1 Lentisphaeria bacterium UBA1784
GTCTCCTCCCAGTTGGGGAGTTCCAGATATTTGCCGTCGTTGACGAAGGACTCCGCCGCCTTCTTGCCGAGGAGCCTGGCGGTACCGGGGATGCCGGCGAGGTCGGCCCCGGATTCGAACCTGCGGAACACTTCCGGCGTGGGGCGTTCGCCCATGCCGTAGACCATGACGTCGGCCTTGGTATCCACCATCATGGAAGGGCGGATCTTATCCTGCCAGTAGTCGTAATGCGCCACCCGGCGGAGGCTGGCTTCGAGGCCGCCCACCATGACGGGCAGACCGGGGAAGGCCTGCCGTGCCAGTTGGGAATAGACGGGCAGCGCGTGAGGGGGACGCATGCCGGTGCGTCCGTTTTCGCTGAACATATCCTCCTTGCGGAGCCGGCGGCCGGCGGTGTAGAGGTTGACCATGGAATCCATATTGCCGCTGGTGACGCCGATGCCGATGCGGGGGGCGCCCATGACCTTCAGGGCTTCGGGGTCCTTCCAGTCCGGCTGGGCGACGATACCCACCTTCCAGCCGAAATGCTCCAGCCAGCGGCCGATGATAGCCATGCCGAAGGAGGGATGATCCACGTAGCAATCGCCGGTGATCAGCAGGATGTCCAACTGTTCCCAGCCGAGGCGGTCCATTTCGGACCGGGACATGGGCAGGAATGCCGGATGGTGGTGATCCATGGCCGGAGCCATTTATTTCTCCCCTGGGAAGAAGCCTGTTGCCGGCACGGACTTCGCCTTGGTAAAGCCCTTTTTATTCTTTACGGTGAAGGGGATGGACTGTTCCGAGGGGATCGTGCCGTTGCTCACGAGGATCAACTCCTTGGGGGAATTCTTCTCGGCGAGGACGGCTCCGTCCAGCGCGAAGAGCAGATGACAGCGCAGTCCGGATTGTGCCGGGACCTCCCATTGGGCGGTGGAGAAGGGGGCGTCATCCACCGCCAGCGCCACCGCGGGGAAGGTGATGCCCATGTAGCGGATGGAGTAGTCGTGGATGCTGATCTTGCGTCCGGCGTCGGGGGTCACGGTCAGCACGCCCCAGACCGCATTGGCGGGGAGCGCCGATCGGTGTGCCGGGGTGAATTCGAGGATATTCGGCTCTTTTTGGGTGAGTTCGGCGCGGAGCACCTCCCCGGAACGGAACCGGACCGTGCCGGCAGAGAGGATCGGACCGGCGCACAGGGCCGCCGCGAACAAAAGCAAAAGAGAGGATTTCATCGTCATGGTCTTTCCTGATTTCAGAACACCGGAGGTGTTTTCTTGTCGTTCGGTGGATAAACTACACTGCTCTCGCCGGAAAATCAAGTGAAAATGCATGGAAAAGTCCGGGAAAATGAGAGAAATCCGCTCCGGGCATCAATCCTCTGCGCCGTACCGCCAGAAACGGCAGAGTTCCCCGAAGCGGGCTGCGGAAGCATCGCCGAACTTCGCCATGGAGCGCTGCACCTTGAAAAAGGGCTTCTCCAGCATGTCCCCGGACTTGGAAAAGAACTTGTCCGCGAGGCAGATCAGTTTCTCCTCCGGGGTCTCCGGAAGGTAGTCTCCCGGCGGGATCGGCAGCCCCTT
>DCGG01000127.1:1574-7647 GCA_002315455.1 Lentisphaeria bacterium UBA1784
GAGTTCCCGGACGTCCTCCGCGGTGAGGCCGCTTCCGGTGTGGCGTTCGCAGATCCGGGCGAGGCGTTCCAGAAGCGCTTCATCGGCGAGGCCGCAGGCGCGGAGCATCCCGCCCCCGATGGTACCGTGGGCGATGTAGGGAGCCGCCCCTTCGCAGAGGATGTCCGGAGCGTGGCACCGGCCGATGCCGATGTCGTGAAGCATGGCACCGTCGGAGACGAGGGTCCGTTCCACCGGGACGTCCGGCGCGGCTCCGGCGATGGCGAAGGCCTTCTCCCGCACCTGAAAACTATGCTTGAGGAGCAGCCTCCGCAGGGGGGTGTCCCCGGGATAGAAACGCAGCAAAATCTCCCGGCAGAGGGGCGAAACACTCTCCAGCGAGAGTTCGAGGCCGCAGTTGCTTTCCGCCATGGGTCCCCTCACTGCTCCACGAAGGCCTGCATGGCTTCGATGACGCCCCGGACGGACGTTCCGTTGCCGTCCTCCTGCCACCGGATCGGGATCTCCGCCTGCACGCATTGGAGCCGTGGCGCCTGCTTCAGCAACGCGGCGATGCGGCTGAAATCCACGTTTCCGCGGCCAAGGTTGAGGTGCTGATCCGTGAAGCCGTTGTTGTCGCTCAGGTGGCAGTTCACGAGGTGGGGGAGCATCTTCTCGAGGGCCTGGTCCTCCCATTTTACGGCGGGAAATCCGTCTTTCCGCCAGTCCCGGAAGACGACGGAACGGTCGTCGTCGATCCGGGCCGCCAGCAGATTGGCGTGTCCGGAGTCGAAGCAGAAGCCCAACTCGTCCCCGGGGTAGTGTTTCTTGATCTCAAGCAGTACGTCCGGAGTGGTGCCGGGGGCCCAGATGTTCTCCATGGCGATGGTGAGGCCGCACTTCTGCGCCTCGGGGAGAAGTACGTCCAGAGAGGCGCGGATCCGGTCCACGTGGTCCGCGACGGAGGTTCGCACCCCGTTGATGGTGAACCAGCTGCCCACGTGGAAGGTGATGGTCCGCACGCCCAGTTCCGCGCAGATGCCGAAGCAGGCGATGTGCTTGTGGAGCATTTCCGCCCGGGCCTCCGGGAATGGGCAGTTGAGGTCCAGTTCTGCCCCGAAGAGCGCATGGGCGTCGAGGAAGGTCATGCCGAAGGAGGCGAGTTCCTGCACAAAGGCTTTCTTTCGGCGGTACTGTGCCAGCATCATACCGAGAAGTCCGTCGGAGAGGACCATGTGCCTGGCTCCGTTGGCCGCGAATTCCTGCAGAAAGCACAATCTGGTGGTGTCCGGGTGAAGGTCGTGGTCGAAGAAGAACGTCACCGGCTTGTTCAGCATGTTTCTCTCCTTTCGGGAAGGACCGTCACTTCAGGAAGTCCAGGATGAACTTTGCCATCCCGTTTTTGGCGACGCTTGCGCGGTGCAGGACCTCTTTCGTCCGCAATCCCGCGATGGGGCCGGGGATGGGGGTGCCGGTGATCCGGGAGAGTTCCTCCACCATGGCGAACTCGTCCGGCGGCAGCACGGCTCCGCCGTTGACCGCGGAAAGCACCGCCCGCGCGAACTTGTAGGGCGAAGCAGTGGAGGCGATGACGCAGGGGCGGTCGTCACCGGTGGCATGCTTGTACGCTTCATAGACGTTGACCGCAACGGCGGTGTGGGTGTCGCAGAGGTAGTGATGTTTTTCAAAGAGTTCACGGATGGTGGCGCAGGTGGCTTCGTCGTCGCAGGAACCACCGAAGAACTCCTTCTGCAGCGCGGCGAGAAGTTCCGCCGGCACGGAGTATTTTCCCTCGGACTTCAGCGATGCCATCGCCTTGGCTACGGCGGAGTGATCTCCGGAGAGGTGGTAGAGCAAACGCTCCAGATTGGAGGAGATCAGGATGTCCATGGAGGGGCTGTCGGTGGTGTAGAAGGGCCGGTTCCGGTCGTAGGTGCCGGTGGCGATGAAGTCGGTCAGGATCCGGTTCTTGTTGGAGGCGCAGATGAAGCGGTTCACCGGGACCCCCATGCGCTTGGCGTAGTAGGCGGCGAGGATGTTGCCGAAGTTCCCGGTGGGGACCGTGACGTTGAAACTCTCACCGGGCTTCAGGGTCTTGCGGTTCAGCAGGTCGCAGTAGGCGGAGACGTAGTAGATCACTTGCGGCACCAGCCGTCCGAAGTTGATGGAATTGGCGGAGCTGAACTCCATGTTTCCGGCCGCCAGCGTCTCCCGCATGGCGGGATCGGCGAAGATCGCCTTCACGCCGGTCTGGGCGTCGTCGAAGTTCCCTTCGATGGCGCAGACCGCCACGTTGGCACCGGCCTGCGTCTGCATCTGGAGTTTCTGCATGGGACTGACGCCGTCCCGGGGGAAGAATACCACGATCCGGGTGCCGGGGACGTCGGCGAAGCCGTCCAGCGCCGCCTTGCCGGTGTCTCCGCTGGTGGCCACGAGGATCACCATGGTCTTGCCGGGCGCGGCCTTCCGCGCGGCGGTGGTCAGCAGGAAGGGCAGCAACTGGAGCGCCATGTCCTTGAAGGCGCAGGTAGGACCGTGCCACAGTTCCAGCAGGTTCATTCCGGGAGCCACCTCCTTCAGGGGAGCGGGGGCTTCGTTTTCGAAGGTTCCGGTGTAGGCTCCGGCGACGCAGTGCGCAATCTCCTCGGAGGTGTAGTCGGTGAGGTAGAGCGAGAGGATCTTTTCCGCCCGTTGTTTGTAGTCCATGGCGCAGAGACTGGAAAAGTCTGCCGCCGTGAGTTGCGGGAAGGATCCCGGGACGAAGAGGCCGCCGTCTCCGGCGATGCCCCGGCTGATGGCCTGTGCCGCCGTGATGGAGCACAGGCTTCTGGTACTGGTGTATTGCATGATGAAGGTCCTCTCTGAACGTTTCTGTAACTCCCTTGAGCAGAGCACGCCTAAATATATCACCAACGGCGGAAAATGCAATCGTTTCCCGCCGGAAATCCGGACTTTCCGGCCATCACAGCCGGAGGTGTTTCCAAGCCTCCTCCAGCTTGGCGGCGGCGGAGCGGATCCTGACCCCCATTTCCGGCGCGAAGGCGCCGATCCGGGCCTCCTCCAGCAGCAGGAAAAACTCCGTCAAACCGGCGTGGTCCGCCAGTTCCTGCTCCTGCGCGGCAAGCAGGAAGCGGTTGCTGAACTCCTCCAGCGCTTCGCCTTTGGCTTCGTCCTTGACCAGGGGCGCTCCGCAGGCGCGTTCCAACCGGATGCGCAGGCCCCGCAGATGGCGGGCGAGTCCGTCGGCCCCCTCCGGAGAGCGGAGAAATCCCTCCCGCAGGAGGAAGTCCAGCTGGTTTCCCGCATCGGAGGCGGTCCAGCTGGAGCGGGGGAGTTTTCGCAGCAGCGTCCGGATGGCCTCCGCCTGTTCGCAGAGTTTCGGAAGTTCCGAGGCGCGCCGATCGAAGGCGATTCCGAACTCCCCCGCCGCGGCATTTTCGAAGGCGTCGTTCAGCATCGCGGCGGTCCGGAGGGATTCCGGAGGCGCGCCGAGGGCGTCCAGAATGGCGAGGTCCGCGAGGTCCCGGTCCCAGTCTGGATAGTGGAGAAAAAGTCCCAGCGCCAGTTCTTTCCCGGGCCGGAAACGCCGCTGAAAATACTGCACCTGCTGCGTGTGCCGTTTGCGGAAGAGCGCGATCACTGCCTTGCGGAACGTCCGCACCGCCTCCGCATGGTCCAGAAAGAGGGCGGTGCCGAAGGTGTCGTCATTCTCCCGGACCGTCAGCGCCGGATAGGCTTCCCGGTCGCCGGGAGGGAGTTTCACGCTCTCCGGCAGGTCGAAGGAGAGGGGCAGTTCGCTCCATCCTTCGTTGCGGAAGCGTTCCATGCCCCGGAGGCCCGGAGTCAGCCGGGAGGCGGCTCCGGAGCGCTTCGGCATCTCGTAGAGGATGCGGCGGATCCGGTTCTTCGGATCCAGCACCGCCACTTTGAAGCGGAGAAACTCCGGGAGTTCCACTCGGTCGAAGTTCCCCGGCAGGACCTCGGTCTCCCGGAATCCGCTCAGGAATTCCGCGAGGGTGTCGGCGAGGGGCCGGTCGGTGAAGAGTTTGCCCGTCCGGAAGGACTGGCAGAAGGCATCGTTGCACTCTCCGAGGGGAGCCAGTTCCCGGCGCGTCTCCTTGGGGAGCGCTCGGAGCAGGTGTTCCACGGTCCACGGCAGATATCCCGGAACGGGATATTCGGGGAAGAAGGCGGGGAGCAGATTGAGTTCGTCTTCCGGCACGAGAGCGGTGACGCCGTCCCCCTCCTCACCGGGAGAGAAACGGTACCGCAGCGGGATGCGCCGGCCATTGACGCGGAGTTCCGCAGGGAACTCCCGCTCGTCCTCCTCCAGATCCTCGGACTCCGGGAGCATGGCCTCCAATCCTGGGGCGTAACTTTTGTGCCGGAAGGCCCAGTCTTTCTCCAGCGCCTCCACGCTGTTGAGGGGGGCGGGCAGGACCTCCCGGAAGTGTTCTGCCGCGGCGGCTTCGTCCAGCAGTGCGGAGGGGCGGCGCATACGCTCCTCCAGCTGACGAAGTTCCTCCAGAAGGTAGTTGAACTCCTCCAGCCACGGACACTTCCGGGAGCGGGCCTCGCCCCTGACCAGGCCCTCCGTGATGAAGACTTCCTTGGCGGCCGCAGGATCAATGGTTCCGTAGTGCCGCCGCCGTCCCGGATGGACCACGAGCGCGCCTGCCGTGACCCGTTCCCGGGCATAGACGAAGCCCTTCTCCGGGTCGAAGCGGGCCTGATCGTAAACGGATTTGCAGATCCACGGCGCCACCTGCGGAAGCCAGTGGGGCTGGGCTTCGGCGACGCAGCGTCCGAAGGTGCGGCTGGTCTCCATGAGTGCGAGGAAGAGCAGCCACTGGGGCGGATTTTTCCGCTTGGCGAGGCCGGAGCCGGGGAAGATCAGGAAGCGTTTTCCGGTCATATCCATGTAGTTCCGGTTTTCGGGGTCGAAGACCGCCAGTTGCCGCGGCATGGCTCCCAGCAGGATGCGGTGGATGCGATCGGAATCGTTGAAGGCGTTCTCCGTAGTAAGTTTTTCCACGGTCAGTTTCTCGTCGAAGCACTCCAGAAGGTCGCCGACGAGGGAGCGCCACTCCCGGAGCCGTTTGAAGTTGTAGAAGTTCTTGCGGGCAAAGTTCCGCAGGGATTCTCCGGGCGCGCGTCCTTCCTCGGCATTCACGGCGCGCCACAGTTTCACCAATCCGAGGAAATCCGAACTTTCGCAGTCGAACTTGTGGTGGGCGCTGTCGGCGGCCTTGGCCTCCTCGAAGGGGCGTTCGCCGGGATCGGGCAGACTCAAGCCTGCGGTGATGACCGCCATGACGGGGAAGACGCCTTCCTTGCGGGCGTCGATGAGCATTTTGCCGAAGTGGGGGTCCATGGGGAGGCGTGCCAACTCCCGGCCGAGGGGCGTCAGACCGCCCTCGGGAGTCAGCGCCTGAAGGTCGTTGAGGGTGGTGCGTCCCTCCCGGATCAATCCCGGTCCGGGCGGATCGAGAAAGGGAAACTCCTCGATGGGGGGAAGTTTCAGTTCCGCCATCCGAAGGATTACTCCCGCCAGACTGGAACGCTGGATCTCTGGCGGGGTGTATTCGGGGGCGTTTTTGAGTTGTTCCTCGCTGTAGAGGTGGATGCAGACGCCGTTTCCCAACCGTCCGCAGCGGCCCCGGCGCTGGTGCGCCGCCGCCTGCGAAACCGGTTCGATGCGGAGTTCCTGCAGCCGGAGCCGCGGATTGTAACGGCTGAGCCGGACCAGTCCCGAATCAATGACGAAGCGGATGCCGGGGATGGTGATGCTGGTTTCCGCCACGTTGGTGGAGAGCACCACTCGCCGTTTCCGGGAGGGGCGGAAAATTTTCTGCTGTTCGGCGGAACCAAGGCGTCCCTAGAGGGGCAGGATCTCGGTCCCGGGCAGGCGTCGCCCGGTGAGGAACTCCGCCGCTTCCCGAATCTCCCGTTCTCCGGGGAGAAAGACGAGGATGTCGCCTTCCGGGTCCAGTTCGCCCGCGAATTTCACTGCGTCCGCCACGGAGCCGGAGAGGTCGCCGTCGTCCAGTTCGTCGAGATAACAGTCCTCCACGGGGTAGAGGGTCCCGGGGAC
>DCGG01000115.1:0-277 GCA_002315455.1 Lentisphaeria bacterium UBA1784
CGGACTTTCTCACCATCATCGACGAATCCCACGCCACGCTGCCCCAGTTGCAGGCGATGTACAAGGCGGACCGCCACCGCAAGGAGATCCTGATCGAACATGGATTCCGGTTGCCGTCGGCACTGGAGAACCGGCCTCTCACTTTCGAGGAGTTTTCCGGATTGACGCCGGAGACAATTTACGTCTCCGCCACTCCGGGCGAGTACGAACTGGAACGGAGCGAGAACAACGTGGACCTCGTGGTCCGGCCCACCGGCTTGCTGGATCCCACGGTGGA
>DCGG01000115.1:387-560 GCA_002315455.1 Lentisphaeria bacterium UBA1784
CGTCACCACCATGACCAAGCGCAACGCGGAACGCCTCGCGGACTACCTCTCCGAACTGGGGGTGCGGACCAGCTACCTGCACTCCGAAATGGACGCCCTCGAGCGGGTCCGCACGCTGAACCAGCTTCGCGCCGGGGAGTTCGACGCGCTGGTGGGCATCAACCTCCTGCGGG
>DCGG01000115.1:612-4030 GCA_002315455.1 Lentisphaeria bacterium UBA1784
GGACAAGGAGGGCTTCCTGCGGTCGGAGCGCTCGCTCGTGCAGACCGCCGGGCGGGCCGCCCGGAATGCCAACGGCAGAGTGATCCTCTACGGCGACCGGATCACTCCCGCCATGCAGGGGCTGATTGACCAGACCGAAGCCCGGCGCAAGCGTCAGCAGGCCTACAACGAGGAACATCACGTGACCCCGAGAACGGTCGTCAGCGAACCCAAATCCACCATCGCGGAGATCATCGGCAAGTCCAAAAAAGACCATGGCCGCAAGAAGGCTCCCGACCTCGCCGGGACCACCATCACCGATCCCGGCGTGGTGGAACTCGACAAACTGTCGCTCTCCGGAGCCGAACTGCAGGCCCTCATCGGCGAACTCACGGGCGAGATGCTCTCCGCCGCGGAATCTCTGGAGTTCGAGCGGGCTGCTCAGTTGCGGGACCGTATCCGTTCCCTCTCTCCGAAGAAGGAGGAAAAATGATCGGCGCCGCACAAAATTCCTGTGACCCCGTGAAGGTGGTGGCGGTAACGGGCCCCACCGCCACCGGAAAGACCGCGCTCGCCGTGGCGCTCGCCGGGGAGTTTCACGGTGAGATCGTCAGCGTGGATTCCCGGCAGGTCTACCGGGGCATGGACATCGGTACCGGAAAGGACTTGGAGGAGTACGGCGGCGTACCGTACCACCTCATCGACATCGCCGATCCGGCGGAGGGGGCATACAATCTTTCGGAGTTCTGCCGGGACGCCTTCGGAGCCATCGCTGCAATCCGGGGGAGGGGGCATCTCCCCATCCTCTGCGGCGGCACCGCCCTTTATCTGGAGGCGTTGCTCCTCGGGTTCCGGCTGCCCGGCGGAAAACTCCCGCCCCGGCAGAGCGGCGTTCCCCGGAAGCGTCAGGTCAGGGATGGAGAAACTTCGTTTCAACCGCCGTTTCCGCTGAAAGCCCTGACCCTCGGAGTGCTGTATCCCCGGGCGGAGGTCCGCCGGCGGATCGAACTCCGGCTGGACGCCCGCTTTGCTGCCGGGATGTGCGACGAGGTCCAACACCTTCACGATGCGGGCGTCCCTTGGGAACAACTGGAGTTCTACGGCCTGGAGTACAGGGAGATCGCCAAGTGCCTGCAGGGAGAAAGTTCCTTCGGGGAGATGCGGAATACCCTTCTGGACCGCATCCGACAGTTTGCCAAGCGGCAGGACATCTTCTTCCGCAAGATGGAGCGGGAGGGGATCCCCATCCACTGGCTTCCCGGGGGCGACCGGAATTCCGCCTCTGCTCTTATCCGGGATTTTCTCGCCGGTGCGGAATTGCCGCTTCCGGAGTTCCGGCTCTGCGATCACCCAAATCCCTCCAAAAATCAAGCGTGATACGATAATGTTTTCCCCGATAAGGAGTCCACATGAAGATCCATATTTTTGCCAACAGTGACGCCTCCGCCGTGCAGATCGCCAAGGCGGAACTGGAGCGCTGTCTCTTTGCCGCCTGTGGAGCGGTGTCTGATCCCGCCGGCATTCCCCTTGCGCTGGAGATTTCCGGTGACGAAAACGGCAACGACTCCTATGGGATCGACGTCACGTGGAGTGTTTCCTGCAGCCGGATCGTCGGCAACCGTCCCCGGGCGGTGCTCTTCGGAGCATACCGTCTGCTCCGGGAACTGGGCTTCCGCTGGATCCGTCCGGATGCCGACGGCGAGATCGTACCGCAACTGCAGGGCAAAGCGCTTCCGTCCGTGCATTTGCGGGAGCAGGCCGGGACCCGTTTCCGCGGCGTCTGTATCGAGGGCGCGGACTCCATCGAAAACGTTCGCAATATGATCCAGTGGATGAGCCGCCACGGCATGAATGCCTACTTCATCCAGTTCCGGGATGCGGACACTTTCTTCCGCCGCTGGTACCGGCACGAGAAGAACCCCCTCCTCGCGCCGGAGCCCTACGACCTCGCCGCCATCAACGCCGAACTGCGCCGGGAGATCAAAGCACGGGACCTGGAACTGCAGATGGTGGGTCACGGCTGGACTTGCGAACCCTTCGGCATCCGGGGCATCGGCTGGTATCCCTACGAGGAACCGATCCCGGCGGAAACGGCGGGTTTCTTCGCCGAAGTGAAGGGCAAGCGGGAACTGTGGGAGAAGATCCCGCTGAACACCAACCTCTGCTACGGCAATCCCGAAGTCCGGGAGAAGATGCTCTCCGCCATCGTGGATTTCGCGGGGAAGAATCCCGACGTGGACGTGATCCACTTCTGGCTCGCGGACGGCTTCAACAACCATTGCGAATGCGGCCGCTGTACGCAAATGCGTCCCTCCGACTGGTATGCGCAGATGCTCAACGATCTGGACGACCGCCTGACTGCGGCGGGGCTGCCCGTACGGATTGTTTTCCTCATCTATTTCGATCTGCTGTGGGCACCGGAGAAGGTGCAACTGCACAACTCTGACCGCTTCATCCTGATGTTTGCGCCCATCACCCGGAGTTATTCGGCGCCGTTCCCGACGGAGCGGGATGATTCCATCACGCTCCCGGAGTACACCCGGAACCGCCTCGTGATGCCGAAGGAACCGGCGGCGAACCTCCGCTTTCTGGACGGCTGGAAGGCACGGTTCCCCGGGGCCTCCTTCGATTTCGACTACCATCTGATGTGGGACTACCTGAAGGACCCCGGCTACTACGCCAATGCCCGGGTCCTGCAGGAGGATTGCCGGAATCTGAAAAAACTCGGTCTGGACGGTTTGGTCAGCTGTCAGAACCAGAGGGCGTTGGGGAAAAACACCCTCGCGATGACGGCCATGGCGCGGACCCTGTGGGATCCCGAACTTCCCTTCGACGGGATCGCGGAGGAGTTCTTCCGCGACGCCTACGGAGCGGAGGGGGCTTCGGCGGCCCGGGAGTATTTCAGGCGGAGTTCGGAGGTGTTTCATCCCGAACTGATCCGGGGGGAGGGAACCCGGGAGGAGCGCCTCCGCGTGGCTGCAACCCTTCCGGAGGAGTTGGAACACGCGGTCAGCGCGGTGCTTCCTGCATTGGAGATGGGAAAGTCTTCGGCGGTCCCGGCGGTCCGGGAGTCTTGGGAGCAACTGGCTCTGCACGTTGAGCGGAACCGGCTTTACGCCCGGATGCTGGTGGAGTTGTGGACGACGGGCACAGCGGCGGCGGAGCCTGCCCGGGATGCGTTGATCGCATGGGCCCGGGAGCACGAACTGCGCCTGCAGTCCGGCTTTGACGTTTTCGAGTTGCAGATCGTGCTGGAGGACCAGCTTTTCCGCACCGTTTGGTGAGGCGTCTCTTCGTACGTCTTTGCCCCGCTTTGCACCCCTGCTTGCAATTTTTTTGTCAGAAGGATATATTATCCGCCGATTGGATTGCAATAAATAAAACCGGAATTTGAATCAGGGAGAAAAATCATGGCAACAATCTATGTTTCCAGCGGAGT
>DCGG01000094.1 GCA_002315455.1 Lentisphaeria bacterium UBA1784
CCGGACTCCATGATCGGTGTCCGGCCCTTTTTTTGCAAAAAAACGCAAACAAATGCCGGACTCCATGATCGGTGTCCGGCCCTTTTGTTGGCAAAGAAACGATCTCAAGACGGGATCGTAGCAAGATTCCGGAAGTCAGATCCGGACTTCGTCAATGGAATAGGCATCCGCCAGCAGCATGACCAAGCGGTCCACGCCAAGCGCACAGCCGGAACATTCCGGCATCCCCTTGCGGAGGGCCTCCAGAAAGTCGGTGGCTTCCGGGTAAGGCTTCATGCCCTGTTCGGCGCGGAACTGCAACGCCGCATCGAAACGCTGTTTCTGCTCATTCGCATCGGTCAGTTCGCCGAAAGCATTTCCCAGTTCGATCCCAGAGGCATAGATCTCCCAGCGTTCCGCTACCCTCGGGTCGCGTTTGGAGAGCCGGGAGAGCGATGCCCGCGCAGCAGGATAGTCCATGAGAAAGGTCAATCCGTGGCGACCGAGATTCGGCTCCACCTTGGTCACCATCCGTTCATCGAAGGAACCGTCCGCGTCCGCGGCAAAAGCGGAGACGCCGGCGTACTTTTGAAACGCTTCATCCACAGTGACGTATTCCACGTAACTCAAGTCGATGGTGTTGCCCTGATAGGTGAGGGGCGCGCGCCCCGTGGCGGTTATCGCCGCAGAAGCGAACATCTTCGCCGTGAAATCCGCAAGTTCGCGGTAATCCCAGCCGACGGCATAATATTCGAGGATCGTGAACTCTTCCCGATGTTTCCGGCCCCGTTCCTCCGCCCGGAAGGCGCTGCCTATTTGGAAGATCTTTTCCGCTCCGGCGCAGACCAGTTCCTTCATGGCAAGTTCCGGGCTGGTGCGCAGAAAACCGGTCTCGGCTCCGATGGATTCGATATACTCCTCCGGGGCCGGAGCGGGGATCACCACCGGCGTTTCCACTTCCAGAAAACCGTGGCGATAAAAATAATCCCGCACTGCATGCAGAAAACGCGAACGCAATGCGAGATTATCTATGGTCGGCAAATGAGACACGCAGATCAGGCCTTGCTGACCCGCTCGGCATAAGCGCCGGTCCGGGTGTCAA
The DNA here is from genome assembly GCA_002315455.1 of Lentisphaeria bacterium UBA1784. Lineage (GTDB taxonomy): Bacteria > Verrucomicrobiota > Lentisphaeria > Victivallales > Victivallaceae > UBA1784. The sequence continues at coordinate 1,082 of DCGG01000094.1, forward strand.
TCTTCACGATGTCGCCCTGATTGATGAAGAGGGGAACCTGGATCTCAAAACCGTTATCCAACTTGGCGGGCTTCATCACGTTGGTGGCGGTGTTGCCGCGGGCGCCCGGCTCGGTCTCCACGATCTCCTTCTCGATGAAGGTGGGGAGGGTGATCTCAATGGGTTCGCCGTTGAAGATCACGAAATTGCAGGTGCTGTTCTCCAGCAGGAAGTAGGCGCGATCACCAAGTTTGTCGGGGGCGACGACTACTTCCTCGAAGGTGGTGGCATCGCTGAAAACGTAGTTGTGTCCGTCGAAGTAGGAATAATCCAGCTCCCGCTCTTCGATATTGGGTTCGTCGATCTTGTCGGTGGGACGATAGGTTTTTTCCATGCCGATGCCGGTGATCATGTTCTTCATGCGGCAGCGGTAGAGCGCGGTGCCCTTTCCGGGTTTGCAGAACTCGAACTCTGTGATGACCCACGGCGCGCCGTCGATCTCGATCTTCAGGCCTTTCTTGAGGTCGGATGCACTGAACATATTGTACTCCTGATCTTTTTGATTTATGATTGTTCCAGTTGAATACGAAAACATCTTTGTAATATACACCGCAATCACCATGATTGCAAGGCGTTTGCAGAAAAAAACACCTTTGCAGTCTGGTTTTTTCCGGCCGGTATGGAGCTTTATTAACGCGGCAGGAGCCGGAACCAGCGGACTTCCCCCGCATTCAGGAGCATGGGGATCTGACCATCTGCATCCGGGGAGACGAACTCTCCCGTCTTGATATTCAGCACCCTGGAGGGCAGGGGCGGACGGAAACGGTATGGTCCCGGCGTCAGCGCATGGAGCGAGACGAAATCCCCGCTCATGTCGATCTGGACGCCGGGGCGTCCGGGAACGTATCCGCCGGACTCTTTGACCAGTTGCGAAAAGAGTTCGGGAGTCAACCCGCCGCCGGAACAGAGACAGACCGACTGCGCGTTTCCGGTCTTGCGCTGAAGAATGGCCGGCGCTCCGTCAACGGCGTAGGTGGCATAGACTTTGTCTCCGGGCGCTTTCTGCGCGAGGAAGCGCCCGGGATGGTAAGAGTCTCCCGTGGCGCGGAAAAAATCCTCTACGAGAGTGTTGTGCATGGCGCTCATGACGTTGACCTTCACTCCGGGAGCCGGAAACACTTCATGGGATTTTCCCGCCGGGCTCTCTTTGAACTGAAAGCCGGTGGCATCGGCTCCGCCGACCCGTCCGGTATCAGCGAGATAGATCAGCGTGCGGCCATCGTTGCGGAGTGCGTCCAGCATCTTTCGGCGCCGTTGGTCGACGTTGAGCATGCCGCAGAAAACGATGGTCCGGTATTGTTTCGCAAGGCCGGGATCCCGGATGAAGTCCTCCGCCAGCCAGACGTCGCAGGGGACTCCGCTCGCTGCAAGGATCTGCATTTGATCGGAAAGCAGTTTCTCGATACTGTAGAAGTGTTCGTGATACGGCAGATTGTGGTACCGTAATCCCTCCTCGTCGATGACAAAGGCGGCAGAGGGGCTCCATTTCCGGGCCGGTGCGGAAGCGATCTTCCGGTACGTTTCGGCATTCTCGCCGATCTCCCTGGCGATCTCGGGCGCGGAGAACCAGCCGCCGTACATGTCGTAGTACCAGTAACCGTGCCGGTTGGCGATCATCTGTCCGGCGAGTCTCTTGTCCTGATTTTCCCACGCGGTGAAATCGTTTGCGCGGCTGGCGTTGAAGCAGGCGGTCTCCGTCATGAAGTCCCCCGCGTAGGTACGCAGGTCAAACTCGTTCAAAAAGAGTTTGTTGTGGCGGCTGAAACTGGCCAGCGGCATGCGGACTCCACAGGCGGTTCCGGGGAGGCGGCGCTGATAATTCGGTTGGGCCACGATGACGTCGATGGAGGGGGAGTCCAGGAAGGGGGTGATGTCGTAGGCTCCCACGTAATAGCAGGAAAAGGCCGCCTGACACCAGCGAAGAACCACGATCTCCTTGCCGAAACTCCGCTTGATGAAGGCGGCGATATCCTCCTGCATGCGGAAAGGAGCGTGTTTCAGGAAGGTATAGTAGTCCAGTTTGTCCTGATCCTTCCCCGGCTGAAAGAACAATTCCTTGCCGAAGGAGGGCGGCTCTGCCGTTGCGATCTGCAGTCCGGAACGGCCCCACGCCCTGCAGAGCGCCGCGTCGGTCCTGTACTTCTCCCGGAGCCAAGTGCGGAAGGCTTCCTTCGCCGGCTTGCTGAAGTCGGGATAGATCGCGGAAAACTGATGATCGTGATATCCTGAGAGGTGGACTCCGATGACCCGCTTGCTCAAGCCGGAACGTTTCAGTTCCTCCACGAACTGCGCGATAACCTCCTTGAGGGCATTTCTCCACACGAGGGAGTGATTGGAGGCCCACGGCCAGTAGGAGTGCGGTATCTTTTGCACGTTCAGCGGCAGGGCGTGAACGTAACTGCCATAGACTATTTTTCCATCCTCGGTGCGCCACACTTCGTCGGGATGGCGTTCCCCGAAGTCGTAAGGGGCATCCATTTCGAAGGAGAGGATGAAGTTGCTCTTGTCCGAGGCCCGCATGGCATCCCGGACCCGCTCGGCGGCGGCCTTGACGTCGACTCCGTCTTTCATGGACCAGAAGCCCTTGCGGTAGGGGCGGCCGCTGACCTTGCCGAAACGGATGGTGGTCACCTGGATCCTGATGCCATTCTCCTGCAGGATGCGCCCGGCGAAGTAGTTTTTGAGGGAGAGCGCCTTGCTCTTGTAGATCACCGGGACCACCGGTTTCCCGTCCACCAGAAGCTGAAGTCCGCCATTGGCCATGCCGACCTTGGCGGTATGGTCGGAATCCGCATCCAAGGCCGCTTTGAATTTGTCCCTCGGAATCTTTTCGTCATCCCGTACCTTTGGTCCCTTGTAGGGCAGGGACTTCCGCCACACCTTGGCGGCTGCGTCATAGTCCTCCAGCACCCAGTCGCTCCAGAGGGAGACCGAGGAGGCGCCGGAGACCACGATGACCGGACGGATCTCTCCGCCCTTTTCCGGTTGCTGATAGTAGGAGAGTTTTCGTTCCCACGTGCCGGGGAGCGCGTTGATCAGCAGTTTCTGCCGGGGACCTCCCGGGAAGTCCCCGTTGAAATTGCCGTTCCGCATCAGCCGCCCTGAGGGATCCTGAATGACGACAAAGCCGAGGCTGTATTCCGGCGTGGCCTCGTGCCCCTGTATCCGGACCGCCTGCTGGATCTTGGCTCCCGGCTTCAGCGGAAAGCCCTTGACCGGACGGACGGTGATGTATCCCGCACGGTTCCGTTTGGTGATCCGCAGGACTTTTTTGCCGTTGGAGTCCGGAGTCGTGACGAGTTCCACGGTCCCCATGGCGCCGGCATGGTATTCGACGGAGAGGTCGGAGATGGAAATGTTGTCCAAATCGGCCTTCCAGAGCGCCGGGGATTCCGGAGCCTGCCAGCCGCCGGGCACAGAACCGGGCCAGCCCTGTTCCGTGGCGGAAACCTGTCCGGCCGGCTCCGCCGACAGCAACAGAGGAGCGGCAAGAGCAAGAATGGCAACAAAGGATTTCATGAAGAGGTTTCCTGCGCGTTTATTTTGACAGTTGTTCCACCTGTCCCACAACGGTCAGCATCCGGCGGGCATTGTCGCTGACGGTATCGCCCTGGCACGCGGGGAGGTTGACCGCTCCCTTGTGCCGGAAAGGCACCGTCACGACGATGGGGCCGCGATGCTGTTCATGGGTGATCTCAAGCTGAAGATAGTACATCGCGTCCGTCAGCACTTCCGGCGGAGTGATGGTGCATCCGATGTGGGTGAAGCTGAAGTTCCGGCACCCCAGCAGAAGTTCGCCGGGAGCGGTGGTCCAGCCTTCCGGCAGAAGCCAGCGGAAACGGACCACGCAGCTCGCAGGGATGCAATCCCGAATCTCCAGATCCAGCGGGACCGCCTTCCCGCCGGTCAGGAATGGGCCTTCCGGATACTTGACGGTAAGGGTTGCAAAGGAGACGTCGTACTCCTGCGCGAGCGAGGGACGGTCCCAGAGGTATTCCGCTGTCTTGGTAGTAAAGAAGTCCGGCTCCGGGGATGCCATCTCCGGCTCCTTGACGATCTGGATCGCGCGACAGCGCAGGATCCGCTCCACCAGTTCCGTCACGGTCTTGGGCGCCGGAATCGGCAGGGGGAAGTGGTTGAAGGCGCAGGTCTCGATGCCGTCGCCGATGGGATCGCGCCACTTGGCGGGAATGGCTTCCGCACCGTACAGGATGCCCATGATGGCTCCGGCGGAGGCTCCGGTGCAGTCGGTGTCGTCGCCGCAGTTGACGGCGATGCAGACGGTACTGCCGAAATCCCCCTGTCCATAGAGCAGACCGATGACCGTGAAGGCCACGTTGGCAGGGGCCTGGAACCAGCCGAGATCCTCGTTGAAGGCCACCACTTCCTCCCGGACGGCCTGCCAGGTCTTCCCGGCGGCGAAGCCGGAGGTCACCAGCTCGACGCTCTTGCGGACTTTGCACTCCTGCGGGATCTTGTTGAGGGCGATCTTGAGGAGCGTGTCCATGTCGGAGCAGCAGAATGCCGCGGCCTCCAGCGCCGTAGTGAACATCTCGGCATAGATCCCTTCGCCGCAGTGGTCGGCGCAGGCATCCAGCCACGCGAAGCGGATGGCATCGTCCGGGCGCCCGGCGCAGAGGCAGGCCCAGATCTCGCTGCGGATCCAGGCGCCGTTGCTGAATTTCCATTTTTCGTTGTCGCAGGCACCGGAGAGGGGCGGGAAGATGCCGTTCATGCAGTTCCAGCGACAGTTGCCGTATTCGCCCCAAGGACCGGTGATGGCGCTGATCCAGTATTCTCCCATGAGCCGGGGAGTCAGGCGGTCCAGCCCGTAGAACTCCACCATGGAGAGCCACACCAACTGCAGATCAAGGTCATCGTTAGGCAGGGGATTGCCCTTGGGGGCTTTTGAGTACCAGGTGAGATCATTGATCTCCGTCCGTCCTTCGAAGGGGGCGCCGAGGGTGCCTCCGATGTTTTTCCCGAGGAAACATCCCAGTAACTTGCTTTTGAGAACGTCGGGGGGCATGATATCCATGGTGTGCTGGCTCCTGTTTTGGCAGGCCGCGGCCGTGCCGGGTTGATGATAGTTTTTCCCTATTAAGGTAGAGCTAAAATACAGGAAAAATTGTAACGATAATATCATTTTTTGTATTAAATGCACAAAAACAGAGAAAAAAGTCGGGATTTTCGATTGCAAACCGACTGGCCGGGATTATATTTCTAACGAAACGCAAACGATCGAGGGAGAAGGACCCATGTTACGTTATGAACTGCGCAGCCATTGTCCGACGCCGCTTCCGCTGGGGGTGACCATGGAAATGCCTTCGCGGCCCAAGGAACCGGCACACCTTCACGACTGCTATGAACTGATGATCTTCCTGCAGGGGGAGGGGTGGTGTGCAGTCAACGGAAGACGTTTCCCGGTCCAGCGGGGATCGGTCTTTCTGATTGCTCCCGAAGCGACCCATGAATATGCGCTCCCGCTGGGGACCAGTTTTTACAACGTGATGTTTCTTCCGGAACTGCTCTCCGAAGCCGGCATCCGGCGGCTTGAAATGTTGACGAAGCGGGGCGGCGGAATCTGTCCGGTGCACCGGCTGAAACTGCTGGAAGGCTTGCTGGAGCACCTGATCCGGGAACTGGAGGGGAAGAACGAAGGATATGAGTGCATCTGTTCCGGACTGATGATGCAGCTGCTGGCCTCCGTGACGAGGGAGAGCGGAGAATTGCCGCCGGATTTCAGCGGGATGCCGGAGGATGAACTCTCCCCCGTTTTCGCCTACATCCGGGAACATTATCAACAGCGG
>DCGG01000165.1:0-181 GCA_002315455.1 Lentisphaeria bacterium UBA1784
ATCATGGGACAATACATTGCCAAGACTTATGTGGAAACAAAAAAACGTCCGCACTACATCATCGCCGAAAGCAACCGGAATGACATTGAGCGGATAAAATAAAGGAAAAAGTAAAATAGCCATATAATTGCTGAAAAAGAACCGGATTTTCTGAAAATATGGAAAAGCTTGAAAAAATTTT
>DCGG01000165.1:202-341 GCA_002315455.1 Lentisphaeria bacterium UBA1784
TTTTTTTGATTTTTGACTTGCAAAATGGCGGAAATACTGCTATTGTTAGACAAAGACCGGAAAAAACGGTAAAAATCAATCAAATTCATCGATAAGGGGGATTTATGGGCAAAGTGATCGATAACAGAAACTTCGTTGT
>DCGG01000165.1:381-33386 GCA_002315455.1 Lentisphaeria bacterium UBA1784
AAAACCACCTTGTGCGAGCAGATCCTTTTCAAGGCGGGAGCCATTGCCAGACCGGGAACGGTCGAAGGCAAAAATACGGTTTCCGACTTCATGAATGATGAGCACGAGCGCGGATCGAGCATCTGGGCGTCTCTCTGCAGCTGTAATTGGAACGGAAAACAGCTTTTCTTTGTCGATACCCCCGGATACAGCGAATTTCTGGGGCAGATGGTCGGCGCCGTCCGCGCCTGTGACGCCGCGCTGGTCGTCGTCGATGCCGTCGACGGTCCGCAGATTGGGACCGCCCGCGCCTGGAAAGCCGCCCGCGAACGCGGAGTGCCGCGTTTCGGCTTCGTCAACCGCATCGACAAGGAACGCGCCGATTTCGACGCGACCATTGAGCAGATGCGCAAGAATCACGGCAAAAACGTGGTGATCCCGCTCTACTGGCCGCTCGGCAAAGAGGCGAAGTTTTCGAAAGATCGTCAGCGTCTTCGAGCCCAATCCCCCGGCGGAGATCGCGGATCAGATCGCGGAGTGCCGTCAGCTGTGGACCGATGCCATCGCCGAAACCGATGACGAGCTGATGATGCGCGTGCTCGACGGCGGAGAACTGACCGAAGAGGAGATCAAAACCGGTCTGCGCAAGAGCGTCCTTTCGGGCAAGACCATCCCGGTCGTTCCCGGCAGTGCGGTCACCGGTGTCGGCGTCGATGAACTGCTCGCCATGATAGACACGATGTTCCCGACTCCGTTCGAGTACGCGACGGTCGACGGCGCCGATCTGGAGATCAGCGAGACCGGCGACGCCCTCGGCGTCTGCTTCATGGGACTCAACGACCAGTTCACCGGACAGCTTTCCTTCGTCCGTGTGATTTCCGGAACGTTCCGCGGTGATGTCGATGTCAGCAATCTGACGACCGGGACCAAGGAGCGTTTCGGTTCGATGTTCGTGATGAGCGGCAAGAACCAGACCCCGGTTTCCGAAGCTCAGCCCGGTATGCTGATCGCCGTCGCAAAACTCAAGGACACCCATATCGGCGATACCGTTTCGACCAATCCGTCGGCGCGGAAACTCCCGGGTGTCGAGCCGCCGAAACCGGTCACCTTCTACGCGGTCTCGGCGCAGAAGTCGGGCGATGACGACAAGATCGTCACCGGACTCAACAAGATCCTCGAATGCATGCCTTCGGTCCATCTCGAGCGCAATACGGAAACTCATGAACTGCTGCTCTGCGGCATGGGCGACCAGCAGCTTGCGATCGTCAACCGCCGTCTGAAGGAACAGTTCAAGGTCGAAGCGGTGCTCTCGACTCCGAAGGTCGCCTACCGCGAAACGATCACGGGCGCGGGCGATGGACACTACCGTCACAAAAAGCAGACCGGCGGCGCCGGACAGTTCGCCGAAGTGTTTCTGCGGGTCTCACCCAACATCAACGGATACGAATTCTCCAACGAAGTCGTCGGCGGCACCATCCCGAAGAACTTCATCCCGGCGGTGGAAAAGGGCGTGCAGGAGGTCTTGGCCTCCGGTCCGCTGGTGGGCTGCACCGTGGAAAACATCCGGGTCGCCGTCTATGACGGCAAGTATCACCCGGTGGACTCCAACGAAATGGCCTTCAAGATCGCCGGACGCATGGCCTTCCGCGAGGCCATCGGTCAGGCCAAGCCGGTCCTGCTGGAGCCGGTCATGAAGGTCGACATCATGATCCCGGACACCTACTTGGGCGACATCACCGGCGATCTGAACCACAAACGCGGCCGGGTCCTCGGAATGTCCGCAGAGGAAGGTCTTCAGATCGTGCAGGCGGAGGTCCCGCTTGCAGAAATGGCCCGTTACGCCACCGAACTGCGGAGCATGACACAGGGGCGCGGCTCCTTCGAGATGGAGTTCGCCCGCTATGAGCAGGTCCCGCCCAACGTGGCCAATGAGGTCATCGCCAAACATCAGGCTGAGGTCGAGAAGGACAAGGAGTGAGATTCGGCATCCTTCATCATCGAATACCGGGGGGAGGGGAGTCCCGCTTCCCGGGTTAATGATGATAGACTTCCGATGAAGAGTTGATCTATAGCAATAGAACGCCCTCCGGTTTTGGCGCCGGAGGGCGTTCCTTTGTCTCGGTGTGAGAGTTGATCCACCAGCCTCTTTACAGAGTTATGGAACAGGGGAGGGAATTACAGTTTCTTCAGCTTATAGACTCCGCCGGGAGCGTCCTCAATGGCGTATCCCAGTTTGCCGATCTCTGCCCGGAGCCGATCGCTCTCGGCAAAATTCTTCGCCTTCCGTGCGGCGGAACGGGCTTCTGCAAGGGAGACCACGTCCTCTGGGAACGCTTCAGCGGTCCTGACCTCATCCACGGCCAGCGCCCCCAACACCCGGTCGAAGTCCCGGAAGGCCGCCAGCACCGCCTGCGCTCCGGCCTGCGAGAGTGCACCTTCGTCGGCCAATTTGTTGGCACTGCGGGAAAGTTCGAAAAGAGCGGCAAGCGCGGCGGCGGTATTCAGATCGTCAGCCATGGCGTTTTTGAACTGCTCCTTGCGCTCCGCGATATTGGAAAAGATCTCGGAACCGTCTCCAGCAGCGGTGATACTCCGCATCCTGTCGAAAAGTTCTCCGAACTTGTTCAGCGTCTCCCGGGCTTGCGCGAGGGCATCGAAGGTGAAGTTCAGCTTCTTGCGGTAGTGGGCGCCGATCAGGACCCAGCGGATCTCGCGGCCGCTCCACCCCTTGCCCTGCAGGTCCCGCAGGGTGTAGAAGTTGCCAAGGGACTTGGACATCTTCTCGCCGTCCAGCATCAGATGCTCGCAGTGGAGCCAGTAGTTGACCCACTTCTTGCCGGTGGCGGCTTCGCTCTGGGCAATCTCGTCCTCGTGATGGGGGAACATATTGTCCACGCCGCCGGTGTGAATGTCGAAACTGGAACCGAGGTATTCGCTGGACATGGCGCTGCACTCGATATGCCATCCCGGACGGCCTTTCCCCCACGGGCTCTCCCAGAAAACGTCTCCGTCGGCCTCGTCCCAAGCCTTCCATAGCGCGAAGTCGGCAACGGCATCTTTGGCGTATTCATCGGTGTTGATGCGGACGCCGGCACGCTGGTTCTCCCGGTCGATCCGGGCCAACTTTCCGTAATCGGGGAACTTGGCGATGGAGAAGTAGATGCATTTGTCTTCCGCCTGATAGGCGATTCCCTTGTCCATGAGGATCTGAATCAAAGCGATCATCTGCTTGATGTGATCCGTGGCGGCGGGATAGACTTCCGCAGGCTCGATGTTGAGGGTCTTGATGTCCTCGAAGAAGGCCTGCTTGTATTTGGCGGTGAACTCCCGCAGCGGCAACTTGGCGGCCCTGGAGTCGCGGATGGTCTTGTCGTCGACGTCGGTAAGGTTCATCACCTGCCGGACCTCGTAGCCGAAGTACTCCAGCGTCCGCCGCAGGACGTCCTCGAAGGTGTAGGCCCGGAAGTTGCCGATGTGAGCGAAGTTATAAACCGTGGGACCGCAGGTGTACATCCCGACTTTTCCCGGTTGGATCGCGTGAAACGGCATGATCCGCCGCTCAAAAGTATTGAAGAATTGCAGTTCCATAAAGCCTCTTTTCCGGTTTCCGTTCCGGGAGATCATCGCCGGAACAATTTGAGTGACATTCCACACCATATAATTTACATGCTCGCGCACGCGATTTCAAATCAAAAACGGCAGGGCAGGGAGGTTCCGGGCGGAAATACGCCTTATACACCTGACTTTCGGTTGAAAACAGCAGGATTTCAGGTTATATTTGACGGCGACAACAGATCCGCTTTATGGAAATTTTTTCGAGCAATGGAACGGTGGCAAAAAATCCTGCAGTCAGCGGTCTCCGACCCGGCTGTGATCGCAAAGAAGTTTCAACTTCCCGAAGATACCCTGCGCCGGGTGGCCGGAACATTCCGGTTTCGCGTGACGAAACATTTTCTCTCCCTAATCAAGGAGAAGGGCGACGGGATATTCCGTCAATGCATTCCGGACCCCGCCGAGTTGGAGGACGATCCAGACTTGATGAAGGACCCGCTGGGGGAGGGGCCGCATGCGCTGGTCCCCGGCATCCTCGTGAAGCGTTATCCCGACCGTTGCATGCTCTTCGTCTCCGGAGAATGCGCCTCCTATTGCCGTTTTTGCACGAGAAAACGCAGGTTCGGACAGAAGATCGATTTCGATCCGGCCCGTGTGGAGGAGGGGATCGACTGCATCCGAAAACATCCTGAATTGCGGGACGTTCTGGTCTCCGGCGGAGATCCGTTTCTGCTGACGGACTCCCGGCTGGAATCAATTTTGCGGCGTTTGCGGGAGATCCCCCACGTGGAGATCATCCGCATCGGGACGCGGACGCCTTCCGTTCTCCCTGAGCGGATCACCGTGAAACTGGTACGGATGCTAAAAAAATATCATCCGCTCTACGTCAACGTCCACGTCAACCATCCTGCGGAACTCGTTCCGAAATCCATCGCCGCGCTGGAACGTCTGGCCGATGCCGGAATTCCGCTTAGATGTCAGACGGTCCTGCTGAAGGGCGTCAACGATGATCCGGCGATCCTGAAGGAACTCTTACAGAAACTGCTGAAGGCCCGGGTCAAACCATATTATCTTTTTCAATGCGATCTGGTCTATGGGACCCGGCACTTCCGAACTCCGCTTCAGCGCGGGATCGATCTGATCGACTCCCTGCAATGCTGGACGACTGGCATGGCGGTCCCACGGTTCATGGTGGACCTCCCCGGCGGCTTTGGGAAAGTCGGGTTCTCTCCGGAACACCGGATCGGTTCCGACGGCCGGATCATCCATTTCAGAAACTACCGCGGCGAACTCTGCGACTATCGCGACGTCCCGGAAGAAGTGCCCGAATAGGATATAATAGACGAGAGATATAGAATAGCCCCTCCGTTCGTAATCCATTCAGCGAATCATCGTGTCCGTCATACCATGTGGCGGTCACGCCATTTTGGCAGCCGTTTTTCCATACATGTAATGTCGCATAATATATGTTATGTTAAGTTAATAACATAAACAAAAGGGCAGGTGTTGATTCATAAAATATTACCTGTCAATGGAATCAACTGAAATCAAAATCGCATTGTTAATAAGTTGACAACAGATTAACAGCCATTAAGTAGGTTAAACAATGTCTTTCGGCACCAGGGTGAGAAAATGAACAAAAAACGTTGCTTTTCCTGCGACAGCGCAATCAGAGGGAAAATGTGTCCTTGCACCAGTTTTTCCTGCGACAGCACAATCAGTCGGCACCAGGGTGAGAAAATGAACAAAAAACGTTGCTTTTCCTGCGACAGCGCAATGTACCGCATTTTTCCTGCGACAGCGCAATCAGAGGGAAAAATGTGTCCTTGCACCGCGCTTTTCCTGCGACAGCGCAATCAGAGGGGAAAATGTGCCCTTGCACCGCGATTTTCCTGCGACAGCGCAATCAGAGGGGAAAATGTGCCCTTGCACCGCATTTTNNCGCATAATATATGTTATGTTAAGTTTGACGCCGTGATGCAGGGCAGGGGTATTGCAATTAACACTTTGATATATAATATGTTACAAAACAAATAATGCAGCCTGTCAATAACTTTGTCAGAAACCTTTCGTTTTCCTGACATCATCGTGGACATTTACAGACAATCATTGTCGTTGAACCATTTCGGAATACTTTTCATGATTCCGGTCATGAGAAATATTACATAGAAAAAACGAATCGGTACGATTTTTCTTGAAAAAATTCATTTTTTCATTTGACAAAACATCTGTTATTCGGTATAATATTGCTGTCAAGGTCGGTTATTTGGGCTCCTTATACGCAATTTCTCCTCTTCACAATTACTCCTCGTAAGTGTCTGAATCGCCGGCCTTGACCTTTTTTTCTGAAATTTTTGCAGATGGGTTATCAAATATGAATCAGTGCTCCTCGTTGATCCTGATCGATGCTTACAGTCAGGTGTTTCGTTCCTTTTATGCCATGCGTCGGCTGACCGATCATGCCGGCCGTCCCACCAATGCTTTGTTTGTTTTTCTGCGGCTTCTGCTGGGGATTGAACGGACTTGCGCCACGGATTGCGGAGCTATGCTTTGGGATTGCGGTAAAGTTTCCTTCCGCATGGAGCTGAATCCGGAGTATAAAGCGAACCGTCCGCCGATGCCGGACGATCTGAAAGCGCAGATGCCGACAATCCGGGAGGCCGCAGCGGCTTTCGGATGGCCCCTGCTCCAGCATGCTGATTACGAAGCGGACGATCTGATTGGCGGTTTTTGCCGCAACGTTATTGACCGTCCCGTGCGGATCATCACTTCCGACAAAGATCTTTCCCAGTTGGTGGACGATCGGATCCATATTCTGGCGCCGGCCTCTTCGGGGCCTGGTTTTGAGGAGCGGGGAAGGGTGGAGGTCCTGCAGAAGTTCGGAGTCCCCCCTGCCCTGATCGCGGACTATCTCGCCATCGTGGGAGATTCTGCGGACAACATCAAAGGCGTCACCGGGATCGGTCCCAAGGGGGCGGCGGAGATTCTGAATACCTACGGCGCCATTGAATCATGGATGAACGATCCGGAACGTTTTACCGGGACCCGTTATGCGGCAAAGATGGCCGGACAGGGGGAGTTGCTTGCCCGTAATTTAGGCTTGGTCCGGCTGAAAACGGACCTGCCGGATGATTTTTCCGAACCGCTTTCTCTGCTTAAAAAGAAGGCCCCGGATTGGAAAGCGATCGCGGCCATCTGCCGGGAATACGATCTTCAGCGGCTGCTCAAGGATATCCCCGGAGCAGAAAATGCCTCCCCTGCCCCGGACAAGGAGCCTGCTGTTTCTGCCGAAACCGATACGGAACCGGACCTTTTTTCTGCAATGACCTCCCCTGCTCCGGCACCAGTCTGCTCCAAAAGTGAGCCGGAGCCGGAGAACGACTCCCCGATGGTGCAGGGAGAGCTCTTCTGATGCCGGAGCGCATGGAGATTTTCCGCGTCACCGGACCCGATGGATTTGCAACGCTGTTTTGCTTTCTTCAGAGCAACCTTCCGGGAACTTATGATGATCTTGAAACCCTGTGTTCTGCGGCGGATTCCGGGACATCTTATTATATGGTAATGGCTGGAAACAGAACAGCAGGCGCCTATTCGCTGACGGAGTGCTCGCATGATTCCCTGCGGATCCGTGACTTTTACACCGACCGGACCGCGGCGGATTTCGCGCTCGCATTTCTGATCGGGCAGGCATCGGATGCTGGCTATCAAAAGGTGCAAGTATGTGTTACAGAAGACGATACATGCGGTATTCGTTTTTTTCGAAACCAGGGATTCAAGCCGGTCCGGACTTTTGAGAACAACACCCTGGGAATGATGTTTTTGCAGCTGAAACTGCAGTGATCCCCTCCCCTGACCATGGAGTTAATTTTTCCTCGCATAGTCGAAAATCAGCGGAAAAGATCGGCAACGAATCGGAAAGGGCCAAAATGCGTACAACGAGACTGCAACACAACTATTTTCAGCGTAAAACCGGGGAATTTCAGGGTGTGGATCAGGGCATAAAAAATGGAGCCAATGATCGGAATCGAACCGATGACCTATTCATTACGAGTGAATTGCTCTACCAACTGAGCTACATTGGCACTCCATGAGTTAAATATAGCACCGATTATCGCCGTTTTCAACGGGAGTACGCGTAAAAAAAGCAAAAATCACGCCAAATCATCCGGAGATCATTTCCCCATGAGCGATTTCCGCAACTCCTCCACCTTTTTATCGCTCATCCCGTGCTTTTTCGCAAAAGCGATCGTGGTCGCGGCGAGTTTATCGCGGGGAGGAAGCGCAAGCGTTTTCTGCAACTGGGGATAATATGTACCCAGCGCCGCCACTGTGAGCGGATGTCGGAACACCTTCACCCGCTCCAGCCGGACAGGGTCGGCCGCAACTGCGTTCTCCGCTTGGTCGAGAAGCCGCCATGCTTTCTCGATGGTGTCCGGCTTCAGCCAGTCGTCTGACGTCTTGCGGAAACATTCCAGTCTGACGCCGGAACGATCCACCGCTTCCGCCGTCAGGGTGACGTACTCCCGCAAATAAGGTGCGGCCGCACCATAATACCCCTCCAGAAATTCCTGCATGAGCGCTTCCTGATCGAGACAGGGGTCCCACATGAGCTTGGAAACAACGTAGGTCCGCAAAGTCGCAAGGTCGCCGAATTCCCCGATGGGCGGCTGACTATTCTCAAAAAGGATGCCTTTTACACCGCATTTTCGCAGAAAACGCAGGTCCTTCACCGCATTCAGCAACGCCGGATGAGGGATGAAAGAATTCTGAAAATTGGAGGTGTAGTGCCATATGCGGACGTTGGGCGTCAATGCCAGCCAACCCTTTAGATCCGTCGCAAAATCTGCGTTGGCAGAATGGTCCAGCGGCTTGGAGAAGTCGCACTCGATATCGCAGAGGCAGATCATGATGTTGGGGTGCAGTTTCAAGCCGGTCGGAGGCTTGCGGGTATAGCGGTAAGCAAGGGTATCCAGCAACATCTTCGGATGCTTCCGGGAAACCGCCTCCGCTACCTCGTTCAGGAGGAGGATCAGCGGCCCGGCGGCGGAACCGTATTGCTGATTCAATTTCTTGCATTCCGCGCATTCGCAACCGTTCTCCCCCGGCCAGCTGTCATTGGGAGAGACGGAAATGGCATCCGCATCGGGATTCTTGTCCGCCCAATCAAGCAGGCGCTTCACGATCTCCTTGCGCAGTTCAGTGTTGGAGAGACAGAGTTGATGGACGTAGAGCCGGCCCTCCTTGTGTTTGCCCTGTCGCCGCCCTTTGCGAAGCCAGAACCACTCCGGATGGGTTTCAAATTCCGAAGGTGGGATCAGTTTTGCAAAAGTGTGGCAAAAACCGACGATCTCATAGTGGCCGCCCCAAGATGCTGGGAGCCGGCCCCATTGATTGTTCCGGCAGGCCACATTGAACCGGATGCTGATGCCGGTATCTTTCCCGATGCACCAGCGGACAAGAGGGAACGCCGGTCTCTGGCGAAGCTTCCAATCCGGCGCCGTGAAGGAATTCAAACGCGGCACCGTCTCAACGTTTCGGGCCCACCAGCGGACTCCGAGACGTTCCAAAAACGCATGAACGGCATAAATGGTCCCCCTGGCCCCTCCCCCGCAGAGCATGACCCTCTCCGGCGAGGAAACGATGAAGACCTCATCGGGGATCAGCGGTTCACCGTTCCGGACGCCTGCGGATATGGCGGTGTTGCCGATGAAGATCCCCCTGCGCTGATCTTTGGCGGATTCGACGCGGATGGGGAATTTAGTCCCCGTGATCTGCATCAGGTAACGCTGGAGCAATTCAGCGGCGGTGTGTTCCTGAGTGGTCGCTTTTTGGGGGAGGAAAATCACAAAATCTGACTTGTTTTCCTTGAGCGCGTCAAGATCGCTTTTCGGGAGCGTCGATCCGGACACCGCCAGCCCCAGCGTCAGGAAACATACAAAAAAATTTTTCATTGGACCGTTTCTCCTTCGAAATCCCAAAAGAAAAAGACCATCGCTCTTGTGGAAGAACGGTGGTCTCCAAAATTATTTTTTTCCGTTTGAAGCCGCAGGTTGAGTTGCCGGCGGCGGGGGCGGACGGTGTCCGGGCCTCATGACCTTCGGCGGTGCGTCCTTGGAATGGGGACGTCCATGCCGGGGGTCTTCCAGATTGATCTGGCCGGACAGCAACTCATCCACCTGATGTGCGATGATGGCTTCCGCGTTGGCGGCCCGCTTATCCAGTTCCCGCTCCAATTTGATGGAACGGGAACGAAGATCCTCAAATTGCAACCTGTTTTCCGAGAGTCTCCGCTGAAAATCCGAACGGACCAGAAGGGTCATGCGCCGTTTCAGGTCGGCCTTCAGTTCAGAATCCGCCGTCTCCTGATAAGACCGCACCAGGGTCCGAAGTTCCTCGCGACGGGCCATGTCTTCGGCGTAGAGCGCATCCAATTTTGTGCGAATGACGCTGCGGTACCGTTCCGGATCCTTGAGTTGAAGTTCCCGCAGTTCCCGCCGTTCCCCTTCCGTCAGGCGGGCGTAAAGACGCCACATGCCGGGTCCCCGGCGGAACCGTTCCCGTCCCCGGTCCGATTCCGGAGGATGGGGAAGTCCCTGCTTATCCTGCGGCGGAAGAGCCACCGACAGATCGGTGCCTTCCGGCTCCAGTTCTCCTGACGTGCTGATGCGGGTATGGTCCGGCAGATTCACCTGTACGTTAACGTTGACCGGCGGAGGATTTGCTGCCGTATCCGTGTTTTTGACGGTGGGTTCAAGCACGGGTGGATCCGGCTGTGCCGGAACCGGAGCGACGGCGTCCGTTTTGCTTGCCTCCGCAGGCCCTTTGCCCGGCGTTGACACCGCGGCTTTGGGAGAAGCAATTGCAGGCGTCACGGCCGTCGTCTGATCGGAAAAGTGTTCCGCCAGCGATCCGGTCGGCGAGGAATCCTTTTCAGCAGGAGAGGAACTGCCGCAGCCACATGCCAATCCGATCAGCGCCAGTGCTGCGATGGTCCAACTTGTTCTGAATGGTTGAAACATAACGATCTTTCCCATGTGCCTTACATTTCCTGGACGGCTTCAAGGCCGGAGTTCATGCTGATGGAGAGATTGTAACTCTCCTGTTCCACCTGGGTCCAGTCGGCGAGGGCATTCAGTTCATTCCGATCCAAAGAACCACGGTCGACGGGAGCCTCCGTTTCCGGCGTGTAGAACCAGACCCCGCATGCGGTAACGACCACGGCGGCGGCCGCTGCGGCGGTCCAAAGGGCCCGGCCCCAGATCCGTTTCCGGAACGCATTGTGCTTTGCGTGCAGAGATGCGGCGGCGAGGATCCGGCGGTTCAGTTCCGCCGGAGGATCCAGATTGATCATCTCGTTGATCTTTGACATGTGGTTCATGATCGTCCTCCTTGTGGAGTATATGTTATAAATGCGTTTTCAGTCGAATTTTTTTGGGCATGCCTTTCCCGGACATGCGCGTTCTGTTTTTCAGAGTTCACAGCAGGTCTCCGTGGTCCACGTCCTGCAGATATCGCCGCAAGTTCTTCAATGCGTATTGCATCCGGCTCAGCGCGGTATTGATGGAGCACCCTTGTATCTCCGCGATCTCCTTGAAGGAGAGATCCTGCTGCCGCAGGATGAATACCTCCCGCTGGTCTCCCGGCAAGTTCTTCAGCGCATCGCGGATCGCTTCCGCGAGGTCGGCGGAGTGGGAGAGATGTCCCGGATCGCTTCCGCTCGAGACCGCAATCGCATCCGCCTCCTCGGGATCCAGTTCGACAAAGTTCTTCTTCCGCCGCAACCGGTCAATAAAAATGTTGTGCGCAATCCGGAACAGCCACGCGCTGAACCGTCCCTCGTCCCGATAGGAGGCCAGCCGCTCGATCACTCTCAACCAAGTCTCTTCGAACACCTCATCCGCTTCGGAGCGATCCGTGATCAAATTGTTCAGGAAGCCGTAAAGCTGGCGCCGATAGCGGTTGTAGAGCAACTCGAAAGCATACTCGTCGCCGCGCTCGTAGGCGTCGATCAACGCATTGTCAGCGGTACCTGTGACAATGGGATCAAACTCTGCATTTTGCTTTTCGTCCTGATTCACTTCCATGTTCTTTCCGGACAATTAACGAATTTTTCGTCAAAAAATTGTTTCTGTTTCAAAAAAAGTCAAAAACTTCCAAAAATCCAGATCTCCCGACAGCAGGTCCTTCGGGATCCCGCCATGCAGGTCCGCCCAGCGGAGAGATTGCCCTTCCCTGCCCTGCGGGACCGCACTCTGCGGCAGCAGCGTCCGGATGAAGTGAAGCCGGATGCGTCCGACATCCGTCACGTAAAGCAGATCCAAGGGCAGCGAATCCACCCCCAACTCCTCCTGCAATTCCCGTTTCAAAGCCTCGTTCAAAGTCTCTCCCGGCTCCCGCTTTCCTCCGGGAAACTCCCAGCCATAGGGCGGTTTCCCCGATGGCCGGTCGGCCAACAACACCTTGCCGTTCTGCCGAACCACCGCGGCGACCACGTCGACTCTGGGAGATGAAGTACGGTTTTCATTGGGACCCATAAAATGACCTCCTGTGACAACTTAAAAGAGTGCGACAAGCAGAGACTGCAGGATCTTTGCTTCCATGCCGCAGACGATCCACCCCAGCAGGGACAGACGCGGAAATCCGAACATCAGCAGCACGATCAGAATAAAGGAGATGCCTCCGACCCACTCGGAGCTCTGCCTTTTTTCCAGCGCAGGGAAAAGGCGGATCAGAACCGCCCAGCCGTCCAGACCGGGGACAGGCAATGCGTTCAGCAGGAAAAGAATCCAGTTCAGCACGCATCCGTAGAGCAGCATATTGCAGGCGAATTCGGGAATACCGCACCAGCGGTAGAGGACAACCGCCGCGATCACAAAGAATTGCGCCAGAATAAGATTGGTCAGCGGACCGGATGCCGCCACCAGCGCCGGCGCAAAACGACCTTTGAGCCGTGAAGTGTCCACGGGAACCTTTCCCCATGCCAGCCCGAAAACGCAGAACGTGACGAGTGAAAGCACGCCCATCTGCCGGAATGGATTGAAGGTCAGATGACCGGCATTCGCCGCCGTGGGATCACCGAGGCGCAATGCCGTCCACGCGTGCATGAATTCGTGACAGCAAACCGAGAAGATCACCAGAAACGCCACTGCGAAAAAAGTACTGGGATCCTGCCAGAGAAGTGTGATGAAAAGAGTGTCGCTCATTGTTTCAAAATTCCGCCAGTACCGTGACGTAACAAACCGGGGTCTCATAGGGATGGGAAGCCTTCAGTGCGGCCTTCACGGCCGGGAGAGCAGGTTCCGCCACCAGCGTCTCCAACTTTATTTCCGGGGTCCGGCAGACCTCCCCTTCCCTGCCGCGGAAGGGATGACTTCCGGCAAGCGGCCGGAACTCTCCCGTGCCGGGAACAGACCAGAAACAGCGGTCATAATCCCCGTAGCGTCCGGCTCCGGCTTCTGCCAGCGCGGATTTGACCTTTTCCACGTATTCCGGCGGAACGAACGTTTCCAGCTTGAAGTACCTCATTTCAGCAGCATGCAGTCGCCGTAACTGTAAAAACGCATCCTCTCCGCTTTTGCTCGTTCGTATGCGGCGAGGACCATCTCCCGGTCACAGAAGCAACTCACCAGCATCAGAAGCGTGCTTTTCGGCAGGTGAAAATTGGTGAGAAGCATATCCTCCGCCACAACTTTGCGGGGAGGATAGAGAAAAATATCTGTTCTTCCGTGCTGCGGGACCACCGTTCCGTCCGGTTTCGCGCAACTTTCCAGTACCCGGACCGTTGTGGTCCCCACCGCGAGGACCTTCTGTCCTTTTGCATGGGTGGCGTTGACCGCTGCGGCAACGGAATCGGGCAGGAAGAACTCCTCCACGTGCATCTTGTGCTCTTCCGCGAATTCGCAGGAGACCGGTTTGAACGTTCCTGCCCCCACGTGGAGCGTCAATTCCTGAACTCCGACTCCTTTCGCCCGGAGGCTATTCAGGATCTCCGGGGTAAAGTGCAATCCGGCAGTAGGAGCGGCAACGGCTCCCGGCTGAGTGGCATAAACGGTCTGATATCGTTCCTCGTCGGAAAGTTCCGCGGCCCGGTCGATGTAAGGCGGCAACGGAACGTGTCCGTAACGGACTTGCAGCATGGCGATATCGGGATCATTGAAACGGATCCGGTAACTGCCATCGGTATTTTTATCTTCAACGGTGAATCCATGGCCGTGCGGATTGATCGTTCCGTTTTCCTCCAGCAGTACGGCGAAGGTCCCGGGCACGGCCCTTTTTCCGGGTTTCAAAAGAACATTCCATACGTTGGTCGCGCCGTTCACAGGCTCCAGGAGGAGCAATTCAAAGCGGGCGCCATCCGCTCGGCCTGCTTTGCGGGCATACATCCGCCCCTTCAGCACGCGGGTATTGTTGCACACCAGAAGATCGCCGGGAGCAAGAAAGTTGCTGATCTCGGAAAAAGGCATAATCTCGGTTTCTCCGGTGATCCGGTCGAGGACCATCATCCGGGAGCCATCTCGTTTTGCGGCAGGATAGCGGGCGATTAGTTCGTCCGGCAGATCGTAATCGAAAAGTGCGGTGGAAAGCATGATCAGATCCCTTTGCGCATTTCTTCCCGTGCCTGCCGGAGGCGGGCCATTTCCTGTTCGGAAAGGCTGTTGATCCCGAAGCGGGAGATCTTATCCAACAGGGCGTCAAGTTCAGCGGGAGAAACCCGTCCGCCATTTGTCGTCCCGGCGGCACTGCTCCCGGAGGTGCCGGAAGGGTTTCCCTGCCCGGAGTTGCCAACGAAGTTGACTGGTTTGTGAATCCAGCGGAAAGGATCCCAAGGGGTTCTTCCCTTCAGCAGGATGCGGAGAAAAAGATAGCCTCCGACAAAACCGCCGAGATGGGCGAGATGAGCGACCTGTCCGCCGGCACCGCCAAGTTCCATCAGGATCTCCATGACAGTGTAGCAGATCACAAGCGTGGAGGTCCGCACCGGCGCGAACGGCACAAAGAGCAGTACAAAGCGGCGGTCCGGTTCCAGCATTGCGGCGGCGACCATGACTGCACAAACAGCTCCGGAAGCGCCGAGCAAACTGGTATTCGTCCCGAAATTGAAGGCGAGATAAAGCAAATTCCCCGCTAAAACGCCGGAGAGATAGAGCCATAGAAACTCGTATCCCCGAAGGTACGGGGTCACTAATTTGCCGAAGAGGTAAAGTCCCCAGAGGTTAAAAATGAGGTGCCCGATGGACCCATGGCAGAATCCGGCGGTGACAAGCTGATAGATCATGACCAGACCGCCGGAACAATCCAGCGCCAAAAGCGGGTTCAGGGAATCGCTGAAAAAAAAGACGAAAACGTTGATCCCAAGAATGAAAAAAAGCATCTCTCCGGCGGAAGGACCTTGGGAACCGGACTCAACAGGCCGCCGATTCCAGTATTGACGGTCAAAAAGCGACATTTTGAAATTTTACTCCTCTTCAGAAAACAAGAAAGAACCGGTTTGTCCGGAGATGATCCATCTGCCGTTCAAACCGGTATTTTACAGATATCAGTCAATGTATTCGGTGTGCTTGACTGCGATACGTCCGGTTTCCGGATCCCGAGAGAAAGTCACCATCATCTTCTCTTCTCCGGTGATCTCGTCGAAGTAATGATACGGGACCTTCTCTCCCTTTTCCACGTCAAACGTACCGAGTTTGCACTTCATCGTGCTCTCGCCGTCCTCTCCAAAGACCTTGGTCACGCTCTCTCCTTTGCTTGTCCCGCCGATATCCTTGATGTTCTGTGCGACAACGACAGCTTTGAACTCGCTTGGCAAAGAAGATTTCGTGTCCAGCAGATTGATGATCTTGCCGATGATTTCCTCCCGTTCCGCGTCGGTCTTTTCTCCCGAAATCGTTCTGCCGGCTTGCGTTTGTGCCGCATCAAAAACTTTTGTCAAATTCTTGTCCAACTGTGTCTCCAGCAACCATTCTGCACGATTGCTCATGAGGTAGTCCCGTTGGAAGATCTCATTCAGAACATTATCCGCAACGGTTTCACTGAATAGGGAACTATCCGGTTTTTCCGGCCATTTATCCAAAATTTTTTGCGAAAAATCCTGAAGATTCTGCCCCAAGCGCAGGTTGTTCAGCAAAGCCCGCCCCATCCAGGCGTAGATAACATTGTCACTTGGTGTATTCTCGTACGTCTTGGGCTTGTTGAGATCGAAATCCTTGTTCATCCGGTTCAGATTGACCTTGCCCATGGCCCGGGAATAGGGTGCCATTTTTATCTGATCCAGCAGAATGCCGTCGCCGTCGGAATATTTTCTGCCGTCTGATGTCCAATTCTTCGCGCTGTGTGCTTGGCCGGACGTAGTTTTTTTGATGTTCAAAGTTTCCCAAACAGCACCGCGGTGGATGGCCCCCAGTTCCCACGGGCTGCGCATGGGGGCATTGCGGATATAGGCGGTGGAAAGATGCTCTTCCCGTTTGCTGCCTGCCCATGCCGGATCCGTGGCGACCTCACGGTCCGCGATACTATCATCAACTGCCGTGCCACTGGCAAGCGGATCGGACGGCTTGCCGAAAAGGTTGGTCGAAGCGGAGTTTGATTGAGCCGCTGAAAGCGAGACCACAGTTGTAAACGTATTCTGCGTATCGGTACCGGGCAAAAGTTTTCCGGGTATCGACATGAAATGATCCGTTGAAGAAGTTGTGCCCAAGTTCAGTTCCACCTGATTGCCGGAGGAATCAAGAGGAAATTTGACTTGCGGCTCAAAGAACCAGTCAGACTCCTGGAAGGTGTCCGTTCCCTGACATTGCGCCAGCGTCGAAGAGGCAAGGTTGATGTTCAGATTCTGCCGGGGATCCTTCGCCTCCATTCTGCCGATCAGGAATGGCAGATAGGAATTCGTTTTGCCGCTACCGTTGGTCACCTTCAGGGTAGCAGGATTGATGTCGCTGATAGCCCCGGGGTCCTGATCGGGGGCGTTGACGAAATCGACGTCCGTATCACCAGTGGACAGAGTCATTTTGCTGATGCCGAACTTGATGCTGTTTACCTTGATCGTGTAGGAGATTACGACGGCGGAACCGTACACGCCATTGGGAACCCTCCCGTGCAATGCGCTCTCGCAGGCATCCTTCAGTCCGATCGGCTGCCACTCCGACGACCCCGTGGAATTCTGCGCACATCCGGTCCAGTAGGAGTTGTTCTGCGTCCAGGCGTTGGTGCCGGGGATCTTCACCTCCACGGGCTTCGTCGCCGAACCGATGGTGATTGTCTTGGGGATCGCCCCCAACTCAAGCTCGCCGGTTTTTCTGAACGGCGGTTTCCCATTGGGTTTGTACTGGATTTTGACCGTCGGCGTAATGGTAACGTCTGCGGACAAGAAAATCTTGGTTGCAAAAGAATATTGGTCGCTGTTGGCGTTTATAACGTTGCCGTCCTTGCCCTGACCGTAGATGTCCACAAGTTCGGCAACTATGCCGGGATTCAGCAACTGGACCTGGATCTGCGGGTCCGACGTATATTCGTTATTCCCCTGATCGGTCTTGGAGTAGATGATTCCGCCGACACCGATCTCGTTGATGTACAGGGTCTTTTCGTTTCCGGAGTAAAGGACCTTATCCCCATCCTTTTCCATGGTCGGGATATCGTCACTGTCGCAGTAGTCGTTCAGGTTGGCGGCGATCTGCTTGCGCCGATGCTCCAAAAAACTGAAGGAGCCTTTGGTGTCTCCGGTCAGCCGCAACGCCGGGATACCGCCCCGATTTGCACGGGTAGCGGAAGTGCAGGAATAGTCATCCTGCGCACCGACCTTGTACTCCTCGCCCAATTTCGTCAGGCGATCGATCGCATCAGGAGAGTTCGGATCCGGATCGCCCAAGCGTGTATACCACTCATCCTTTTCGTCGGTCGTATTTTCCCTACCGAGATTAAAACGGTGATAGGATTTCACCTTAGAGGCCGTTGCCGAGGTGTTGGAAAGATTGCGATCGCTCCAACTCTCATCAATGGTGGGGGAGTAACGGTAACCGACATCAACGTTCTTGCGTTCGGAGTTCTCCACGGCAGCGGCAATCCCGTCGCTGAACCAGCGGGAAAACCATTTCCTTCCATCCAGACGAACCATCTTGCCGACGCTCTCGTTTTTCTTTGTCTCCCACTTCTGCTTCAGCTGAGTATAATCCTCATCATAAGCGTTGAAGAAAGAGTCCAAGGAGGCAGGGATTGCGCAATCCTTGTCCTTGTTAAAAAGATTTGCCCAATCTTCTCCGCCGGAGAGGGCATCCTTGTTGGAGATGAAGAGTTCGTCAATATCCTGTCCCCACCGATTGAGCCATGGGATCCTTTCGTTTTTGTTGTCGACTGACTTGCCGGTCGCGCCCTCGCCGTAGATACGATGTCCGCGATAATCAAACTGGGAGGCCCGGAATCCATTCATAACGTACGGCAACGGGAGCCCTCCCTCTGCCGGCAGGACCCGGAATGCAAAACGGCCGATCAGCCTTGCTGAACTGCTTCCCGTCTCATCTTTCAAAGAAACCCATTGAAGATTTTTCTGCCGATGCAGGATCTGATTCCCATCCTCATCAAAATAACTGAGTTTCCCGGCATAGCCATCTTTCGAGGTGTCGAGCGAATTGCCGTTGCTGTCCTTGTCATCCAGCAAACCGTCATTGGTGGAGACCGCGCTGGCGGACGCTCCGGCATAACTGAAGACGGAACTGAAATCCATTGGCATAAAACCGAGAGTGCTGTTCCCGTCGGTTCCCGCCATCGATGCAACTTTCTGATAGGCCATGACCGACATCGCGATCCGGTTGATGGCAGATTTTGCCAAGGAACGGCTCTGGCTGCGGTCACTGTTGTTCTTCGCCACCCGCTGGGCGAGGATAGAGGTACTGACAAATGCCAATCCCATCACCATCAACAAAGAGAGCATTCCCAACGCAAACAGCAGGGCGACTCCCTTCTCCTTGCGCCGAACACACGGATTCTGCAACCGGATCATTTTGCCCTCCCCTGTGTCAAACCGAAGTTTCCGAGATAGACCCTCCGGGTAAATGTCCTGCGATTCAGCAACTGATACTCTTTCTTTTTGTCTTTGTCTTTGTCGGAGATAGTTTCGTACTCTTTCATCTGGTTCTGCGTCAGCAACGACAACTGGATCTCGATCATATAGGGAGGCGTGAGGGCATCATACACGCTTTCCTGGTTCTCATATTTCTCGATTCCCGGAGATTTCTCGATCGCCTTATAGAAGATGAAGTTCAAACCGACCACGTTGTTGAGGATCTCCTGTTTCTTCATGAAAGATGTTTTCATTTCATCAATAATATCATTCCGCGCAGATGTCCAATCCAACACACCTGAATTATTGTGCTTCTGATAGGGTGGGAACAATTTATAATACGAAGAATAATCCGGACGTAAATAACTGATAAAAAGTTTATTATCGTCGCGGAAAAAGCGGACAAAATAAACACTGCGGCGGTCCATTGGGTTTCCGCTGCTCACATAATCCTGCATAAAGAAGTCGCAATTGGGGTTTGGCTTCACCGCGAAAAACATCTCGTAACTGGGTTCGCCCGTCGTAGTGTCAATCTTCCCGCGACGGTTGAAGAGGAAACCGCCGACTTCCTTCGTATTTTCCCCGCTGCCTGTTTCTATGGGAACGATCTCCCCATCCTTGGAGATGGCGTAATTCGCCCCGCCTTCATAATAGGTGGAACTGAGCATTGTCGCCATCAGATCCATCGCCACCCGGGCATCAGCAAAAACGTCATTGTTCTGCCCGTTGCCGGAAACCAGCTTCTGCGCTCCGCTGAAGAAACTCATCACCATCACCAGCAGAAGCGAAAACACCGCCATGGATACCATCAACTCCACTAACGTGAAGGAGCGGCGGGAAACTCTGTTGAAAAAAGCCATGATCTTCAATTCTCCGTTACGAGCTTGGCATTGAACTTTTGATTGAACGACTCAAACCGGAAATAAGCCTTCTCGCGATCCTCATAGTTCAACGTTGCCGGCCAACTGATTTCCACGTTGACCACCTTCGCAAAATTATCAGGGTTATCCGCCGTCGTTATTTTCGCAAAACGCTCTTTGGTGCCATTATCATCTTTGACGGAACTGCCGCCGGTCGGGACCGCAACGTAGATGTCGTTCAAATTCCCCTCCCACACCTTGACCACGGCAGAGAAATCAGAGACGCTCTCATACTGTTCTGTATCGCTGTCTTTCTCGCTTTCAGCCTCCATCAACGTCAGCTGCCGGAAGAGAAACACCCCGCTGTTGCTTGAGGAAGCGATCATACGCGACGAAGAGCCCGTGATTTTGAAATCACTTTCAAGTTCTTTGCTCTCAGGGTAACTGCTCGCAATTTTGATCCCCTTGTCGCTGTAACCGCTGTTGGTCCAGCCTGCTTCCACGCCGCCCTGGATCGTGGCGAGGATATATTCAGACAAATCCGCCATGTTGTTGTTGGCGACGGCGTCCCGGTTGGCATTGACGCCGACAGGGAACAGCACCAGCACGCTGGAGATGCCAATCGACAAAACGGCCATGGCGAGCACGATCTCCACCAAATTGAAATGGCGGCAACGAAGTCCGGGATGGCAAAAGATCCCTCGAATACGATATTTTTCAAATATTTCCATCGTAATACTCCACTCTGCCGGTATAGCCATTGACCTTGAGGGTCAGGAAATTTATTATTTCCCCCTTTTCCCCGGCAAGTTCCAGCCTGTCCTCATTGACTTTCCCTTCCGCAACGACAAAATAGTAGGACGTTCCACAATAACATCCTCCATAGGGAGAGAAAATGATCGCACAGTTCTCTCTGGTCACCGGGGCGGTGCCGTCCTGCATAATAAGCCCTTCAACGTTGAGAAGGCCTTCAAATTTGACTTTTTTCGTCTCTTCGGAGATCGTTTTCTTAAAGACTCCGTCTTTGACAACAGAAGAGCCAGTAGCTCCGGTATCAACCGTTGAGTTGTAGATAAGCACTCCGCCTTCCCCGCGCGCTTTCCACGGGAAATCATCGACCCACTGTTTGAAAGTGATCACCGAAGAGTTACGGTCGATCGAGACCTCGGCAACACGGAACCCGCCGAACATCGCACTGAGCTCTCCATCGTCATCCGTATTGGCAGAAGACGCATTGGGCAGAATCAGCGCCACGTAGGTGCGGCGGCTGACCGCGTAACTTTGGGCTTGTTCCAAACCTAATTTCAGATTGCCGGTCGCATCGGCGACCTTGTTGCCGGACATCATACGGCTGAAAGCCGGAGCGACCAGTCCCAGCAGGAGACTGATCAAACCAACCACTACCAGCAGTTCCACCAGCGTGAATTTATAACGGTTCATTGTTCACACCCGAAAGATTTCCAATCTGCATCGTTCTTATTATAGAAGATGTCAGGCGTTTTGTCAACCCTTTTTTCAAGATTTTCTGCGAAAAAACAAAAAAAGCCCAAACGTCCTCCGTTATCGGTGAAGAGCGAATCAACGCTTCAAATACGCTTCGATGAAGAGATCAATATCTCCATCCAGAACTCCCGCCGTATCGCTGGTCTCTGCATCGGTCCGGAGATCCTTCACCATCTGGTAGGGTTGCAGCACGTAACTGCGGATCTGACTGCCCCAACCGTTCTCGGCCTGATCGTCCCGGGCGGCATCGGCGGCATCCTTGCGCTTGGACTGTTCCAGTTCGTACAACCGCGCCTTCAGCATCTTCATGGCCGTGGCCCGGTTCTTGTGCTGGGAACGCTCGTTCTGGCAGCAGACCACGATCCCGGTGGGCAGATGGGTGATCCGCACGGCGCTGTCGGTTGTGTTCACGTGCTGACCGCCGGCACCGCTGGAGCGGTAGGTGTCGATCCGCAGATCGGCCTCGTTGATCTCGACTTCGATGTCGTCGTCCAGTTCCGGGAAGATCTCCACGGAACTGAAACTGGTATGTCTTCTCGCGTTGCTGTCAAAGGGCGAAATGCGGACCAACCGGTGCACGCCGTTCTCGGACTTGCAGTAACCGTAGCCGAAATCACCGATCACGTGGAGCGTCACGCTCTTGATGCCGGCTTCTTCCCCCGGCTGTAGATCGATCAGTTCTTCTTTCCAGCCGCGGCGTTCGATGAAGCGCCGGTACATCCGCAAAAGCATGCCTGCCCAATCGCAGGATTCGGTGCCGCCGGCTCCCGCGTGGATGGAGAGGTAAAAGTTGTTCTTGTCAAAGCGTCCGGAGAGGTAACTCACGATCTCCATCTGCTCCAGCCGCTTGAGAATGGAGCGGTAGGAGGAGTCGCATTCCGTCACAAATTCCGGATCATCTGCAGCCAATTCCAGCGCAGTCTGGTAATCTTCCAAGTCCGAGACCAGCTTCCGGTAGGGTTCGATGACGTTCCTGCAACTGGAGAGGGCGGCGACCGTATTTTGCGCTTTCTCCTTGTCGTCCCAGAAGTCGGGGGCACTCATGGCGGCTTCCAGTTTTGCCAGTTCCGCCTTGCGCTCATCCAGCTTCAGAAACGTTTCCAAAACCGCCAGCCGTTCCCTCAGTTCGGACTCGGTATTCTTCAGTTCATCATAGGTCATCATCGTTTGGCGGCCTCCAGTTTCCACATGTCGTCAAGCAGGTGTTGAATATCTCCCAGACAGGCACCGCAGGCACCGCCGGCTTTGCAGTAGTTGGTCACTTCCTCCGCGCGATGGAGGTTGTTTTCCTTGGCGACCTTCAGGATCTTCACGTCGGTGACGCCGAAGCATTTACAGACGATGCGGCCCTCATGGTCCGAATCCTTCTCGAAAGGATTGGGTTCGCCCTTGTAGTTGGCGATGGCAGCCTGAAGCGCTTCCATGCCCATGACGGAGCAGTGCATCTTGGCCTCCGGCAGACCGCCCAGAGTGGCGGCGATGTCCTGATTGGTCACCTTGGAAGCCTCCTCCAGGGTCTTGCCTTTGATCAACTCCGTCAGCACGGAACTGGAAGCGATGGCGCTGGCGCAACCGAAAGTCTTGAACTTCACGTCGGCGATGCGTCCATCCTTATCCAGTTTGAAGGTGAGTTTCAGTGCATCGCCGCAGGCGGCGTTCCCCACTTCTCCGGTGCCGTCAGGATCCTCGATCTCGCCGACGTTCCGGGGGTTCATAAAGTGATCCATCACTTTGTCAGTATAGTTCCACATAGCACCCTTTCCTCCTTGTTATTTCCGGGCGGAGGCCCCGTCGCTGCCGGATTTTTTCTCCGGTTTCTTGTTGAACTTGCTGGAAGCAACGATCTTCGCAAGGGTTTCGGCGGCTTTTTCGCCTTCCACCTGCTTGCGGAGCAGCATTCCCTCCAGATAAAAACATACCTGCGGATGATTGTTGGCATTGGATTTGAGGCTCCACTCCGCGGCCAGTCGGATGACGTGGCGGTTCAGTTTGACCTTTTCCTCCTTGGTCAGGGAGGGATTCGGTCCCTTCGCCTTGCATTCGGAGATGGTCATCTCCTCGCCCGGTTCCAGCACCGGGATCATCCGCCGCAACGGCTCCGCTCTGCCGGTGATGAAAAAAGCATGCCAAAGCATGTCCAAATCCCCGGAAACGCAAACCTTCCCGGGCATCGCGAGCGGATCGGACATCTGGGCCAGTTTGTCCAGAAACAACTTGGTGGCGGGATCCAGATCCTTGCGGGCTTTCTCAACGATACCGGCGCCGCAGGAATTGAAGATCAGCGCCATGTACTGCTTGGCCTGATCGTCCTGCAGGGACTTGGTGAAGGCCACTGCCGCCGGAATCAACTGGGGATTCTGACGGAGGATTAGCGAAAAACTCATGAGAGTCGGCTCCGGGCGAAAACTTTTTTTCCGCTTCAGCGTCGGTTCCAATTCCAAGAAGCCGCGGATCGCGGCGAGCAACTTCTCCGGATGCGGATCATTATAGTAGGTAATGAGATACTGCCCCAGTTCTCTGTCGTTCATCACGCCGCCCTCGGCTGGTTCGGCGTCCATCAGTTCCAGTTTGGCGGAGGTCTGATGTGCAGTGCCGTTATTCCTGTCCTTCAGGATGGCGATGATCTCATAGACGCCGAAAGGGTCCTGCTCCTCCGGAACCATGGTGGCCCCGGCCATTGAGAGGAATACTCCCTGCCCGGAACACTTTCCCCGGATCGCCGGGAGATCCTGCGCCAAATTTTTGAAAGTCCCGTCGGGGCGGCGCATGGAGAGGTCCATCAGAACATCCGCAATTCCGTCCCTGATTGCAGGCTTCGACAGGATCACACGGATCATTACCGGCTGACCTTTGACGACTTTTGAGCAAGCCGAAAGATGCGGCGGGCGCGTGGGAGGGTAAACCGAGAACTGATCCTGCAGATCATCGGCAAGGGAACAGAACATTTTGCCCTCTATGGCAAAAAGCATCCCCGCCGTCAGCGACAGCACAACGGTCCAAAAACACTTGAGCGCACCAGAACCCATAAAATCCTCCTTGCGACGCCCTGCTTCCGAATGTTTATGATCTGTCCGGCCTTCTGCATATCAATATATGCGCGCGAGGACCGGAAACAAAGTCAGCCCTGATATTTTGCCATTTCCGCGGCGATGGCGGAGGTCATCCGCGAAACCGCATCGGTGAGTGCGATCCGTTCCGCATCCCGCTGTCCGCGGACCTTGAACTCCACCTGCCCTTCCTCCAGCGTCTTGGGAGAAATCACCAGCCGCAGGGGAATGCCCAGCAGATCGGCATCGCTGAACATGAATCCGGCTTTTTCGCCGCGGTCATCGTAGAGAACTTCGCATCCTGCGGACTGAAGGTCCTGATAGAGTTTCTCCGCCGCAGCACCCACGGAACCGTCTCCCTTGAAGGGATCAATGGCGCAAATCTGCACCTGCCAGGGCGCGATGGGCATGGGCCAGATTGGTCCGTAATCATCATGAGAAGCCTCTATCACGGAAGCCGCCGCCCGGCCGACGCCGATCCCGTAACAGCCCATAACCATGGGATGGCTCTTGCCGTCCTTGTCGAGGTAGTTGCAGTTCATGGCCTTGGAGTACTTGGTCCCCAACTGGAAGATGTTGCCGACTTCGATGCCGCGCATCATCTGGAGCGGAGTACCGGTCAGCGGACAGGGGTCCCCTTCCCTGACGGTGGCGATGTCCGCTACCTGACAGGTGACGCCCTCCAAATCCCGGGAGGCGTTGAAGTTGCGATAGTGGTATTCCGGTTCATTGGCCCCTACGACGAGGTTGGAACTCTCTGCGGCGGAACGATCCAGCACGATGGTGACCTTTCCGCCCTTCAGCGCCAGCGGACTGGCATATCCGGGGACGGCCCCCACCGCCTCAATGGCGGCATCGTCGGCGAACTTCAGTTCCGGGACCTTCAGCAGGTTGCCCAGTTTGCACTCGTTGACCTCGAAATCCCCGCGAATCACGGCGAAAATCAGGTCCCCCGTGACGGCGTTCTGATAGAATACGGCCTTGCCCGTGTTTTCCGGCTTGATGCCGAGGAAGTTCGCCACCTCCTCGATGGTCTTGCATCCGGGAGTGTGGACTTTTTCCAGCGGCTTTGCGGGTTCGCTCTCGAACTTCCACGCCGCCGTGGCGATCTCCCGGTTGGCCCGATAACTCCGGTCTGCGGAGGCGAAAATGGTGTCCTCGCCGCAATCGCAGATGGCCATGAACTCATGAGAGACGTTTCCGCCCATCATGCCGGAGTTGGACTCGATGCTCAGGACGTTGTTGAGACCGATGCGTTTGAAAATCCGCTCATAGGCTTCATGGGCCCGTTTGTAATAGACCTCCAGATCCGCCTGATCCACGTGGAAGCTGTAAGCGTCCTTCATGGTGAATTCCCGGGTACGGATCAAACCGGCGCGGGGCCGTGCCTCGTCCCGGTACTTGGTCTGGATCTGATAGAGCATCACGGGGAGCTGCTTGTAACTGTTGATCTCGGTGCGGACGAGGGCGGTGATGCACTCCTCATGGGTCATGGCGAGGAGCATGTCCTTGCTGTTCCGGTCCTTGAACCGCAGAAGTTCCGCGCCCACAGTCTCGTAGCGTCCGGACTCCTGCCAGAGATCGGCGGGGAGCACCACCGGCATCAGGACCTCCTGCCCATCGATGCGGTTCATCTCCTCGCGGATGATCTGTTCGATTTTATCGGTGATGCGCTTCCCGGCTGGCAACAGGGAATAGATTCCGGTGGAGACCGGGCGGATGTATCCGCCGCGGATCAGAAACTGGTGACTGATGGTCTTTGCGTCCTTCGGGACTTCTTTCAGGCGGCGCCCCGCCAACTTGCTCATTTTCATTTTTATTTTTCCTTTTCCACCAACTCCCGGTGCAGCGCGATCTGCGCTTCGGAGTAGAATTCACGGCCGACGATAAACTGCATGTTCACCTGACGCATGCACTGATCCAGCGCGAGGATGTTGATCCCGGCTCCGGCAAGAGAGGATGCCGCGCGAGAGAGGAATCCCGGCAGTTTCATATTGGTACCGATCACCGCGATGATCGCCACCGGACAGCTGGAGATCTTGGCGTGAGGAAAAGTTTCCCTCATCTCGGCAAGACAGCCTTCCAGCCCCCGGCTCCGCTCGGAAACGTAGTGGGTGATGGTGTTGGCATTGGTATTTTTTGCAATGTAGCTGATGCCGTGACGGACGAAACACTCCAGCACCCGGTGGTCATAACCGCAGGCTCCAACCATCTCCGGGTCGAAAATCTCGATGGCGACCACGTCCTTGCGTCCGCAGATCATATCGACCTTGGGGGACGGAGAGACGAAATCGCGGCTGATGAGGGTCCCGGGATTGCCCGGATCGAAGGCGTTGGTGACCCGGATCGGGATGTTATGCAGTTCCATGGCTTTGGCGGCTTTGGGATGGATCGCCTCCATGGCCATGTCCGCCAACTGATCGGCGATGTCGAAGTTGGTATGGCCGATGGTGCGGACGTTCTCCACGCCCATGAGCTTGGGATCGCCTGTGGAGAGGTGGAACTCCTTGTGGATCACGCCTTCCTTGGCTCCCGTCACCACCGCCAGTTTGCTGAAGGTAATCTCGCTGTAGCCGCGGTCGAACTTGGCCATGACGCCCTCGGCGCACTTGGCATAACCGGTGACGATGGGCATGCAGGTGGAGAAATCCAGCCCGGAGAGGTGCTGGATGATGGTATCCTCCATGGACCCGGTCTCCTGATCCTTCCAGCCGGAGAGATCCACGAACACGGCATTGACGCCGTGGTTCTTCAGAATGTTGGCGGAGTTGAAGGCGCTGTGCGCCTCCCCCACGGAACTCAGCAGTTCCCGGGTGGCAGGCAGATACTCATCGGGTCGAAAATGACCGAAACTCCGCAACTGCATCAGGTGGAGCAGGCAACTTTTGACTCCGTGCATGCGCTCATTGATGAAGTTGTCTGCGATCTCCACGTTCAGCCCGATGGAGGCGAATTCCCTGTTGATCTCGCGGAGTTGAATCAGCAATGCGTCCAGTTTCTCCTGCCAGCCCTGATTGTCTCCGGCGGCGAAACTTCCGTAGATGCCGGGAGCGCCGGTTTTTTTGTTCTCCAGCAGGAGGTTGGTGATGCCGCCGTAGGCGGAAACCACGAAGATCCGGTTGTAGAGTTGTTTCCCGGTACGGGAACCGATGAAGATATTATCCAGCAGTTCCCCGAAGCGGGACATGCTGGTCCCTCCGATCTTTTCAACAGTATGCTGTCCCATTGGCATGGTCCTCTTGCAGATGATTTCAAATCAGAGGTCTTCGATCCGCAG
Organism: Lentisphaeria bacterium UBA1784; assembly: GCA_002315455.1. Taxonomy (GTDB): domain Bacteria; phylum Verrucomicrobiota; class Lentisphaeria; order Victivallales; family Victivallaceae; genus UBA1784. The sequence goes on from DCGG01000165.1 coordinate 27,649, forward strand.
CATCCGGACGGGTGCTCGGTTGAATTTTTCATTGTCGATGGCGGAGATCGCCTTCATCATGGAGCGCTCCACCGCCGGGTGGGTCAGGATCACCAGCGGTACCACGCCATCTCCGGCCTTGGATTCATGCTGGATCATGCTGGAGATGCTGATGCCGTTGTCTGCCAGCACCTTGGTGATGGAGGCGATGACGCCGGGGCAATCCTCGACCTGAAGCCGCAGATAGTAGCGGGACTCGATGTCATCCATGGTCTCCACCTCGGTGAAGAGTTCGCCGGGCCGGAAGGCCGGGATCCGCCGGGGAGAACCGCTGGCGATATTGCGGGCGATATCCACAAGGTCGGCAACCACGGCACTGGCGGTGGCGCGGCGGCCGGCTCCGCGGCCGTAGAAGAGGGTCTGATCGACAAAGTCGCCGTCCACCAGCACACCGTTGAAAACGTCGGAGATCTCCGCCAGCAGCGTGTGCTTGGGGATCAACGTGGGATGGACCCGCATCTGGATTTTACCGTTATGGCTCTTGATGATGCTCAAGAGTTTGATCCGATATCCCAGTTCGTCCGCGTAGTGGAGATCGTCAAGGCTCAGGTCGCGGATGCCTTCCACCCGGATGGGATCCAGTCCGAACCAGCGGCCGTAAGCGAGCGCCGCGAGGATCGCAGTTTTGTGGGCGGTATCGAAGCCGTCAATATCCAGCGAAGGATTGGCTTCGGCATAGCCGAGGCGCTGGGCATCCGCGAGGATGGGAGCGAAGTCTGCGCCTTCCCTCTCCATCCGGGTCAGGATGTAGTTGCAGGTACCGTTCATGATGCCGTAGATGCGGTTGATGCGGTTGGCACTCAAGCCTTCCCGCAGAGCCTTGATGATGGGGATGCCGCCGGCGACGCTGGCTTCGTAGCAGAGGTCCACGCCGGACTTTTCCGCCGCGGCGAAAAGTTCCGGACCGTGAAGGGCCAGCAGAGCCTTGTTTGCGGTGACCACGGGCTTGCCGGCGTTCAGCGCTTCAAGAATGAACTTCCTGGCAACGGTGGTGCCGCCGATCAGTTCCACGATCACGTCGCAATCGCGGATGGCCTGGGAAGCATCCGGAATCAGCACGCCTTCCGGGACTTTGACGCCCCGATCGGTAGTCGTATCCAGATCGGCGATCCGCACCAACTTCAAATCGATGCCGGCCCGCTTGGAGATGACCTCTCCGTTGGTCAGCAGGATTTCCACGACACCGGCACCCACGGTACCGAACCCGATCACACCGACTTTGATCTCTTTCACAGCAGTTTCCTTTGGTGTTGAAGTATTCAAAAAAAAGAAAATACGTTACAATCTGATAATATAGCACAGACTTCCGCTAAAGTAAATCATTTTCTCCGCTCGGATGAAAAATATCTGAAAAATCATGGTAAAAATACCGTTTGACGCTTGAAAAAAAGTGATTTGCGGGGTATTTTATAGAACGTTCCGTACGCCGGGCCCCATATTTTATGAAGGCTTGACACCCGGCGTGCGTCAAAAAAAACGAAACAGGAAAGGGATTGGTTATGCCAACCGCAAGTCGAGCGAAGCACAAGTTCTGCCGTCGGATCGGCCAGTGCATCTGGAACGACCCCAAGTGCCCCAGCGTCAAGCGTCCGTTTGCCGCCGGACCCCATGGAAAAGGCCGCCGCGCCAAACTCTCCACCTATGGCGAGTTGCTCATGGAGAAACAGAAACTGCGCATGCACTACGCGATCAGCGAGAAACAGCTTCAGATTGCCTTCGCCAAGGCCAAGGCCGGTGAAGGTCAGACCCACGAGAAGTTGTTCCGCAGCTTGGAGCTCCGTCTGGATGCTCTGGTCTTCCGCTGTGGATTCGCCCCCACCATCTTCGCCGCCAAGCAGTACGTCAACCACGGCCACATCCTCGTGGACGGGAAGCGCGTTGACCGTGCCAGTTGCATCGTGAAAGAGGGTCAGGTAATCTCCATCAACGCGGAGAAGTCCCCCGCCATCGCCGAGATGGCAAAAAAGGGCAATGCTGCACCCCCCGCCTATCTGGAAGTCGATCTTGACAACCTGAAGGCGACCTTGGTCCGGATGCCTCAAATTGAGGAGATCCCGGTCAACGTCAAGATCATGAGCGTCATCGAGTACTACGCGCGGTAATCTCTCCGCAGACGTTTCGATACGCAAGAAAAGCCCCGGTTTTCGCCGGGGCTTTTTTGTGTTTTATGGGATACGGGCGGAATGTGATGTTCCGGTTTATTTCCCGGAAGGGAACTTCTGCAGAAACTCCCGGTGCTGGTCTTTGTCGGAATAAGGGTCCTCGCATCCCGGCAGCAGTTCCACGGGACGGTAGTGGGATTCCACGTTGACGACCGCAAGCCTCCGGAATGCCGGCTCCGGACAGAACACCAACTGCCATGTCCGGCATCCGATGCCGTAGTTTCCGTCGGGACGGAGGGTAAGCCGCTTCCGGCGTTTATCCAGCGGAGCCAGACCGAGCTGGACCATGGCGAAATGCTCCAGGTCCAGCCCGGAGATCTCCCTGATCCAGAGGATCTTCTCCCGGGCGGTCTCCGAAAACGAGACATCCCATGCTTCCGGGACCAGCGCATCGCGCCATGGAACTTCGGAATCCGGGAAGGAGTCGATCTCCGGCAGATAAGGCTTGATGTCGAGCACCGGTGTTCCGTCCAGCAGATCACATTCTCCGAGTTCCAGCCGATTTCCCCGGATGGACTTCAGTTCCACGCAACTCAACCCGATGGGATTGGGACGGTGCGGGGAACGGGTGGCGAAAAGACTGACCTTGCGCCTTCCCACAGCCACGGGAGGATGCACGAAAGGTTTCCAGTTGCTGTTCAGATGGAACTGAAAGATCACCCAGATCCGGCTGACCCCTTCCAGATCCCGGCAGGCGGCGAGAAGGTTCGGATCGTCCAGTAGCAGAATGAAGCCGGAGGCTCCGCCAAACACACTCTGCCGGGGCGCTTCAAAACGATATTTGCTGTTGCCGGAAAAATATCCGATGGGTTCCAGTTCCATGGTATTGCGGTATTCCTTGGAGGTTTTGCGGAATAATATAGCGTTTCCATGCAGGATTTGCAATGTACGGTCCCTTGATTTTCCCTGATTCCGGCGTATTTTGAATATAACAGGAGGAGGAGCATCGCCGGTCTCTGCCGCCGGAACCGGAAATATCCATGAACGACACCGCAAAATTATGGCTCTCCCGCTACGGAGTTCTGATGTTTTTGGGCGGGCTCCTCGTTCTGCTGGTCGTTTATTACTGGTTCCTGCACCGGAAGCCCTTTACGCAGAACGCTTTTCTGGTCGCCAATACGCGTCCGGTCTCTCCGCTGGTCGCAGGATATCTGACTGAAGTCCACGTCAGAAATCATCAATTCGTGAAGAAGGGGCAGAAACTGATCTCCATCTACCGCCCGCCTTACGAACTTCAGGTCAAGGCGCTGGAAGCGGAACTTGCCGGAGCCAGAGCCAATTCCGATGCGCTGGAAGCCGCGGCCCGGGGAATGGCGGCCCAGCTGGCCTCTTACGAAGCACAATTGGCCAATCGCCGCTTCCTTGCAAAACAGGCGGAGGTTTTGTATCAGACCCGCTCGGTCTCCGAAACCTACACGGTCGGAGCGGTCAAGGGGGAAGAGTCAGCGGCGGCGGATCGGCTCCATGCCGGGCATGCGCTGGCCGCGGCACAGGCGCAAAAACGGGTCTCCGACAGCAAGGTCCGGAAACTGGAACATCAGCTGGCGCAGGCAAAAATATCCTTGGCGCAAACCACCGTCTACGCCCTGGCGGACGGATACGTTAACAACATGCTGGTGGCTCCCGGCGGCTACTACGAACCTGGCGATGTGCTTTTTTCCTTTGTGGAGACGGCCCAATGGTACGTGCAGGCGAATTTCGAGGAGACCGAACTGGCGCTGATCGCCCCCGGGCAGAAAGCGAAGATCTGGCTCTGGCAATATCCCGGGCGCACGTTTCACGGGGAGGTCATCGGCACGGCTCTCGGAGCGGAACGGCGGCAAAGTTCCTCCTCCGGGGTGCAGGTGGTCGCCAAAGAGAACCAATGGTTCATGCTTCCGCAGAGGCTTCCGGTGCAGATCCGGGTACTGGATCCTGATCCGAAGTGCCCCTTCAATTTGGGCGCGAGCGCGTTCGTGCAGATCGAGACGCCCTCAAAACTCCTGCAACAGCTGGTTTGGCGGGTGTTTCGCTGGTGAAACCGGACGTTCCATCCGCGTCTCCGCCCCCTCCCCCGCTGGAAAGCGCCGTCCTCGTTTTTCATACGGTGGCGATCTGCATTTTTGCCGTCATCGTCCTGCGCTTTCCGGCCAGCGGACTATTCTGGGCACTCGGACCGCTGATGTGCACCCGCTCCGCCATGACGGAACCGGATGCATCCGCCCGCGCACGGGCATTGGCCATCAACCTGCTGGAATTCGGGATTCTGCAATTTCTTTTCTCCTGCGCGATTCCGCAAACGGGTCTGTTGATCCTGATGCTGATACCGGCGTTGCTGCTGGTTTCCATGCGCAGAAACGGCTCCTGCGCCGGATCGGTCCTGTTGGCTTCCCTGATGAACTTTCAGAAGGGGGACTTCGAGAGTGCCATGAACGCCCTGCTTCTGATGAGCGGCCTTGCCATGAGCCTGCCGTGGGGATATCTGCTGGCGGAACGTCTGCTCCGGATCGATCCGGATGGCGCGCTTCTTCCAACGCCCTCTCCCCTTACGGCGGAGCGGGTCCTGCGCCGGACGTTCGCCTTCGTCTTCGCGGCAATCCTGGAGCAGTTCTGCACATGGGAATTCCGTTATTGGATCCTCTACACCGTGGGCATGGTCTATGCCAACGGCACGACTGCCGAGGCGGCCCGGGGCGTGGCACTGATCCGGCTGATGGCGGCGCCGTTTGCGTTTCTGCTGTCAGTGGTGTGGCTGGCAACCATCGGCTACAGCGACGACCGACTGAACTACCTTTCCGTCGCCTGGAGTTTTGCGGCGTTCTACTACAGTTTCGGGCACCGGGACTATCTGGGATACTACCTGCTTTTCTCCGTGATGCTGAGCGGGGTGAAAGATCTTGTCTATGGAAGCAGTTCACAATACGGAAACGGCTGGGCGTTGATCTTTCAATCCAGCGCCGGAGTGATGCTTGGGGCGGGTTTGGTCCTGCTCTGCGAACACGACTTCATCGGAAAAAAGGCGGTCCTTTCTCCACAAAAATAGAACCGTAACGCAGCGGGCACCTACTACTCCCGGAAGAGATTTTTCTCCAGTTCCGGCAAGGCTCCGCGCCAGTGGGCGAGACGGGCGATCTGCACGTGGATGCATTCGAAATCACCGATCTCGCAACGGCCATCCGGCTGGACTCCGCCGCAGGGCCCGTTGATTAGCCCCTTGGGACAGGTGTGCGGACAGATGAACTGACTGGCGCCCAAGTGGCAGGCGGAACATCCGCGGCAATGGTTCAAGAGCATCTTCAGAAGCCGGCTGTTTCCCGGGCGCTGGGAATCCGCACCGCAGAAAAGGAACTTCCGCAGATGGTACTGACAACGTTCCATCCATGAGGTCTCACAGGAACCGATGTCCCGCGTTTCCGGACAGCCGTCGGCAGGATAAGGCCGCTGCAATACCCGGTCATAGAGGCAGAAATCATGGGAGAACGGAGCCATTTCCACGCTGGCCAGATAGGAATTGTACTCCTCCAGCCATTGATCGAAAGAGTTGTATTCCGTGATGGC
>DCGG01000022.1 GCA_002315455.1 Lentisphaeria bacterium UBA1784
CGCCCAAAACGGACACGGACTTTCGGTTTTTTCCAGCTTTTGCCGGGTTTTCCCGTTTTATAGACGCCGCACCGGATCAACAGCGCGAAGACGCCGCAGAGCAGGGGGATCTTCCGGGAATTTTTCGTTGTACTTTTTTCCATGATGGAAGATATATTCCCGAAGATGCCGGAATACAAGCGCTTTTTCCCGGAAAATACACAGGAGCAACGAACAAAAAGAGATGGGCGCAGTTCGTTCCGCGGTCTCATATTTCTGCTAAAATCCATGTTTTTTATTGATTTTTCTTTGCTTTTTAATTTGTTTCAGGGTATGGTAAATGTTGTAACCATTTTGGTTTCATTCATTTTTGCAAAGGAGGACGTCATGACCGGAAAAAAACTGCTTCCCATACTGTTGTCGGTGCTTTCGCTCTGCGCATTTTCCGCGCAGGAACCGCAGAAATCTTCCAACAAGATCGTGATACAGGCAGGCGGTCTCACGTTCACATTCTCCGCTCCCGCCAAGGGAATGGGGCTCTGCTCGCTGAAAAACCGGGAGGGGCAGGAGTTTCTCTCGCCCCAGTCCAAGTCCGGCTGGGCGCGACTCTGGCGGGTGAAACTCACCTCTGACCGCAAAAATCCCAAGGCCTTCGTTACCGTCAACAACATGACCCGGTGCGCCCGCGCCTACGCGAAACCCGGCGACCCGGCGAAGCTGGTCTGGGAGGGCGTGAAGGTCGGCGATGAACCCGCCGCCATCGACGTGACACTCTCCATCGGCACGGACCGGACCACCGGCATGGCGGACCTGCGGATCAGCGTCAGAAACCGGAGCTCGAAATACGGGATCTTCCAGACCTACTGCCCCGATCTGGAACTGGGATACCTTTCCCCCGAGGGCAAGGACGACTTCCTGCTACTGAACCCCGCCGAGGGGCGGCAGATGCAGGACCCCATCCACTGGGCGCGGAACACGGAACAGGAGACGGAGCGCTTCATGCTCACCACCGACGGCGAATCCGACGTCAACATCGAGAAGGGGACCACCGGCTTTGGCTTCGGTGCCTGCGAACCTTACGGCTTGCCGTATCCCTCCGACCGGGGACAGATGCAGTTCGCCGCCTACTACGTCAAGCACGGCAACTTCTACCACTCCGCCGCCGAGAAGGGGGCGGGGCTCTATCTTGCGACCCACGACTGGGACTTCAACCCCAAGGTTTTCTTCGCTTCGCCGTGGCCCTCCCGGAAGAATCTGCTCTTTTCCATCTCGCATCTGCCGACGGAGAGCTGCCGCCCCGGACTGGACTACCGCCAGCCCTACCCGATGCTGATCGGCGGCTTCAAGGGGGATTGGTTCGACGCCTCCATGATCTACCGGAAGAATGTGCAACGCGCCCCCTGGCTGAAAAAGGGCAAGCTCGCCGGTCGGCCGGACGTCCCTGAATGGGTGAAGCGCGCTACCGCCGTCTACCGCGGTCACAGCTGGGATACCACGGTCGCCAAGAACGTCCCCTGCATCGAAGCCTACCGCAAATACGTGGCGGGTCCCATGGGGGTCCAGTGGTATGCGTGGGATGCGGATTTGCTGCCCGGCGGCACCATGGACTGCGGCTGCTTTCCCCCGAACTCCCGGGCGAAGGAGGGCTTTCCGGAGGCGGTAGCCCGCCTGAAAAAGCAGGACATCCACGTGATCCCCTACGTCAACAGCCGCCTCTGGAGCAAGGGCGGAAACATGAAGTACACCCGCGATGAGAAGGAGGCGCTTCCCTACTTTGAGGAATCCATCACCGGCGGCACCAACACCTGGGAAGCCAATGACGGTTCCCATTGGAACCACGTCTGTGTCCATACGCAGTACTGGCGGGACTTTCTCGCAAACGTCTTCGGCGACATGGTGAAACTCTACGGCGTGGACGGCGTCTATGCCGATCAGGGCGGACTGGTCTGCTACGCCGGCGGCTACTACAACGAGCAGGGGTGCTTCAAGGCGGCGCACAAACATCCCCTTGGTGTGACCCGCGCTTCCACCATGGCGGAACGCATTCGGCAGGAGGAGTTTCTGTGGCGGATGCGCCTCGTGAATCCCAAGGCGTTCCTTGTGGGCGAGGGCAGCAGCGAATGTTTCATTGATCAGATCCCTCTGAAGCTGATCCACTACGAGATCTGGCCGGGACACGTACCCTCCTTCGAGGCGGTCTATCACGACTATATCGCCACTTTCGGACGGGACGTCACCATGCGGCCGAAGACCCCGGGGGATCCCCGGGCCTTCATGCAGATGGGGTGGCTCTACACCATCGGCGCCCAGATCGGACGGCTTCGCGCCGCATCCCTCGAGGCCGCGGAGTACCGGGAGGCGCGGGATTTTCTGCATCGGGTGACCGCGGGCAAGGACAAGTACCACCGTTTTCTCAACTTGGGCGAGATGCAGAAGCCGCCCATGCTTTCGGAAGTTCCGCTGATCACGACCCGGGAGTTCGTCCGGATCAACAACGTCTGCTCCTTCGACTCCGTGCTGGCCAGTGCATGGCGTTCTCCGGAGGGGAAGGTGGGTATCGCCGTCACCAACATGGCGGAGAAAGCGCAAAACGTCACCATTTCCTTCGATCCGGCGTGGTACGGATTCAAGGGTTCGGTGAAAGTCGCCGAAGCATTTCCTGCGGACCTGAAATATTCCCTCCGGAAGAGGGCCGGAAAGGACTCTCTTGAGGTGACGCTTCCGGCGCATTCCGCGGAGTTTTTCGTGCTGGCCGAGTGACACAAGGTGTATTAGAGTATTCCCTAACAAGGAATCTTTGCTCAGGATCGCCACGGCGCTCCTGATCGAACTGGA
>DCGG01000104.1 GCA_002315455.1 Lentisphaeria bacterium UBA1784
GGCTCGGTGATTTTTTGGGGCAAGGCATCCGTGAAGAGCAGGCAGAGCGCCGCATTGCGGTCCTTTCCGCCGGAGTCCCCGGAATAGGTTCTGAACCAGTTATCACGCATGGCCCCGGTGATGAGTTCCCCGCGGTTGAAGCGTTTGGCAAGCCAGATGTGTTCGACGCTCAGCCTGGGACCGGTGTGCCGGTAGCAGTCCGCGTAACTGAAGGGTTTGCCGTTGTTGCCGTAACCGGCGATGATGAACTGCAGCGTTTTGTCGAAGCCCGGGGTGTTGGAGAGACCGAAATCCTTGCCGAAGGCCCCTTCCAGAAGCGCGAGCGCGATGCAGTTGAAACCGGTACCGTACCCCCAGTACATCACCCCTTCCGGATAGGCTCCGTTGGGCGGATAGGCGGCATTCATGGCATCGGGAAGTTTGGCGATGGCGCGGTTGATGATCTTTGCGTTGTTCGCAGGATAATCCTCCGCCGTGGCCAGCGCCGCCGCAATCAATCCCGCGTGGCAGACCTGAACCCAGTTGTTCTTCCCCTGAAGCCACTGATGACCACCCATTTTGATGAGGGAGGCATCCATGCCGAACTTCTTGAGCGCGCCGGAGACGGTCTTCCGCTGTTCCGGAGTCATCTCGCTCCAAAGCCAATCATAGGCCAGCGCCACGCCCAACGCCATCTCGCCCGTGTCGAGAAAGTGCTGCGGATGCCAGTCCTGATAAGCGGAAACGTTCAGGAGTTCCCTGATGGCGCGGTCGGAGAAGCGCTTGTCCCCGGTGAGCACCCATGCGACGGAGAGGGTGTTGAAAAGCCGCAGTTCGTTGCGGGAGGTCTCCAGCAGCCGGCCGCCTACCACCGCCCGGGGCATGGGGGGCTGATCCAGATATTTCTCCGCGTTTCCAATCAGTTTCTTCGCGAGGATCTCGCCGAAGGAGCCATCTCTGGCGTTCTTCCGGATGGTCTCGAAGGCCCGCGGTCCAAAAAGCCGGGGATGGCCGGGAAGTTTCTGCAGATCGGACGCCGTGAGCGGATTCTGGAAGGGCTCCAGAGAGTGCATTTTTTTCGGCGGCACACCGGAAAGCGCCAACGTGGTCAGCATCAGCAGGACACCGCTCAGGATACGGACGAAAAACAAACGCATACAGGCTCTCCTTTGCATCACAGGCTTCAGCCTGTTTTCATGGTCATCCGATACTATATCTCCGACCACGAAAAAATGCAATCCGCATCCAAGGATCTTCCGCAAAAAAGAGGAAGAAAAAACGCCTCCCACCGCGCGCCCGAAGGTCACCGGTCCAGCACCTTGCACACGGGAGCCTGCAGACCAATGAAAATATGGCTTTCTCCGTCAGCGGCAGGAACCTCCGCCGCAACTGTGGCTTCCGCAACCGTGTCCTTCCTCATGGTGGTGATGATGGCACCGGAAGTCGCCTCTGACCGCCAGAACTCCGCTCAAATAAGCGGCCACGACCTCGTCCACGTTGCCGGAGGCTCCGCCTACGAGATCAATGCCGGCCTCGGCAAGCGCGGTCTGCGCTCCGCCGCCGATGCCGCCGCAGATCAGCAGGTCCACGCCGCCGGCACGGAGAAGTCCGGCCAGCGCGCCGTGCCCGGTGTCTCCGCAGGGCAGGAGTTCCTTGGTGAGAATGGTCTCTCCTTCCACCGTGAACACGGCAAATTCCGGGGTATGTCCGAAGTGTTGAAAGACTTCGTTATTTTCGCAGGTGACCGCGATTTTCATAAAGATTTCCTCCTGATTTCCATGGGCGAAACGGTCTCCGTTTAATATATTCTGACCGCAGTGAATTTTCAAGAAAAGCCGCGGTCGCTACACGTGATGATAACTGCCGCCCCGGGCGATGTTGCAGGCGCGGTACAACTGTTCCATACAGAGCAGCCGGGCGATCTCGTGGGGAAAGGTCAGTTTGGAGAGGCTCCAAAGCAGATCGGCGCGCCGTTTCACCTCGGGAGCCAATCCGAAGGGACCGCCGATGACCAGCACCACCTTCCGGTCCAGACGCTGCAGGTACTGTGAGAAGGCCACACTGGTGAACTCTCTCCCCTCCTCCGTCAGCACGATCACCGCGGCGGAACGCTCCTTCTCCAGTTCCCGGAGGATGGCAGCGCCCTCCCCTTCCACGGTGGAATCAGCAAGTTCCACCGCCTCGAATTTCCCATAGCCGCCGAGACGCTTGCGGTACTCCTCGCAGCGTTCAAGCAGGCCCTTCTCCCGGATCTTCCCGACGACGATCAGTTTCAACAGCATGCTTGAATGATTCCTCCCCCGACCACAAGATCCCCCTGATAAAACACCGCAGACTGTCCCGGCGTCACCGCCCGCAACGGATGCTCCGGGATCACCTGCCATGTGCCTGCCTCTCCCGGCTCCACGCGGCAGGAGACCGCGGGCGAACGGTAACGGATGCGGACCGAGAGGTCCGGCAGACAGAAACGCTCCGCCCCCGCCGCGTCGGAGATGAGAAACCGTTCCGACTCAAGCAGCCGGGGATCGGTCACAAGCGTCACGTCCCCGCTCTGCGCATCCATGCTTTGTACGTAGGCAGGCACGCCAAGCGCCACCCGAAGTCCCTGCCGCTGACCGATGGTGTAGCGGTGAACTCCGTCGTGGCGCCCCACTTCCCGCCCCTCGAAGAGGAAGCGGCCGGAACGGGACGGCAGTCCGGAACGCCGCCGGAGCGTTTCTCCGGCACTTTCCCCCGGGACGCCGAAGCACACGTCCTGACTGTCCGGTCTGGAGGCCGTGGGCAAGGCGTAGCGCAAAGCCAGTTCCCGGACCTGCGCCTTCTCCATTCCGCCGAGGGGAAAACCGATCCGCGCCAACTGCTCCGGCGCGAGGCGATAGAGAAAATAACTCTGATCCTTCTGCCGATCCAGCCCCCGGCAGACGGCGGGGCCCCCGGCAAGTTCCCCGATCCCGGCGTAGTGCCCGGTGAGGACCCGGTCCGCGCCCAGTTCGTCGGCGAGAGCCAGCAGTTTTGCAAACTTCAGCACGGGATTGCAGAGACAGCAGGGATTGGGGGTGCGTCCCCGTGCGTACTCCTCCGCGCAGGGCAGGATCACCCGTTCCTGAAAGTCCCGGACACAGTCCAGCAGGATGTGCCGCATTCCCAAGGCCTCCGCCACCGCCGAAGCGGCCGGATTCTCCCGCTCCCCGTTGAGCAGAAGCGTGGCGCAAATCACCTCCCGGCAACCGGCGTCACGGGCCAGAGCAGCCACCGTGGAGGAATCCACTCCGCCCGAGAGCGCCACCAGAACTGTTTCGTTTTTTTCCATCATGCCTATAATATGCCTTGAATAAGGTCGTTTTTCAAGGGGAAAGGGGATTGAAAGTATGCATTCGGAGAGTTATATTATTTCAGAGAGGAGGCAGGGCGGTCCCGGCCGCCCCGGAAACGAGGAGGAAGGAGATCACAACCATGGCAAAACCGGATCATCAATTTGGCAATCTCACCCCCCGGGCTCAACAGGTCCTGCTGCTGGCCCGCCGGGAGGCGGAACACTTCAACCACGACCACGTGGGCAGCGAACATCTTCTCCTTGGTCTGCTGGCCCTCGACGAGGGCGTGGCCGTCTCCGTCCTGAAAGGCATGGGCCTCAACCTTGCACAACTCCGCCTCGAAGTGGAGAAGTGCTGCGCTCCCGGAGGAGCCACTCAGCAGGAGGGGAACCTGCCGCTGACGCCCCGGCTCCGGAACATCCTCCTGCTGTCGGCCAGAGAAGCCCAGTCCATGAATTACAATTTCATCGGCACCGAGCACCTTCTGCTGGCCCTTCTGAGGGAAGGTTCCAGTCAGGCGGCCCGGATCCTGCGGAACCTCGGCGTCAATGCCGACGAAGTCCGCCGTCAGGTGGTGCAGGCGCTGGACCCGGACTACCTCCCCGAAGACGGCAGTTCCGCTCCGCAGGAGGGGCCCGTTCCAGGTCCCAATACTCCGGCCGGCCCGCCCGACACCGAAAATCTGCCCGCACTCAATGCCTTCGGCAGAAACCTCACCGCTCTCGCCGCCAAGGGAGAACTGGACCCGGTGATCGGCCGCGCCGACGAGATCGAACGGGTGATCCAGATCCTCTGCCGCCGCA
>DCGG01000010.1 GCA_002315455.1 Lentisphaeria bacterium UBA1784
CTGCCTTACGTGGAAAACGGTACCGTGATCCTCGTCGGCGCCACCACCGAGAACCCCTCCTTCGAACTGAACAGCGCTTTGCTTTCCCGGTGCAAGGTCTATACCATGAAGCCCCTGACGGAGGAAGCGCTGGAGAAACTGGCTCTGCGCGCCGAGGAACTCTCCGGCCGGAAACTTCCGTTGCAGGAGGAGGCCCGCCGCACCTTGGCGGAACTCGCCGACGGCGACGGGCGCTACTTCATCAACCTGATCGAGAGCGTCTATGATCTGGTGGGCGCCTCCGAGTCTCTGGACAAGGAAGCGCTTCTGAAACTGGTCCAGCAACGGGCCCCCATCTACGACAAGGACAGGGAGGGCCACTACAACCTCATCAGCGCCCTGCACAAATCCCTGCGGGGTTCCGATACCGATGCCGCGCTTTATTGGGCTGCCCGGATGCTCACGGGGGGGGAGGACCCCCTCTATCTTCTGCGGCGACTGACCCGCTTCGCGGCGGAGGACGTCGGCCTTGCGGACCCGGAGGCGTTGAAAATGGCCATTGCCGCATGGGATGCCTACGAACGTCTGGGTTCTCCCGAAGGGGAACTGGCCATCACGGAACTGGTGATCTATCTCGGGACCGCGCCCAAGTCCAACGCCGCGTACATGGCTCACTCCGCCGCGCAGAAGGCGGCGCGCAAATACAGTTCGCTCACGCCGCCGGCTCACATTCTCAACGCGCCCACCAAGATGATGAAGGAACTGGGATATGGCGAGGGATACCAGTACGACCATGACTGCGCGGACGGCTTTTCCGGGCAGAACTATTTCCCGGACAAGATGCCCAGAAGCCGTTTCTACCACCCGGTGGAGCGGGGATTCGAGCGGGAGATCCTGAAGCGCCTCAACTATTGGGACCGGCTCCGGAAAGAGAAAAATCTAGATGGGAAATGAGATGAAAAAGTATGTTTTTTCTGCTGGATTCGAGGCTGCCGTACCCTTCTACACGCCCCGCCTCCGGCGCCTCTACCCGGGGAGTCGGATCAGCTGGTACGTTCCCGGAACCTGCCGTCCGGATACTCCCAGCGGTTTGGTGATCTTTCTCCACGGCGGCGACCGGAATTCCCCCGTCGATCAGCCGTGGAGAACCTATCTGAATCCGCAGGGAAGCCTTCGGGCATGGGCTGAAACGTGTCCATACCTCATCGTTGCTCCCTCTGCTCCGGCGGCTCCCGACGGAAAACGCTGGAATCATCCCGGCGCCGCCCGTTATCTTCTCGACGTGCTGGAGGAGGCTGTCCGCCGCTTCCCGGTGGATCGGGACCGGGTCATTCTGATGGGGTATTCCATGGGGGGCTTTGGTGCCTACCACCAGAGTCAACTGCTTGCGGAACGGCTTGCCGGCGCCATGCTCGGCGCAGGCGGTTGGTGGGAGACGGATTTTCGCAATTTGACCGGCCTTCCGGTGTTTCTGCTTCACGGACGGCGGGATTCCGCACCGGAGTTCAAGGGGACTCTGCCGGAAGCGCGGCACCATGACTGGTGCGGCTTCGCCTTTGCGGAGGCGGCTGCACGTCTGATGGAGCGTTACCATCTTGCCCATGAGACGTGGTTTCACGAGCAGGGACACCGTCTGCTTGATGATGGTCCCCAGCGCGGTCTGACGCGCTTCGGCGACTGGATGCTGACCCTGCGCCGGGACCCGGATCCCGCGGAGGTCTATCTCTCCACGCCTGCCGGGTCCGGCGATCCGCTGCAGGAGGACCACCACCGCAAGTTCTGGCTTGAGATCGTGGAGGCGTCCACCGGCGATCTCCGCTTTGACCGGATCGTTCTGCACGGTCCCAACGTGGCTCGGAATGAGGCGGAGTTTCAGCGGCAAAGTTGGTCCCTGAAGTCCGTCCGGCGTTCCGGTTGTTCCGCCCACGGCTGGCGGCTGATTTCCGGCGGTTACCGGATCAGAACCAGGAATGTGAGCGTCCTGCGGATCTGGCTCCGGGGGAAGCTTCCGCAAATGCTTCGGATCAGCTGGAACGGCGTGCGGTGCGAGGCGCCCGTCATCTCCTGCGTGCGGACGGTCGACCCGGAGATCCGCTACCGCGGATATGCCGAATTCACGCCGGATCGACCGCCGGCGTCCGCCCGGTGATATCTATTGAAGATTTTTCCCGGGGCATCCTGAAAACGGTCTGAACAGGGCGGTATTTTCCCTCAACTGGCCGAATTGTCTTTTTTTGCGTCAAAAAGTGGCTGTTTTTGCAGGAAAAAACTTGATATTTTTCCTGAATTGGTGTATTAATATATAATACACAGGGGAGGGAGGAGCCTTCCCCGCGCTCCCGCGCTGAAACGGGAGCGGACCGGGAGGATCCCGGAAGTGAAACGAAAAACGCCGGGGCGGATTTTTCATTCCGGCGGAGTTGGAAACGGGGAATGATCGTGTCGGAATCAAAAGATATCCAGAGCGCCATCGAGAATGCGCGCCTGACTTTTCGGCTGGGAGTGATCGGCGGGATCATTTCCGCAGGTTTATTGCTCCTTTCCGCCATCCTCGGAACGGTTCGCGGCGGGCAGGTCCTGTTGCTTGCCGTCATCCCCTTCAGTGTGGCCCTGCTCTTTGCGGTGGCGGCGGCGCTCTACGGCATGCTGCGCGCCTCCGCCGTACAGGAGGAGGAGGAAAAACTCCTTCTCGCGAAGCGGCAGGAATCCCGCGCTTTGGACGTGGAGGAGGACGTCCGCTTCACGGCGGGGCGTTCCTTCGCCCATTACAGCAAATACGCTCCTTACGTTTTTGCGATTCTTGCCGCCGTGTTGATCGGCGTGCTGGTCCGCTGTTTCTGGAACGGCGGGCATGAGATGGCGGGCAGTCCCATTCACACTGCGCTGATTGCTGCGGTGATGCTGCTTTTCGGCGTGTTTTCCGGCGTGTTTTTCATCGGTCAGTCCCGGATGCCTTTCTTCCGCTGGCTGCGTCCCATGGGCGCATGGCTGATGACGGGCGGCGTTGTGCTCGGCGTGGCGGGGATCACCGCCATCGCATTCCACAACAACTGCACCGGAGCCGATCCGGCCGCCGCCCGGGTGATCCTCTGGATCCTCGCGGTTCTGGGGGCGGAACTGATCCTGAGTTTCCTCATCGAATTCTACCGTCCGCGGACCGGCGGCGAAGTGCGTCCGGTCTTCGAGAGCCGGCTGCTTGCGCTTTTCACCGAGCCCGGCGGGATCATGCGGAACGTGGCGCAGGCTTTGGATTATCAGTTCGGATTCAAGGTCTCCGGCACTTGGCTCTACGGATTTTTGGAGCGTTCCTTCTTTCCCGCTCTGCTGATCTGGGCGGTGCTCTTCTGGAGCTTCACCTGCGTGCACGAGGTCGGACCCGATCAGGTGGGCGTCAAGGAGGAGTTCGGATGCATCGTGGCCAAGGATCTTGGCCCAGGGATCTACTGGACTTTGCCTGCGCCCTTCGGCAGGTTCCGCACCTTCAGCTGCACCGAAGTCCGGAGCGTGGTCGTGGGCGAGGTCAAGGACGAAACCGGTAAGAAAAAAGGTAATCGTGTGGTCCTCTGGACCGAAGCCCATGGCGGGGCGAATGACCATTTCATCGTGGCGGTTCGGCCGGAGGGCGGGAAGAACGCCGCGAAAGAGGCGGCATCCATCTCGTTTCTGCGGGTCTCCATCCCGATCCAGTTCCGGATCCGGGAGGACGGGATCCTGGACTGGGGTTATCGCCACGAGGACCCGGCGGCGATCCTGCGCCGGATCGGCGAGGAGGCCGCAACGGAGTATTTCGCCAGTTCTTCCATGCAGGAGGTGATGTCCGTCCGGCGGGAGGAGGCGGAGAACGCCATGAAGCACCGGATCCAGACCATGGCGGACGAGGCCCATCTGGGGATCGAGGTCCTGTCGGTGAGCATGCTGGACGCCCATCCTCCGGCGGAGAAGGTCGCCCCCGCCTATCAGGAGGTGATTGGCGCCATGGAGCAGAAGGAGACCGCCATTCTGGAAGCGCAGGCCTACGCTGCGAAACTGGAGCCGGAATCCAGCGCCGATGCACAGGAAACCGTTGAGGCGGCGCAGGCCTATCAGCGCCGGGTGAAGTCTGTGGCCGCCGCCGAGAAGGAACGTTTTCAGGCTCAATGCCGGACCTATGAAGTCATGCCGGAGATGTTCCGGCTCCGGAGTTATTTGGAGTTTCTGGAGACGGAGGGCGCCGCTCTGCGCAAATACGTGATCTCCGCCGGGCTGAAGGACGAAGTCTATCAGCTCAACTTCGAGACCAAGGAACGCTTGGATCTGGTGGATACCGATCTGACCAAGCTCTCTGACGAAAAATAAAATTCATTTCCCATAAGGAGATCTTCAATCATGACGGAAAGCAAGGGTGGTTTCTTCAAACACTGGCCCACGATGCTGCTGGGGCTGGCCGTTGCGGCGGTCCTGCTGGTGGCGGTGTTCTCGTATCAACTGAACCAGACGGAACAGGCCGTGGTCACCACTTTCGGCAGACCGGAAGCGGTGGTGGAGCCGGGATTGCACTTCCGGTGGCCTTTCCCCTTCCAGCGGATCTACCGGTTTGACAAGCGGATCCGCTGTTTCAGCGGCAGTTCCGGTGCGCTGGAGGAGACCAGCACCGGCGATCAGCACAACCTTGTGGTCGGGATTTTCGTCAACTACCGGATCAGCGACGTGACCCGGTTCTTCGTGACCCTCGAGAATATGACCAAGGCCGAGGAGCGCCTCAACTCCCTGATGCGGGGCGCGAAGAACGCAGCCTTCGGGCGCTACGCCTTCGATCAGGTCATCAATACCGACGGCGGCCGCATGAAACTGGTGGAGATCCAGGAGCGGATCCGACAGGAACTTGCCCGGCAGACCGCTGGTTACGGCATCGAGATCATCGGCGTCGGCATCAACAGCATCAATGTTCCCCAGAGCATCAGCGAGAAGGTCTTTGACCGGATGATTGCCGAGCGGAAGCGGGTGGCGGACAAGTATCTCGCCGAAGGCAACAGCGAGGCGAAGAAGATCCGGATCCAGGCGGACAGCGCCCGCACCGTCAAACTGGCGGATGCGGAAGCCCGCGCGCTGGAGATCCGGGCGCAGGGCGATGCGGAGGCCGCTCAGTATTACGCCGTGTTCCGGCAGAATCAGGAACTGGCCCGGTTCCTGCGGAAACTGGAATCCCTGAAGTCCGTCATGAGGGGCCGTACAACGCTCGTGCTGGATACCGATACCGCCCCCTTCGACCTCCTGAAACCGGGAGCGGAGAGCCTGCCCGGCAAGGCCGGTTCCGGAAAGGCCGTCAATGGAAAGTAAAAGCGTCATCGGAAAGGTCCCGCTGCAGGAGGACCGCTATCTGGGCGGCGTGCAGTCGCTGACCCGCGGCCTCAAGACCGCCTTCGCGGCGTTGTTGGTCATCATCGTCCTGATGCTGATCTATTTCTTCACGCTGGGCGGATATTTTTCGGTGGAGCCCCAGCAGGCGGTGCTGGTGCTGCGGTTCGGCCGAATCATGGAGAGTTTTCGTTCCGGCGGGCACTGGTATCTGCCGTATCCGGTCCACCGGTTCGTACGGATTCAGACCAATCCCCAGTTTCTCAACGTGGATTTCACTCCTGCCGCGGTTGTCGGGAATGCCGAGGACGCATCTCTGACCGCTGGCCGGGACCACTATCTGCTGACCGGCGATGCCAACATCGTGCACTCCAACTGGAAGATCGCCTACCACGTCAGTGATCCTGCCCGCTACTATGAGACTCTCTCCACGCCTCTGAAGCCCGTGGATAACGGCCGGATTGCCGCCGATGAGGTGGAGACGGATGCGGAGGGCTTCACCGGCACCCGCGGTCCGCAGACCTTCCTGACCGAACTCTTCCGGGAAGCGGTGATCCGGGTCACGGCCTCCGCCCGCTGCGATGAGATCCTCACGAGCGGGATCTCCGCCTACCGGGATGCGGTGAGCCGCTCCTTTGCCGCGCTGGTGGCCCGGGAAAACTGCGGGATCACCGTGGACGACGTGACGCTCAACCGCATCTATCCTCCCTCCCGGACCAAGAGCGCCTTCGACGAAGTGACCGCCGCCGGAAATACCGGGGGCATGCTCCGGGATCAGGCACGGGCCTACCGGGTCGAGACCGAGAACGATGCGCTCGCCAAAGAAGCGGAGATCCTCGCCGCGGCGGAGACCTACCGCAAGCAGGCGGTGGCCCGGATCAAGGCGGAGAGCAACTATTTCCAAAGCATCCAGAAGGAGTATCTCGCCAGCCCGGAGACCGTGGTGATGGCGCTGTACACCTCCGCTTTGTCCGAGGCCATGCACTCTCCCGGGGATGACCGTTTCATCCTCGGCGGAGGCGGCAAGGGGCGGCGGCAGCTCCGGCTGCTGATGAATCCGGAATTGCGGACGGCTCCCGTTGCGGCTCCTGCATCTGAATCCAAGGAGAAATGATCGATATGGCTCCCAATCACGACGAAAAACATTGTTCCTGCGGTCATCCCCACGACCACGCGCAGGAACACGACCATTGTTGCGGTCACGAACATGAACACGAAGGAAGCGGTCACTGCATCTGCGGTCACGACCACTCCGAAGGCGTGGGACACGACCGTTCCATCGGCAAGATATCCTTTGCGCTTCTGGGCGGCATCCTGACGTTGAACTCCTTTCTGCTGGTCTGGCTTCTGCCGGAACAGCAGTTCGCCGGCGAGATGAGCGCACTTCTCGGGGCCTTCATCCTTGCCTTCCCCATTGTGGCGACGGCGGTGAAGGACCTGATCCGGGGCAAGGTCTATATGAATGAACTGGTGGCGCTGGCGATCCTCGCCGCTCTGGCCAGCCGGGATTTCCGGACTGCCGGGATCATCGCGTTCTTCCTCCTGATCACCATCATCATCGAGACCCGGACCGCCAGCGGGGCCCAGCGTTCCATCGAGGCGCTGGTGAAACTGACCCCTCATACCGCCCGCAAACTGGATGCCGGCGGAAACGAGACGGAAGTCCCTGCGGTCAGCCTCGCGGTGGGAGACCGCATCCGGGTCCGGCCCGGAGAGAACTTCCCCGTGGATGCCCGCATCCTCTCCGGTGAGAGCACGGTCAATCAGGCCTCCATCACCGGCGAGTCCGTCCCGGTGGAGAAGGCTCCCGGCAGCGACGTTTTCGCAGGGACCCAGAATCTGACGGGCCTGCTGGAGCTGGAGGTCACCCGCATCGGCGAGGATACCACTCTCGGCAAGGTCAAGGACATGATCATGCAGGCCGAAGCCAGCCGTACCCCAGTGGTGCGGGCCATCGACCGTTACGCGGGATATTACACGCCCACGGTGCTGATGGTCGCGTGGGTGACGTGGTGGTTCAGCGAGGATCTCAACGTAGTCATCGCGCTGCTTGTGATCGCCTGTCCCTGTGCGGTGGTGCTGGCCACTCCCACTGCGGTGGTGGCGGCGGTGGCCGCAGCTGCGCGGCTGGGCATTTTCATCAAGAACGTCAGCCATCTTGAGCTGGCCTCCCGGATCCGTACCTTCGTATTCGACAAGACCGGGACTCTGACCGACGGTGTTTTGAGCGTCGTGAAACTTCAGCCGGAGGGGGAGACCACC
>DCGG01000163.1 GCA_002315455.1 Lentisphaeria bacterium UBA1784
CACCTGGGCCGTCATCGCATAAAACCTTTCCATAAACAAAATACTTCGGGGATGTCGTAGATTCGGCATCCCTTTTCCCTTTTAAAAAACGGCGCTTTTCAGGTCACTTTTTCCGGACGTTATCCTGAAGTTCCGCACGGAGAGGAAAGATATTGCTTGAAGTTGCAATCAGTTTGTCTGTATGCTATATTAGTTTTCAGCAAAACGTACTTTGTGACCAGATAGGAGCCTTCTTATGTCCATGATGATTGATGCCCACATCCACCCCTTCATTGAAGCGGAAAACAGCATTGCCCCCTTCGGCACCCCCCTGACGCTGGAGGAGATGATGGCGGAACTGAAGGCCTGCGGATTCTCCAAGGTCTGCGGATCGGTGATCCAGCGGGACCCCGCCACCTGGGAGGATATCCAGCGGCTGAACCGGGTGGCGTTGAAGATTCGGGATGAGTATCCGGACTTCTACGAACCGGGCGTTCACGTGCTTGCTTCCGAGCCGGAGAAGTCCTGCCGGGAACTGGAATATCTCCGCCGGGAGTGTGACGTCCGCTGGATTGGCGAACTCGTCCACTACTCCATGCAAACCGGGCTTTACAATACCTCCGGGATGTTCGCGATCTATGAGACCGCGCGGGACTTGGAGATGCCGGTCAACATCCACTGCAGCGACCTTGACGTCATCGAGGACGTACTGCGGAATTTCCCCTCCATGAACCTCGTGATCGCTCACCCCGAGGACGTGCGCAATGCCAAGGCTCGCTTCGAGTTGGTCCGCAAATATCCCAACGCCTGCATCGACATCTCCGGCACCGGACTCTTTCGCTGGGGCATGCTCCGGTACGCGGTGGACCGCTGCGGTTCCGAGAAGATCCTCTTCGGCTCCGACTTCCCGGTCTGCTCTCCCGGCATGAACCTCGGAGGCTTTGCGGCGGAACATCTCACGGATGCAGAGCGGGAGAACATCATCTGCAGAAACTTCCTCCGTCTGACCCGCCGGGCATAGAGAGACGGTACTTCAGGGAGGAGGATGGCATCCTGTTCAGGGGTACGGAGGAGATCCCGTCGCGTTCCGGCGCTACTTCCGCAGGGCGCGGCGCATGACCATCTCGGTCTCTCGCTTGCGGAGTGTCTCCCGCTGATCGGCGTGGGTCTTGCCTTGGGCGTAGGCGACTTCCACCTTCACCAGTCCCTCCTTGAAGTAGAACTTCAGGGGGATCAGCGTGCCGCCTCTGGTTCCCAGCCACTGCTGGAGTTTCAGGATCTCTTTTTTGTGCATCAGCAGGCGCCGTTCCCGCTTCACCGGGTGGTTGAAGCGGTTACCGAAGCCGTAGGCGGCGATGTGGCAGTTCAGCAGAAAGATCTGTCCATTGAGGATCTTGATGTAACTCTCTCCCAGTTGAACCGCCCGTTCCCGGCAACTCTTCACTTCGGTCCCAGTCAGCTGGATCCCGGCCTCGAAGCGTTCCACGATCGTATAATCATGGAACGCTTTTTTGTTGGTCGCGATGACGGGGTCCTTGGGCGCTTGCCGGGGCATGATGGACTACTCCTCCCGCAGGAAGCGCTTGGCACGTTCGCTGTAAGCGGTCTGTCTGGGCGTGTTTTTCGCCGTCAGGGAGGCGTTGAACTTCTCCAGAAGTTCCGCCTGTTCTTTGCTGAGCCCTGCCGGACTTTCCACAAGAATCCTTACGTGGAGGTCGCCGCGTCCGGTCCCCCGGAGCGAAGGCGCACCCTTGGATTTCAGCCGGAGGACGGTTCCGCTTTGAGTGCCGGCCGGGATCTTCATTTTCGCCTTGCCGGTGATGGTGGGGACGTCCGCAACGCCGCCGAGGACCGCCATCGCATAGGGGACGGGGACCTCGCACATGAGATCGTCTCCGCTCCGGGCGAAGATCTCGTTGCCGCGGACGTGGATGAAAACGTACAGGTCACCGGCGCGTCCGCCCCGGAGTCCGGCTCCGCCCTTGCCCTGGACCCGGAGCTGGGAGCCCGTGTCCACGCCGGGACGGATGTGGATCGTGAACGTCTCATTGACCTGATAACGGCCTTGACCGCGGCACTTTTTGCAGGGCTTCTCGATCACCTGACCGGATCCGCCGCAACTGCGGCAGGGCTGGCGGACGCTGAAAAATCCCTGTGAGAGCGTCTGAAATCCACGACCGCCGCAGGCCGGACAGGTCTTTTTGCTGCTGTTGGGTTCACAGCCGGAACCGTGACAGGCATCGCACTCGGTCTGCCGGGGCAGGGAGAGAGTCTTGTCCGCGCCGTACATGGCGTCCTCGAAGTCGATTTCCAGATCGTAGCGCAGATCGTCGCCGGGGACGGGCGCATTGGGATTGCTTCTCCGCTGTCCGCCGCCGAAGAGGTCGTCGAAGGAGAAGCCGCCTCCGCCACCGAAGAACTGGCTGAAGATGTCCTGCGCCTGACGGGCATCGAATCCGCCCGGACCGCCGCCGCGGCCGCCCTGCGTATAGGCCTCGTGGCCCATGGCGTCGTACTGCTGGCGTTTCCCGGGATCGCTCAAGGTTTCGTAAGCCTGGGAGACCTCTTTGAACTTCTCCTCGGCCTCCTTGTTGCCCGGGTTTTTGTCCGGGTGGTACTGGATCGCCAGTTTGCGGTATGCTTTTTTGATCTCATCGGCGGACGCGTTCTTCTGCACGCCGAGAGTCTGATAGAAATCCTGTGCCATCGTTACTTATCCTCCTTTGCCTCCGGAGCCGGTTCCGCGGGCGCTTCCACCGCAGGACCGGAGGAGACCACGACCCGCGCCGGACGCAACTGACGTTCGCCCAAGGTGAAGCCGCAAGTCCACTGTTTCAGTACGATCCCTTCCGCGACGGTATCCGAAGGCTCCTTGGCCACGGCGTCGTGGTGCTGGGGATCGAAGGGTTTCCCCACCGCATCAATGGTGCGGACCCCGAGTTCGTCGAAGGCCTTGCGGAATTCCGCGATGATCATCATGATTCCCTGCCGGATGGATTCCATGTTGTCGGACTTCTCCGCCATGGTTTCGGCCATGTTGAGGTAGTCGAAGACGGTGAGGAAGGGATGCAGGGTATCCGCCGCAGAAACGTTGCGGACGTCCGCGAGGTCCTTGACGACGCGTTTCCGGTAGTTCTGGTATTCCGCCTGCAGATAGACGTACTTCTGCTGAAGTTCCGCCAGCTGTTTTTTTGCCTCCTCCAGCGGATCGGCGGGAACGGTGGAGTCCTTGGGCTCCGCCTCTTTTCCGGCCTTTGCGGCCTCCTCGGGCGGGACGTCGTCCCACTGCTGGGGGGCCTCCTGTTCCGGCACCGGCTCCTTCGGAAGTTTTTCGGTTTCGGTCTGGGGCTGGGCGGAATCGTGTTCAGCCTGCTTGGGCTGGGATGAATGATGTTTCATAAACAATACCTCCATGTGGTATGGATAGAGCCATGCTCTTATTCGAACTGATAATATAGCATGATTCATTCGGAATTCAAGGTTTTTTCCATTGAAAAACCCTTTCTCCGGTGATATATTACGAGGTTGAGTTCCCATACGTAACGATAAGAGGTGAATACATGGATTTTTCCCGTTATCTGCGCGACTATCCCTCCGCGGATGGTTTTTTCGGCCCCTACGGCGGTGCCGAACTCAAGCCGGAACTGGTGGAGGCCTTCAAGGAGATCACCAGCGCCTACAAGGCAATCTGCCAGTCGGCCCACTTCATCAACGAATTGCGGCGCATCCGCAAGGAGTTTCAGGGGCGGCCCACGCCGGTCTATCACTGCGACCGGCTCTCCCGGAAACTGGGTAACTGCCAGATCTACCTCAAGCGCGAGGACCTGAATCACTCCGGCGCCCATAAGCTCAACCACTGCATGGGCGAAGGTCTGCTCGCCAAGTATATGGGCAAGAAACGCCTCATCGCCGAGACCGGAGCCGGTCAGCACGGAGTGGCGCTGGCCACCGCCGCGGCCTACTTCGGACTGGAGTGCGAGATCCACATGGGCGAAGTCGATATCGCCAAGCAGGCTCCCAACGTGACCCGCATGAAAATGCTGGGCGCCAGAGTCATTCCCGTAAGCTTTGGTCTTAAAACCCTGAAGGAAGCCGTCGACGCCGCTTTCGAGGCATATTCCAGAGAGTACCACGATGCCATCTACTGCATCGGTACCGCAGCCGGTCCCCATCCCTTCCCTCTGATGGTCCGTGATTTCCAGCAGGTTGTCGGCGATGAGGCAAGAGCTCAGTTTTTAGAGCAGACCGGTCACCTTCCCGACAGTGTCATTGCCTGCGTGGGCGGCGGTTCCAATTCCATCGGCATGTTTGTTCCCTTCCNNAGGCTCCCAACGTGACCCGCATGAAGATCCTCGGAGCCAATGTGGTCCCGGTCTCCTTCGGCCTCAAAACGCTGAAAGAGGCGGTGGATTCCGCCTTCGCGAGTTACGCAAAGAACTACAAGGATTCCATCTACTGCATCGGTTCTGTGCTTGGACCCCATCCGTTCCCCATGATGGTCCGGGATTTCCAGTTCTGCATCGGCGAGGAGTCCCGCCAGCAGTTCCTGGAGATGACGGGACATCTGCCCGATGCGGTCTGCGCCTGCGTGGGCGGAGGTTCCAACTCCGCCGGGAGTTTCGCCGCCTACCTCAACGATCCGGTGGATCTGATCGGCGTGGAACCCCTCGGCAAAGGGTCCCATCTCGGTGACCACGCCGCCAGCATCGCCTACGGCGAGCCCGGTTCCATGCACGGATTCCGGAGTTACATGCTCAAGGACAAGGACGGCAATCCCGCCCCCGTCTATTCCATCGCCAGCGGTCTTGACTATCCCTCCGTAGGGCCTGAACACGCCTTCTGGCACGACCTCGGACGGGTGCAGTACGAAGCCATCAGCGATGAGGAGGCCGTCGATGCCTTCTTCAAACTCTCCCGCTACGAGGGGATCATTCCCGCGCTGGAGAGCGCACACGCCGTGGCCTACGCCATGCGCTGGGCCAAGACTCATCCCTACGGCTCCATCGTCGCCACCTGCAGCGGCCGGGGCGACAAGGACGTGGACTACGTGATCGAACACTACGGCTACGGAGAAGATCATCAGTTCTGATGATTTGTTTCCTGCCGACAATGGAGAGAAAAAATGCCTTTTGACCGTGGAAGCGTGACCTTCGCCATCTTTGAGATCAATGGCGAGATCCCGGAAAACATCGTTGACCTTTTCGCCGCCGGCAAGGCCGGCGCTCTCGACGCCGTGACCGACGAACCCGAACAGGGCTGGGTCACCGGCCATCACCTGCTGGATACCGCCATCGACGGGGAATCCGTTGACTTCGGGGGGAGTTACTGCCTGACCTTGCGTCAGTCGGTGCGCCGGATCCCGGCTTCCCTGCTCAATGCCCTGTGCCGCCGAGAGGAAGGCGCCTTCATGCGCGCCAACAATCGGGATCGCATCTCCGGCAAGGACCGCCGGGAGATCCGGGAAGAGGTCGTTGAGAAGAACATCCAGAAGATGCCGCCGACCATTTCCGGAGTCCAGATGCTTCTGGAACCCCATGAAAAACTGCTTTACGTGGGAGCCTCCAGCCAAAGCAAACTGGACCTCTTCGTGGAGTGCTTCACCCGGACCACCAAACTGGATCTGCTTCAGGTCAACCCGGAACTTCTGCTGGAGCGTTTCTGCAACTGCACAGCCTCCAGTTTCCCCGGGCTGGACCTCACCGGGATCCCGGAGGAGTCCGCCGTGGGGCGTGATTTCCTCATGTATCTCTGGTACTACAGCGAGACCACGGGAAAACTCTCTCTCCCGGATTATGGCGATTTCGACCTCATGATCGAGGCTCCGCTGGTCTTTTCCGGCGATGACGAGGGCCGCGGCGCCGGCGAAGCCGTGCTGAAGAAAGGCGCATCCCCGCTCCGCAGTGCGGAGGCCAAGGCCGCGATCTCCGTCGGCAAGAAACTGAAAAAGGCCAAACTGACCATCACCCGGGGTAACGAGATCTGGAACGGCACTTTCGATGCCGATAATTTTGTCTTCTGTTCCTTCAAACTCCCCGAGGGGGAGGCCATGAACGAGTACGAACGCTGTTCCGAACGGGTGGAAGCGCTGGGGGTGTTCCGCGCCGCCATCATGGCATACTTCAGGCTTTTCGTGGATGCCATGAGCGAGGGAAAACTTGCGGAGACCCGTCAGGCGCTCCGGCAGTGGGCCGGAGACCGGGACGCAGTGTAGAAGTTCGGGAGCGCGGATGATGACGGAACATCCTGAAGATCGTCAGATTGAGATCCTGACCGCGGCATACTGCGTGCTGGACGTGCCGGGGGACCGGGTGGTTGAACTGGACCTCGGTTGCGGGTCCGGCAGTTTCACGGCGGCGCTTGCCGCGAAATATCCGGAACGGCAGATTTTCGCCGCAGACGTGATGATCGGGCGGCTTCGGAAACTGGTCAAGCGCTGCAACCGTTCCGGGATCCGGAATATGAGGCTCCTGCGGGTGGAAGCCAGAATGCTGGTGGGCCGGATGTTTCCCGACCGCTCGCTCGACCGGATCCATCTGCTCTGTCCCGACCCCTGGCCCAAAGGCCGTCATCGCGGACATCGGCTTCTTGCCAGCGACTTCACAAGTCAGCTCCACCGGGTTCTGAAGGAGAATGGTATTTTCCACTTTTCTAGCGATGACCGGGCCTATTGCAAAGCCGTGGCCGCCACCATGGCCGCAAGCGGGATCTTTCAGCAGACCGCAGGCGATGGGGAACTCGCCGACGTGAAGAGCGATTTTGAACTCCGCTGGCTGGAGGAGGGCAAGCGAGTGGAGCACCAGTGGTGGAAACGGATCCCCCTGCCGCCGGCCGGACCCGGACACTGACCGGAAAACAACGTTTGAGCCTCCCGCTCCGGGAGGCTTTTTCTTTTACCGTTTTTTGACGTTCAGATAGGCCTTGAGCGCCGAGGGGAAGGGGGAGAGCGTCCGCTCCAGCACTCCCTGCGCATGGGAGATGCTCATCCCGTAGTTGGTGACGGGCACCCCGGCCTGCTGCGCCAGTTGGATCCGGGAGAGGATTTCTCTGCGGTTGAACATGCATCCGCCGCAGTGGATCACCAGTTTGCAGGCGCGGAGGTCCGCCGGATAGTCTCGTCCGGCACAAACTTGAACGTCCAAGTCAAACCCCAGATGTTTCTGCAGCAGCCGCGGGATCTTCACCCTGCCGATGTCGTCATCCGTCGCGTGGTGCGTGCAGGCCTCCGCGATCAGGACGCGGTCGCCGGGGCGGAGACGGTCGATTGCCGCCGCACCCTGCGCCATGAGTTCCATATTGCCCTTCAGCCGGGAGAGCAGAATGGAGAAGGTGGTGCAGGGAATCCCGGGAGGCGTCTCCCGCATCATGACGTGCACCACCTGGGAATCGCAGACCACCAGCGCCGGCGGATGCTTCAGTTCCTGCAGAAGTTCCGGGTAGCCGTCCTCTTTTACAACCAGCATTTTTGCATTGTGGTCCAAGCCGTCCCGCAAGGTTTGGACCTGCGGCAGGATCAATCGGCCCTTGGGGGCCTGAATGTCGATGGGAACTACGAGAACGACCGTTTCTCCCGGCCGGACCAGATCTCCGAGCAGGGGAGGCGCATTCAGAAAATCTTCCGGAGAAAGGGCCAGCACCGCCTGCTTGAATTCCGCAAGGACCCGTTCTCTTTGGAAACGGTTGGTGGCGGTCGCGGTAATGATGCGGTCCGCGCCGGACTGCTTCAGTTTCTCCACAAACTCCGGAGAGGCCGGATGAAGATCGCACTTGTTGACGACGGCGATGACGGGAATGTTTTTCTCTTTTGCCAGTCGGAGGACCTCCTCCTCGGGGGCTCCGAAGAACGCTCCGGAACAGATGAGAACGGCGACGTCCGCCCTCTGAAACACCTGCAACGACCTGCTGATCCGCTTCCCGCCGAGTTCGGAGGAGTCGTCCAGACCTGCCGTGTCAAGGAAGAGCACGGGGCCGATGGGCAGGAGTTCCATGGCTTTCTCCACCACGTCCGTGGTCGTTCCCGGGACGGGAGAGGTGATTGCCACCTCCTGTCCGGAAAGGAGATTGAGAAACGTGGACTTTCCTGCATTGGTCCTGCCGAAAAGAGCGATCTGCAGGCGAAGGGATTTCGGGGTGTTCTGCATTGTTGTTACTTCCGTAGGGGATGCCGGTTCAAAAAAAGAGCGGCGTTCAGCCGCTCGGATCGTTTTACTTCAGTTCATGGGATGGCATTGGCTTCACTGATCGTCCCGCGAGCGCCCGAAGGGCAGGAAAAACAGCGCAGTGATCGGTCCTGAACAGATGTAGAGGATGACGATCACCGCCAGCGCTCTCATGCGGAAGGCCGCCAGCGCCGTCAGCATCACCACGAGAAGCAGAAAACTGAAGCGGCTCCGCCGGGCGCTTTGAAGCCACTTCCCCGCATGGACGTAGGGCACCGAACTGGTCATGAGCAGTCCGAGGATTGCCGCGAAGAAGGGCAGCACCGTGGCCACTTTTTTCAGGTCGAGCGCCTCCGAATGAGCGAATAGGATCACGATGCAGATGGCCGCCGCCGCGCCGGGGGAGGGTAGTCCGCTGAACTTGTTGCCGGAGGCCTTGGGGCCGAAGATCGCCTTCACGTTGTAAGTGGCGAGGCGAAGTGCCGCACAGCCGAGATAGACGGAGCAGAGGATGTAGATCAGAAGTTCATGCCGCAGACTCAAAGGAACCCGGGTGGAGAGAATCGCCACCATGGTCGCCGGAGCCACGCCGAAAGTCACCATGTCGGAGAGGGAATCCATCTGAATCCCGTGCATGCTGGTGGCGTGGAGCAACCGGGCGGCGAGACCGTCCGTGGCATCGAAGATCATGGCGGAAAAGATCATCCAACTGCTGATGACGCAGGCGTCCATGACCGTTGCGTATGGGACGTTTCCGCCACAGGCCCGAAGCATGTTCAGGATCGCCGCAAAACCGAAAAGGGAGTTGCAGATGGTCAGCAGATTCGGGATATGGCGGCAGAGGCGGGTGTCCCGCTCCAAAGCATTTTTTTGTTTGATCATTTTTCCGTGTCCGTGAGGATTGCAATCACTGTCTGGCCGCCGCGGACGACCTCACCGGGTTTGACACAGATCTCCACGCCTTCCACCGGCAGATAAAGTTCCGTCCTGGAGCCGAATTTGATCATGCCGTAAACCTCGCCTTTGACCAGCTTGCGGCCGGCTTCGACGGGACAGACGATGCGGCGGGCGATGGCACCGGAGATCTGACGGATCGCCATGGGAAAACGTTTGCTTCCGCAGGCGGCGGTCCCGGAGATGGTCATGGCTTCATTGCGTTTGCCGGCCTCCGGATTCCGGGCATCCAGAAATTCGCCTTCGCGGTAGTTGGTGCTCTCCACTGAGAGATCGGCGGGAGCTCGGTTCACGTGAACGTTCAGCACGGAGAGAAAGATCCCGACCCGCTTGGCCTTGCCGGTGAAGGGGGAAAGAGTGAAATCGTCCACTTCCCCGATATCCTTCACCACTCCATCCGCGGGGCTCACCAGCAGGCGGACGTCCTGCGGAATGATCCGAGTCGGATTGCGGAAGAAGGCCGCGAAAGCGAAAAACACGATCAGAACGATTGCTCCGATGACGGACCCCGTCATGACCCAGCCGGCCTTGAAGATCAAGAGGAAACAGACGATAAGCAACACCAGGGCAACGATCAGCGCCAGCCCCCACTCTTTCAAGCCATATACGGTCAAAGTCATGATTTTTCTCCTGGATCGGTTGATGGTCCTTTCCCTTAATATAGTGTGAAGACGTTTTTTTTGCAAGTGAAACTGCTTTTTTTTGTAACGGCCGACGCTTTCCCTTCCGGGAGTTTGTTCCGGAATGCCTGTCAATACGCTTCCCGGACGGTAAAGTCCGGTTTCCGGGAAAGAACGGCGGAAGCGTTTGAATCTCTCCCACAGCCACGGCATGAAATGTTTCAAACAGATATCACTGCTGTCCGGGGAAAATT
>DCGG01000007.1:0-1488 GCA_002315455.1 Lentisphaeria bacterium UBA1784
GAAATCCGCAGCGGTGAGAGATTTCGGCGATGGAGAGGTCGCTTTTCTGCAGGAGGTCCAGAGCCTGATTCAGCCGGACCGTGGTCAGAAAACGGTTGGGCGCATTCCCCGTGATCTCTCGGAAGAGCCGCCGGAAGTGAGAGACCGAGATGGAGAGTTTCGCCGCCTCCGCTTCGAAATTCCAATCCTGCCGGGGGTCGGCGGTGATCCGCTCCCGAAGTTGCAGGATATGATTCTCGCAGAAGGGGTTGGGACGGCGGGCGGCGGCGGGCTGTTCCTGCAGTTGAAGCAGAAGGTCCTCCAGCAGCAGCACCGAACGGCTCCCCGGTCGGGAGGCATCGGCCTTCCGCAGATACCGCAGAAGTTCCCGGACCGTGGCGAGGAACTGTTCCGCGCCGCTGATGCGGACCACCGGGTCCGATGCATCGAAGTCCAGCAATCCGCCCTTTTGAAATGCCTCCGCCCGGGGCCCGCTGAAGCAGACGTAAAAGTGCATCCGGGGTTCCTTCTGCCACGAGCCGTAATCATAGACGTGTCCCGGTCGGGAGAGGAAGGCACAGGGGCCATCGGTCACGGAAAAAGCACCATCGTCCATGCGGAAGGCGAATTTTCCCGCGTAGGTGAACTGGATGCCGTAGTAGCCGTTGAAAGCCCGGCGCAGGGAAAACTGGGTACAATGCGACACCTCGCCGAAGGCGTTGAAAAAAATCCCGTCGAAGTAGCGCATCGCTGTCAGATCCTCCATGTTTTCCGGAAGGCCATCACTCTTCCACCGAGAGAGATGTATATACTATAAGATCATTTTATCTTGTTTTCAACCGCAAATCCCAGGAAAAAACCAGAAAATCAGACCTTTGCGGGATAATATCAAACAAAACCGGCAGAAAGTTCCCGATACGGCTGAAATCGAGAGTAATCCGTGCTATATTATAAGCCGTTATCTTCCAAGGAGTCCTTTTCATGACATTGACCGCGTTTCTGCTCATCGTGCTCTCCGCAGGGTTTCACGCCAGTTGGAATCTGGTCGCCAAGAAAAACCGCATGTCCCTCTGCTTCTACTGGATCATCTGCGCGGTCTGCACTTCGCTCTGGCTCCACGTACAGTTCTGGACCCCGGTCAAACTCTTCGCCTTGCCGTGGAAGTTCTGGGCGTTCGCCTGCGCCAGCGTCGGCTCCGATGCGCTCTACTGCTTCGGATTGATGCACAGTTACCGGGTGCTGGCCATGTCCACCGCCTACCCCATCATGCGGGCGCTGCCGATCCTGCTCACCGCCTTCGCCACCGCGCTGCTGGGCTGGGGTGCTCCGATCTCGGGGACGGCCTATCTCGGATTCTTCATCGTCTTCTGCGGGGCTTTGCTGATCCCGCTTCAGAAGTTCTCGGACTTTTCTCCCCGGAACTATCTTCATTGGAGTTATCTCTTCATCCTGCTGGTCGCCTGCGGCACCACCGGCTACACCATCTGCGACAAGCAGGCCATGACGGTG
>DCGG01000007.1:1603-9626 GCA_002315455.1 Lentisphaeria bacterium UBA1784
CCGGCAAACCGGGCGGATTTCCGGGAAGTGATCCGTTCCGGAGCCATCAGGTCCGCCGGATTGGCGGGAGCCATCGCCTCCGCCACGTACGTGCTGGTCCTGCTCTCCATGAACTACGTCACGAACGTGACCTACGTCTCGGTGTTCCGCCAGTTGGGATTGCCCATCGGGATGCTGATGGGCGTGGTGCTTCTGAAGGAGAAGTGTCCGCCGGTGAAGTGGGTCGGCGTGGTCCTGATCCTCACCGGACTGACCGTCGCCATCCTGTAAGGGGAAAAGGTCAGGAAAAGACCTTCCGGCAAAGCGCAAGCAGACGGCCGGAGGCACGCTGGACGTCCGGCGCCGCGAAGATCGCGGAAACAATGGCCGCACCGCAGGCACCGCTTCCGGAAAAAAGCGGAAGGCGTTCCTCGTTGATCCCGCCGATGACGACGACCGGAATCTTCACTGCGGAAGTGATGGCTTTCAGCGTCTCCATGGGAACCACCTCCGCATCCCCCTTGGTGGCGGTGGGAAACATGGCTCCCACGCCGAGGTAATCCGCACCGTTCCGTTCCGCCGTAAGCGCCTGTTCCACGGTCTGCGCGGAGACTCCGATGATCTTCTCCGGCCCGAGGATCTGACGGGCGCGGGTCAACTCCATGTCGCACTGACCGATGTGGACGCCATCCGCATCGCAGGCGCGGGCGATCTCCACGTCGTCGTTGATGACGAAGGGAACGCGCCGGAGAGCGCAGAGAGTTTTCAGTTCCCGGGCTTCGGCGAGGAAGGTATCGTGGTTCTGATGTTTCTCCCGCAGCTGCAGAAAGGTGACGCCGCCCTCCAGCGCCTCCCCCGCCACGGAAACGAGGCTCCGCCCCTGAAGCCAGGAGCGGTCGGTCACGGCGTACAGCAGAAGATCAGCAGAGTTCACAGCGGCTCCTCCTTGCCAGTTCTGCGCCGGAGAGTCCGCCCACGGCATCGAGGAAATAGGTATGGAAACATCCCATGCCGTCCGCGCCGGAGAGGCGGTCCTCTGCGATCTCACCCGCCACCCCGAAGGCGCAGACGGCGGCGGACGCGGCGGCGAAGCGGTCCGGTGAACTCCCGAGACAACCTGCGGTGACGGCGCTGAGCATGCAGCCGGAACCGGTAATCCGGGTCATCCGGGAGCGGCCGTTGAAGCCGAGGAGCGTCCGGGAGCCATCCGTCACCAGGTCCGTGGCGCCGGAAACGGAGAGGAGCGCTCCGCACTCCCGGGAAAATCCCTGAAGCAGAGGCAGAATATCCCCCCTGTTTTCCTCATTCAAAGCGTCTCCGGTAGCGGCATCCACGCCCCGGGTCCCAGCCTTTTCTCCGCAGAGGGCCATGATCTCGGAGTAGTTGCAGCGGATCGCCGCAATGGGAAATTCCTTCAGCAGGTGCCGAGCCGTCTCCGTCCGGAACCGGGTGGCACCGGCCCCCACGGGGTCCAGCAGAATGGGGATCCCCTTGCGGGCGGCGGCTTCAGCGGCAAGTCTCATGGAGCGCACCGTTCTCTGGTCCAGCGTTCCGAGATTGAGGCAAAGGGCGTCCGCGAGGGAGGCCATTTCCTCGACCTCAAGTTCTTCATCGGACATCACGGGAGCCGCGCCGCAGGCCAGCAGGACATTGGCACAGTCGGTCACCGTGACGTAGTTGGTGATGCAGTGGACCAGCGCATGGGCGGAACGAAGCCGTTCCCACGCCGCGGCCGGCGAAAAGGAAAGATCTGGTGTCATAGCGGGACTTTCAGATGAACCGGGGGAACGCGGAGAGGTTCAGCGGCCGGAGAGTCCGGCGCTGATCAGCCCCGAAGCGTAGTCCGGAGAATAGACCAGCGTGAGGTTGCCGTTTTTGTCGAAGGAGAAGGCCTGGATCATGCGGTCCCAGTCCTCGCCGTTCTTGACCTTCCGCAAGTCGAACTCCCGGGTCCCGAAAAGGAAGGCGGGCAACGGAAGCATTCCGATCCTGAGCTTCTGCAACTGGATCGTGACCATGGGACCCTCCTTCTTCAGCATGAAACGGCCGAAGAACCGGATCTCTCCGCCGAAAAGGAACCGGAGTTTCGTGTCGAGAGGAAACTGCAGTTCCACCGCATCTTCGACCTGCCGGAACCGCAGATAACGCACTGCCGGTCCGGGATATTTTCCGGCGAGGATCGCCACTTCGGAAGCCACGTCGCCGATCCGGAGCAGGGATTCGATCTGGTCCGGCGTCAACCGCAAAGTGGAACTTTTGAGGGGCGGATCGGCCCGCAGTTCCTTGTGGACCCGGTTGATCAGCATTCCCTGCAGCATGACGTCCTCCAGCCGCAGCGTGCTCACCGGCATGGATTCGGGGCGGCTGAAGATCAGCACGCACAGCACAAAAAGGACGACCACGTCCGCAAGCAGAAACCACTTGAGACGGGACTTCTTCTGTTTCGGAACGAATTCAGACTTGGCTTCAGCCCCCATGATCAGATTCCTTTCGGTTCGGAGGTGACGGCAGGACGAATGTAGTCCAGATCCGTCAGTTTATTATCAAATGGCTGACTCTTCTGCAACGCCAGCACCTCGGGACAGGGCTCCTCCACCGGGACGAGGTCCAATCCGCCGGGAACGATGCCGCGGATCGCCTCCCCTTCCTCCACGAAAAACGCCATGCGGTGGGCGGCTCCGGAAAGCCGTTCCGCCGCAAGTTCGGCATTCAGGATGAGGGGCTTCGTCACGGTGACGAATTCCCCCTTCTCCCGGCGGACTTCGCAGTAGATCACCTCATGATTGCGTCCGTCGTAGAGACAGCCGATCAGTTCCCCTTCGGCGGGGTCAAGTCGTGCCGCCAGCGCATAACTGCTGGGGACGCTCCGGGCGGAACGGTCAGGGTTGCGGAAAATCCAGCCGACCACGAGGGCAGCACCCATGCGCAACGCCGTGAAACTCCCGGGTCCGGAACCGACGCTCCAAGCGGAGATATCCTCCAACTTCAGCCCCAGTTTCGCCAGAGAATCGGAGACGAACACCGGCATTTTCGCGCCCTCCCGGCCCCGCATGGGAACCGTTCCGGAGAACAACACTTCGCCATCCTGCAGGACCGCAAGGGAGACCCGGTTGGCCGCAGGGTCCAGCGCCGCTGTATATTTCATGATCGCATCTGACCTTTCATGCGGACGGGAGACGGAGAGGTGTCTGAAGGACCTCCCCTTGCTTCCGCCGCTTATTTTCCGCCCATGATCCGGTCGATCAAGGCGTCGTCGCTCTCTCTCGGCCGGAAATCGACCACTTCCCCGTCCGCGACCAGCACCTCGCCGGGCATGGAACGCATGTTATAGACCCCGCCCATGGAGTAGCAATAGGCTCCGGCATTGGCGATGGCGAGGATGTCGTACTCCCGGATCTCCGGCAACTCCCGCTGCTCCGCGAAGCGGTCCCCCGTCTCGCAGATGTTGCCGCAGACGTCATAGGTCTGCGGTTTTCCACCGGGATTGCTCAGGTTGGAGATCTCATGGTAAGCTCCGTAGAGCATGGGCCGGATCAGCTGGGGGAATCCGGAATCACATCCGGCGATCACCCGGCTCCGGTTGTGTTTGATGGTGTTGACTTCGGTGAGGAGCCACCCGGATTCCGCCACCAGATACTTGCCGGGCTCGAAGCGCATCAGCAGATCCTTGCCGTACTCTTTGCAGAACGCGGTGAACTTCCGGCAGATCTCCTTGCCCATGGTGACGTAATCGATCCGGGCTTCATCTGGCCGGTAGGGCACCTTGAAGCCGCCGCCGAAGTCCAGAAACTCCAGTTCAGGGAAATTCTCCCGGGTGGCGATTTTCATGAGGTTTTCCATGCTACGGAATACCGACTCCATGTGCTGAAGTCCGCTGCCGGTGTGCTCGTGGAGCCCCACGATATGGAGGTTCCCCCCGCGCACAATCCGGACCACCTCCGCCACGTCGTCCAGCAGGATGCCGAACTTGGTCAGGTCTCCGCCGGTCATGGTGGCGGCGCTGTCGCCGTCGCAGACGTCAGGGTTGAAACGCAAACAGAGGGTGGCTCCGGGATGCTGGACCGCCACCTTCTTCAGCCGGGAGAGAGACCCCAGATTCATCACTACGCCCGTCTTGAACACCCGCTCGAATTCTGCGTCCGTCATGTTGTTGGCGGTGTAGATGATCCGGTCAGGGGGGAAGCCCAGCCGCAGAGCGTAGGCAACTTCCGCAGGACTGACCGCATCGATCCCAGCTCCTTCGTCCCGGAGCAGAGCCAGGATCGCCGGGTTGTAGTTGGCCTTCAGCGCATAATGCACCCGAAGCCCGGGATAGGGGATGAACCGGAAAAGATCCCGGTAGCGGGCCCGGACCGTGTCACCGTCATAGACAAAAAGCGGAGTGCCGTAACGTTTGGCCAACTCCAGAAGCTGTGCATTGTTCATAGTGGGAAAAACTCTTTTTCGCCCGGGCCACGGGAGAGGTCTCCCTCCGCAGGCCTTCGGGGCACGGGGAGGATCACTGTTGTTTCCAGCGGTTGATCACCGCCAGAAGGACCAGCGGGTCCTGACCGACGTTTTCGATGGCATGTCCGGCTCCGCCGGTGAGAATGGTATCGCCGGAGAATACTTCGGAGATCGTGCCGTTGTCATCCACCTTGGCGTGGCCGGAGAGGACGTAGAAGATCTCCTCCTCGCCCTGATGCTCATGGAATCCGATGGAGCACCCCGGCAGCAGGGTCAACCGTCCGAACATCCGGGTATCGGCCTTCAGTTCGGAACCGCTCTCCCAAAGGTGTTCAATCTTCACTTCGCCCTTGCCGGAGCGCATCTCTCTGCGGACTTCGGAACGGAATTCATCGTTGCGCCGGATCATGACCGTCACCTCTCTTTCAGTGGTCCGAAGATATTGCCGTACTTCTGCTCATTGAGGGCTTCGACGTAGGCGCTGATCTTGGTCTCGGTACTGCAGGGATCGACGGTGGTATCGACGCAGTCGCCGTCCAGCACCAGAAGCGGCACGGAGGCCTTCTGGAGTTCCTCCCGCAGATGCTTGACGAAACTGCTGTCCGACATGGAGCAGCGGCCGAAACCGTGGTTGTAGAGGATACAGCCGTTGAACTTCATCTTGCGGCCCTCCTCCACGATGCTCTTCACCCGCAGATCGGGGTCCATGAAGCCAGTGGTGAGGATCTTCCGGGCAAGAGAACGGTATGGGTCCTTGGGATCCAGCGGTTCCCAGCCGATGAAATTGACCTCCTCGAAAACAATGGGAGCCTTGCACTTCTGCTCCACCTGCTCGAGGATGTGGGTGTCGTAGAAGGGCGGCAGATGGAGCCAGAGCAACCGGTGGGTATCCGACAGTTTGCGGCCGGCAGGCTGCTGCTCGGCCAGTTGCTGCAGTTCCTCGTAGAAGCGCTTCTGAATCTCCACCAGCGCCTGCGTTCCCCACGCCTGACTGAAGATGGTGGCGAAGTAGATCGCCTGCCGTCCGGGAAGCAGGGGGATGTTGTCGTAACGCAGATGGTTGCAGAGGTAGGAGTACTTTCTCGCCTCGTTGGAATATTCGCAGGCTTCGGCCAGACGGTCCATGCTCATGATGCATCCGGTAGCCTTCTCCATGCGGTGCACGGTGCGCTCCAGATCATCGGCAAGGTTCTCCAGATTGGAGCCGTCGGTGCCGCCCGCCGCGGGCGTGTGAAGCGAAAACACCTGATCGCCGATGCCGTAGTTGCGGGCGAGGTCCCGGAAGATCCGCTCGCCCTGCTGACAGGGCTGGCTGGTGGAGATTACACAGGAGGGAGTCGGCAGTTTCACCCCTTCCAGCACCCGCAGGAAGGAGCAGGTCTCGCCGGAAAATCCCTTGCAGGCGGCGTGATCGAAGGCCTTCTTCACCTTGTGCTGACTGCGCGCGAAGAGTGCGGCGTATGTCTCCAGCGTCAGGGTCTGGACGCCCAGCGCATTCAGGAGCTCGGCGGGGAAGAAAAGGTTCCGCCAAACCAGCGGCTTCTGATCGCCGTGGCCGAGGAATTCGGAACGGGTCGCCTTGGCCCGCAGGCTGACGGAATCCAGTTTCTGCGACGGAGCCACCCGGAAATCCGCATCGCTGAGTTTCCCCTTCAGCGAGGAGAACTGCAGCGCGAGGCAGGCGGCGCCGAGGGCGCCCATGACCCCATGGAATTCGGGGATGATGATGTTGTTTCCGGTGATCTGCCGCAGATAGTAGGCCACCGCCCGGTTATAGGCGACGCCGCCCTGAAAAACGATGTCGCCCTTGTATCCGAGGAAAAGTTCTCCCACGCCGGACATGATGGTGCGGGCCTGTGCACGGCAGGCTCCGCCGATGATGTCGCCCAGCGGGAAACGGTTCTTGAACTTGTTGATGCTGGTGGCGGAAAGCACGGCACAGACGCTGGAGAACTCCAAATCGCTGTCATAGTTGGCCCGGTCGGACATCTCGCTGACGGGGACGTTGAGTTTGGCGGCCACGCTGTCCAGAAACGCTCCGGTACCGGCGGCGCAGATACCGCTCATCTTGTAGTTCCACATCTTCATGTTGTCGTTGAAGACCATGGCCTTGCTGTCCTGACCGCCGACGTCGAGGAT
Organism: Lentisphaeria bacterium UBA1784; assembly: GCA_002315455.1. Taxonomy (GTDB): domain Bacteria; phylum Verrucomicrobiota; class Lentisphaeria; order Victivallales; family Victivallaceae; genus UBA1784. The sequence continues at coordinate 8,168 of DCGG01000007.1, forward strand.
CGCCTTGCAGTCGGGATAGTAGTGCCGGGCTCCGGCGACGTGGGCGGTAACTTCGCTCACCCGGAAATCGTAGGGGACGAAATCCTTGGTATCCTCCACGATCTGGCTGCCGGTGACAACGGTGCAGGTGACGGACTTGAGGCTGTCGACGCCGGCATCCTTCAGGAACTGATAGACGGTCTGCCGGAGCTGACCGAAGTTGCAGGCTCCGCATCCGGAGCATATTCCGGTACAGCGGACCCGGCCGGTATCCGCCGGTTTGGTACGCTGATAGAGCGTATGCCTGACCCTGCCTTCGCCGTTGAGGAGCACGGCCTTGAAGGTCGTACTGCCGATATCGATACCGAGAAACAATTTTTCCATGATTTATTCCCCACGCAGAAGCATTTTATTGCTCTGTTATACAGACAATATTCATTCTCTGTAATATACTCCATGTTTTCCCTTTTTTCAACAACGTCTCCGATGAATCAGGGGTTGGAGGGGATTTTCGGAGGTTTCTTCATGAAAAAAAGGAAAAAACATTGAAAAATAGAGCCAAACGATGTATTTTAGTCAGTTCATGGTGATGTTTTATCATCCCTGACGGAAAAAACGGAAGATAATTTTTGGCCGGAAACGGAAGAAAAAGGAACAGAATGAGTTTCGAGGAACGGATCGCCGCCACGGCGGGCGAGGAAAATCTGAAAGCGGCAAAGCAACTGCTGAAATCCCACGCGCTGATCGGGGCATGGCGGGACCATTCCGGACAACTTCGGGGCAGGTTCCGCGCCCTGGATCAGGACGAGATCGAGACCGCCGTCTCCACCGGGGAGAACGCCGTTTGCACCTGTTCCTGCGGCAGTGCGGGATTCTGCGTCCACGGTGCCGCACTTCTGCTCTACGGCGGACGCTTCCGCCCGGTTACCGAACTGCCCCCGGAGGAACCGCCCAGTTACTACGGCGGCCTCCGCAAGGAGACCCTCCCTGAACTTCTCCGTCATGCCCGGCCTCACGAAGCGCACGTTTTTATTGAGGCTGCCAGCGCGCTGCCCCACGTCCCCAGCAAATGGGAGAACGTGGTCCTGCAGGTCCGGCTCCGCACCCCGGAGCGGGAGTACATCGGCAACGTCAGCAACCTGCGCCAACTCTATTTCGAGAAATCCTTGAGCGTGATCCTCAAGTTGGAGAATTTCCCCCTGCAGGAGCAGCAGATCATCCGCTTCCTCGCCATCAACGGCGAACCGGAAAATTCCAGGGTCGCGCTGAATTCCGAACAGACTGCGGAATTTTTCCACATCCTCATCGACTTCCCCCGGTTCTTCCGGGACGGGCGGCAGCTCTTCGTCCGCCGCACTCCGGCCAGTCCGGTGATGATCGCCTCCGGCAGAAAGCTTCTGCCGGGGATCCGGGTCGGCGAGGCGGTGCTCCCCGTGGATGGCGCGAAGGTGGTCACCGGCCGCGCCGGATGCTGGGTGGG
>DCGG01000018.1 GCA_002315455.1 Lentisphaeria bacterium UBA1784
CGAACTGCAGACCATGGCTCGGACGATTCTGGATAAGTTGGATGGAATCGTAAGTTACTGGACATTCCGACATGTCAGTAATGCCAAAATGGAGGGATTCAACAACAAAATCCGGTGGCTGATCCGACAGGCTTACGGCTTCCGGGACCGTGAGTACTTCAAATTGAAAATCTATCAACTCCCGGAAATTTCCTGCGAGAAAGCAATATGAGTTCTGTCATAAACCGTCGAAGAGGCGTTTTTACTATATCATTTATTGCCCGGAAAGGCAACGAAAAAGAACAAATAATATAGATTTTTTCGCAAAGTTTTTATTTGTTAATATATGTTTTTCATGTCTTGACAAATGGCCGGAAAAAGGAACGGTTTTTTCTGCGTGAAGCGCTTGTATTCCGGCGGCATCGGCAATATATTCTTTCAGATCTGAATTTCACCTTCCGGGAAAAGGAACATGTCCGCCAAAACCATGAAACTCCCTCTGCTCTGCGGAGGATTTGCTCTGCTGCTCCGGTGCGGCGTGTGGCTGACGGCGGTCTCCACGCCCCTTGGAAAGATGCACTGCGTCCCCGGGCTGGACATGGAGACGCTGCTGAAAGTCTCCTGCTGGGGGCAGCCGGGAGCGACGGCTCCGCTTTTCGTTCCTCACCGGATGCTGATCGCCGCGCTGGCGTGGTTCTTCGGCGCCGCAGGATGCGTTCCATGGGTCCTGCTCCTCCAATGCCTCTGCGGAGCCTTGGGCGCGGTACTCGCCGCCGATTGCGCACGAAGGTTGTGGAGGAAGGACTTCGCCACGCTGATCGCCGGGCTGACCTTTGCCGCTTACGGTCCTTTTCTGCTCTACGAAGTCTCATTGCTTCAGGAAGCGCTTCTGCTCAATGGCTATCTTCTGAGTTTCTGGCTTCTGCTCGTGCTCCGGGACCGGGAGAAACCACTTCTTCCGGCGGTACTGGCGGGCCTCTCCATCGGATTCTTCACCTGCGGCCGGCCGGCGGGAGTGCTCTTTGCCTTCGCGCTCCCCTTTGCGGCGGCGGCGCAGGCTCCGGCAGGCAGAAAGTGCGCCTCCGGGTTCGCTGCCGCGTGCGGGATTGCAGGAATCTGGGCGGCAGCGGCGGTATTCAACCGCGTTTTCAGCGATACCTGGAGTCCCTTCTTCCACGTTCTTCCCTACGCAGTGGCGGTCAACACCGGGGACCCGGCAGCGGCGATCACGACAGGAAGCGTTTGTGCGAGCCTGCTACGGATGCTGGCGCGGCTCCCGCTCCTCTTCTCTCCCTGGGAGTACCCGGAAAACCTCAACTGGTACTTCTTTCAGGAGCAGTTTCCCTCGTGGAAGTGCCTCCCCGGACCCGGTTTGATAGTGCCCTTGGGAACGGGCGCGCTGGTGTGGTTCGCCGCCTCCCGGAAACGCTGGAAGCAGGGCTGGCCGGTGCTGATCGTGCTCCTCACCCTTGCGCCTCTTCTGACGGTACGGGAACCCATCGGGCGGTACCGTTTGCTGTTGATCCCGTACCTGCTGATCCTGATTGCCGGCTGGGCCGCCTTCTGCATTCCTGCGGATGCGGAGACCCGCCGGGACTGGCGGTCCCGGTTTCCGGAGATCCTCGGCGGGATCGTCATGCTGACGCTTCTGCTGGCGGTCCCGGTCCCGAGATCCTGCCTGCGGGCTTCGGACTTCCTCTCGTGGGGCATCGCCTGCGAAAATGACGGGAACTGGAAGGCCGCGGAGACCGCTTACCTGACGGCGTGGCAGGGGAGCGGATTCGCCTCCAATGACGCGCTGATCCGTCTGCTGTGGCTGGAACAGGAGCGGGGAAACTTCTCCGCCATGGACGAGGCTCTTGAAGAAGGCATCCGTGCCGGGAAGGCGGACCCGGGAATGCTCTGGTATTTCAAGGCGAAAACGGCATTGCTTTCCGGAGCCCCGGAAACGGCACGGGAATTGCTGAAGGAGCCGCCCGCATCTCTTTCTCCGGATTGGCAAAACGCCGCGGAGGAGTTGCGTTTGTGCCTTCCTGCGGCAAAGAAAAAGACGTCCGTCCTCCGGAGAACGGGCGTCCAAGCGCAATAGTCGATCCTACTTGAGGCCGAGGGCGCGCATCCGGTCGATCAGCGAAGGGATCTGCGGCTCGAACTCCACGGCGTAGTTGACGTGATCGGGATTTTTCATGGTGGCCTCGATGCAGTCAACGGTGAAGTCCGCCGCAAGCGTGAGGGCATCCAGCAGCGAAAGCCCCCGCATCAGGCCGCCCACGGCGGTGCTGGAGAAAAGGTCCCCCGTGCCGTGGAAGGAGACGTTCACCTTTCTGTGGGAGTATTGGAAGAACTCTCTCGACCCGCGGTCAAAGCCCATGATCCCCGTCTTCCCCGGCTCCAGACTGACACCGGTCAGCACCGCGCAGCGGGGACCGAGAGCCGCCAGTTTCGTCAGGATATCCCGGACGTAGGCCTCGTCATAGCCGGAGGCGACATAGGGGACATCCAGCATGAAGGAGGCTTCCGTGAGGTTGGGCACGATCACGTCCGCCTTACTGCAGAGCCGGGTCATGGCCTTGGCGAACTCCGGCGTGAATCCGGGATACAACTTGCCGTTGTCGGCCATCACGGGGTCGATGAACGCCACGTTCTCCGGCGTTTTGAAATCATCAATGAGTCTGGAGACCAGTTCCAGTTGCTCGAAGGAGCCGAGGTAGCCGGTGTAGATGGCGTCGAACCCGAACTTTTCTCTCTTCCAGTGCTCCACGATGGGAGCGATATCGCCGGTCAGATCGCGGAAGGTGAACCCCCGGAACATGGTGTGGGTGGAAAGCACCGCCGTGGGCAGCACCGAAGTCTCGATCCCCATGGCGGAAATAATCGGCAGAGCAACCGTCAGAGAACATTTTCCCACGCAGGAAATATCCTGAATGGTCACGATCCGTTTCATCGTCACGATCTCCTTGTTCTGAATGTCATCGCATAATATACATCAAAAAGGACCGGATGTAAAGAAATTTTTTCCGGTTCCTGCGGGAGAAATCATCCTTCACGCTCCGCAGACCGCTTTTGCGCCAGTACATTTTGACAAGATAAAAAACGGCCCCGTCCGAAATTCGGACGGGGCCGGAGTTTGCGTTTGCGCTGTTGCGCAGGGACCTTACGCCAACTGGGCGAAGGCCAGCTTACCGTCCTGATAGTCCAGCTTCCAGC
>DCGG01000119.1:0-517 GCA_002315455.1 Lentisphaeria bacterium UBA1784
GATCACGCCTGCCGCGGAGAAGGGGTTCACGCCCTCCATCCGGTTTGATGGCGGGACGATTCACTCGCCCAAGGGAAGTTTCGTGCTGGAACCCGCCAAGGGCGAGAAGTACCGCATCACCTACGACGTGAAGGGTGAAAGCGCTTCCATCACCAAACTTTAAGCGAATTCAAGATAACTCAAAGGGGGGACAATACCATGGATCAGACGATATTTTCGGAAGGGCAGCCCTTTTTCGTGGGGGCCAATTACTGGGCCTCCAACGCGGGAACCTTCATGTGGCGCAAGTGGGACCCGGCGGCCATCGAACGGGACTTTCAGCGGTTGAGCGAAAACGGTCTGACGGTCCTGCGGGTATTCCCCCTTTGGGAGGACTTTCAGCGTCTCACCGACCATACTCAATGTGATGGACGGCATTGTGAGTTCCGCTACGGCGAGGCGCCACTCCCGGATACCGCGGAGGGCGGCGCGGCCGTGGACCCGGAGATGCTCCGGCGTTTTCACGAATTCTGCCGGC
>DCGG01000119.1:547-3857 GCA_002315455.1 Lentisphaeria bacterium UBA1784
ACGGCTTGCGGAGAAGTACCGTTTCCGGCTCATCGTGGGACTGCTCACCGGATGGATGTCCGGGCGGCTCTACGTCCCGGAAGCCCTGAAGGGGCGGAACGTTCTGACCGATCCGGTGGCGATCCGCTGGGAGGTCCGGTTCGTCCGGTGCTTCGTCCGGGATCTGAAAAACGAAGCCGCCATCGCCGCTTGGGATTGGGGCAACGAATGCGATTGCATGGCCCCCTGTACTCCCGATGAACTGTGGTGCTGGGGCAACACCATCACCGGTGCCATCCGGGCCGAGGATGCCGCCCGGCCGGTGGTCAGCGGCCTCCACGGAACGCGGCCGGAGAAGATCCGGTTCGTGGGGGAGGTGTGCGACATTCTCTGTACTCATCCCTATCCCGCCTTCACGCCCCATTGCGACGTGGATTTCATCGACTCCTTCCGCAGTGCGTTTCAGGCGGCGGCGGAGACGGTTTTCATGTCCGACATCGGCCGGAAAACCGCCTTCATCGAGGAGATCGGCAGTTTCGGCCCCACCGTCACTTCGGATGCCGTCTCCGCAGACTACGCCCGCAAGGCGGCGTGGAACGGCTACGCTCATGATTGCCGGGGGTTCCTCTGGTGGTGTGCCAACGACCAAACGGAACTGCTCCAGACCCCCTACGACTGGAACTCCATGGAGCGGGAACTGGGATTGCTCACTCCTTCGGGAGAGGCGAAAATCTTTCTTAAAGCCATGGGGGAGGCCGGCCGCGTCATGGCCGCCAATCCGCTGCCGTCCCGCCGGGTGGATGCCTGCGTGATCCTCGCGGAGGAGATCGACCGCTGGGGTGTTGGATACATGAGTTTTCTGTTGGCGAAGCAGGCTGGTTTCGACGTGGAATTCCGCCTTGCCGGAGACCCCTTGCCGGAGAGTTCGCTCTATCTGATCCCTTCCGTCAATTACACCAAGATCATCCCGCGCCACCGCTATTATGAACTTCTGGAGCGCGTGAAGAGGGGGGCGACCCTCTACGTTTCCAGCGGCTACTCCGGGATCCAGCCTTTCGGCGGGTTCGGGGTGGAGATCGAAACCGTGGCGCAGGCATCGGGACCGGCCCGCTTTATGAAGCCGGACGGCTCCTGCGCCTTCGAGATCGCCCGGGAGTTCGCCATTCGCACCGGCATGGCTTCTGCGGAAGTGCTCGCCCGGGATGGGGAGGGGCGTCCGCTCTTCACTTGTGCCGGCTACGGCAAGGGCAAACTGATCTTCCTTGCCGCGCCCTTGGAGGGGAGTCTGATGGACCGTCCCCGTTCCTTCGGGGAGGGGGCACCGGACTATGCCCTCATCTACCGGACTTTGCTGGAACGCTCCGGCATCGTGCGGCAGGTGACCAGTCCAGACCCCATGGTCACGCTGACGGAACATCCTTTCTCCGACGGACGTCTCGCAGTGGTCGCCGTGAACAACGCTTCGAATGAGCGTACCGTTGCGCTGACGCTTCCGGCCGGGAAGCCGGTCGTCCGGGTGGTCAACGGGAGTTTCTCCGGCGGAAAACTGACGATTGCCGGAGCCTCCGGAGCGATTCTCTACTTCAACTGAACTCAATTTTCCAAAAAGAAAGGAAGTTGGCTATGCATTTGAGAGAAAAACTGATCCTCGCCAGTGTCCTAATCCTCGGCGGGCTGGCAGCTTTTGCGGCAGAGCAGGATAAGGCGCGCCTCGCCGAACTGCTGACCATGCTGGATCTGGATCGTCCGGAACTCGCCGAAGTGAAGGCTGCCACTACGCCGGAAGCGCAGACAGCCGCGCTCATGAAGTACTTCAAAAACCGCCCGGCGGACGCGAAATACCGCAGAAAAAAGATCACCGCCAACGCCAAGGACCGGACCCTCGCGGACGCCGCCTTGGAGCACCGCTTCCCCGGACAGCCCTCCTACGGACTGATTCCCCGGGGCACGCCCATCGACTGGGACGATCCCTACGTGAAGGATGTGGAGTGGATCCTGCAGTTCCACCGGCTCATCTGGTGGGATGCGCTGGGAAACCGCTACCGGGAGACCCGGGACGAGCGCTACGCAAAGGAGTGGGCGGAGGAGTCCAATGCCTGGATTGACCACATGTACCGCCCGGAGAAGAGCAAACACCGGGGCTGGCGTTCTCTGGAGACTGCAGGACGGATCTCCCGCTTCAGTTCCGCCCTCCTGAATTTCGGGGACAGTCCCGCCATGGACGGCCGGACGCTGGTCAATCTGCTCTGGGCCGTGGAAAAGCACGCCGCGAAACTGGAGAAAATACTGGATAACGTACCGGTGAAGCGGATCCATAACTTCGAGGTGCTGGAGCAGAACCACTTATTGCGCTATGTCCTTGCCTTTCCCGAGATGAAGCGGAACACCCCCCGGATCAAGGAGGGGGTGGACCGGTTGTGTTACATCCAGTCCATTGTGGTGTTGCCGGACGGCGTCATCGCGGAATTCATCCCCAGTTATCACACCGCCTATCCCGATACGTTCTGGCGCGTCCGCAAGACGTGCCAAAAGGAAGGCTTGAAGGTGGAGTTTCCCCCCGAGTACGATCAGCGCATTCAAAAGGGCATCACCGCCGTGATGCTGTGGAGCCATCCGGACGGGCGGTATCCTCTTTTCGGCGATGCCTTCGATCATCGGGCGGACTTCTGCCGGGGATACGTCAGAAAATTCTGCAAGGACTATCCGGAACGGCAGGACTGGCTTTGGTTCTCCTCCAAGGGAGAGCAGGGTAAGGCGCCTGCGGAACTGGTCCACAGTCTGCCCAACTGCGGTTACGTCACCATGCGCTCCGACTGGAGTGCCTGTCCCGCCGTATTCCTCGTGGCGAAAAACACCAAAGATCCGGATCGGCAGTGGCACAATCAGCCCGACAACATGACTTTTGAACTCTCCTTCAACGGGGAGCGCGTCATGGTGGATACCGGGGCATTCATCTATTCCGGGGATCTGGAGGCGCGGAACTGGTTCGCCGCTTCCTCCCGCCATCAGACGGTGACGCTGGACGGCAAGAACAACGACCGGGAGGGAAAACTGCTCTTTCAGCAGGAGGCGGATGGCGTTCTCGTCACCGCTCTCGAGAACAAGGCGCATAAGGACCTGACCCACCGGCGGCTCTTTTTCCTCGTGGCGAAGAAATACGTGGCGGTGCTGGATCTGCTCTCCGGGAAGGCGGAGGGAGAACTCCGCTGTCACTACCAGTTCATCGAAGGGGAGCATAAGTTCGACCCCGGGAAGCAGACGGCTTCCGACAAGTACCTGACGCTCTCCGGTGCCCCCACCAACGGCAAGATGGAGGAGGAGGAGGGCAGGA
>DCGG01000121.1:0-240 GCA_002315455.1 Lentisphaeria bacterium UBA1784
CGACACTCCCGGACACGTGGACTTCACCGCCGAGGTGGAGCGTTCCCTCCGGGTGCTGGACGGCGCTGTCGCCGTGTTCTGCTCCGTGGGAAAGGTCCAGCCCCAGACCGAGACCGTCTGGCGGCAGGCGCAGAAGTATCACGTGCCCATCGTGGCCCTGATTAACAAGATGGACCGTACCGGCGCTGATTTCGAGGGCGCCGTGCAGGAGATGCGCACCAAGTTGGGTGCCACCCCCTC
>DCGG01000121.1:297-5020 GCA_002315455.1 Lentisphaeria bacterium UBA1784
ACGAATTCAAGGGCGTCATCGACGTGCTTGAGAACAAGGCCGTCTATTTCAGCGATGCCGACAAGGGCGTCACCATGGACAGCCAGGACCCCTCCGGTGAGTTGGCCGAGCGTCGCGAAGAAGCCTACAAGTACCTCGTCGAGTGCCTCGCCGAAGTCGATGATGAGATCATGGAGATCTTCCTCGCCGATGGAACTCCCAACGTGGATCAGCTCCGCGCCGCCATGCGCCGCGCGACCGTTGCCGCCAAGGTGGTCCCCGTGGCCTGCGCCTCCGCGTTCAAGAACAAGGGCGTGCAGAAACTGCTGGACGTGGTCGTCGATTACCTCCCCAGCCCCGTTGACATCTGGGACATCAACGGCACCGATCCCGCCACCGGCGAAGCCATCACCCGTCACGTGGGCGATCTTCAGCCCTTCGCGGCTCTGGTATTCAAGATCATGTCCGACCCCTTCGTGGGCCGTCTCTATTACTTCCGGGTCTATTCTGGCGTTGCCTCTCAGGGCATGACCGTGTTGAACCCCCGCACAGGCAAACGTGAGCGCTTCGGCCGTCTGCTTCAGATGCACGCCAATCAGCGGGAAGAGCATCAGGAGATCTTCTCCGGTGATATCGCCGCCGCGGTGGGGCTGAAGAACGTGACCACCGGTGATACGCTCTGCCTTGAGTCCGCGCCCATCGCGCTGGAGTCCATGGTGTTCCCCGAGCCGGTGATCTCCATCGCCGTGGAGCCCAAGACCTCCGGCGACCGCGATAAGTTGACCAAGGGTCTGCTTGCTCTGGCGGAAGAGGATCCGACCTTCCAGGTCCGTAGCGACGAAGAGACCGGCCAGACCATTATTTCCGGTATGGGTGAACTTCACCTGGAGATCATTCTGGACCGTTTGATTCGGGAGTTCAAGGTGGAAGCCAATACCGGTGCTCCGCAGGTTGCGTACCGCGAAGCCCTCACCGGTTCCTCCACCAGCGACATGAAGTTCGTGCGTCAGACCGGCGGTCATGGTCAGTATGGTCACTGCATCATCAACCTCACCGCTCTGGAACCGGGCAGCGGCATCGTGGTCGAGAACCACGTCGTCGGCGGAAACATCCCCAAGGAATTCATCAAGCCGATTGAGAACGGTATCCGTGAAGCCGCCGCATCCGGCGTGCTGGCCGGGTTCCCCGTGATCGACTTCAAGGCCGACATCATCGACGGCTCCTACCACCCCGTGGACTCCTCGGAAATGGCGTTCAAGATCGCTGGTTCCATGGCGTTCAAGGATGCGGCCCGCAAGGCCGGCATCTGCATGATGGAGCCGATTATGAAGGTGGAGTTGACCACTCCCGATGAGAACATGGGCGATCTGATTGGCGACATCACCAGCCGCCGCGGCACGATCGTTGAGATCAACGCCGGCAGCAACAGTTTCACCCGGGTCCAGGCGAACATCCCGCTTTCCGAACTCTTCGGATATGCGACTGCGATCCGTTCGCTCTCCAAGGGCCGTGCCAGCTACTCGATGGAGCCGGCGCACTTTGAAAAGGTTCCGAAACAAATTCAAGATAAAATCGTGGAGAAACAATAATGGCTACTGCGAAAGGTCAGCGTATCCGTATCCGGCTTCAGGCCTATGAGTTCCGGATTCTGGATCAGTCTGTGAACGAGATTCTGGACGCCGCAAAGCGTACCGGATCCATGGTTGCGGGTCCCATCCCGCTTCCCACCCGCATCGAGCGTTGGACCGTGAACCGGTCCCCTCACGTGGACAAGAAGTCCATGGAACAGTTCGAGATTCGCACTCACAAGCGGATGCTCGACATCATCAATCCCAATGCCAAGACGGTGGATGCGCTCAAGCAGTTGAGTCTGCCTGCCGGCGTGGATATTTCCGTCAAGACCGGATTCTGATCGAGGATCCGGTGTAGGTACCAAGGCTCCTCCGATTAGGGGCAAGTACCGAATGTTTCTCAACATAAGGAGAAAGAAATGAAAGGTTTAATCGGAAAAAAGGTCGGAATGACCCAGGTGTACGACGAGAAGGGTACCCTGATCCCGGTGACGGTGATCGAGGCAGGTCCCTGCGTTGTGACCGCGGTCAAGACCGTGGAGCGCGACGGCTACTCTGCCCTGCAGATCGGCTTCGGCTCGCGCAAGAGCAAAAACGTGTCCAAGGCCATCGCGGGCCATCTGGCGAAGGCCAACGTCACTGGCGACCGTCTTCCCGCCATCCTGCGGGAGATCCGGAACGCTGATGCCGCCGAGCTGGGCGCGGTCCTGAAGGCTGACATCTTCGCGGCTGGCGACAGCCTCGACGTGATCGGCACCACCAAGGGCCGTGGTTTCCAGGGCGTCGTCAAGCGTTGGAACTTCGCCGGCGGCCGTGGCAGTCACGGCGGCGCTTGGGAGCGTCGTCCCGGTTCTATCGGCTGCTGCGAATGGCCCGGTCGGGTCAACAAGGGCAAGCACATGCCCGGACATTATGGCTGCGATCGTCGCACCGTCCAGAATCTGAAGGTGGTCCGGGTCATGGCCGAGGACAATGTGATTCTGGTCCGGGGCGCTGTGCCCGGAGCCAATGGCGGCGTCCTGGTGATCCAGAGCGCGCTGAAGAAGTAAGGGAGGAAATGCAAAATGTCTAAAACTTTGGATATCCTCGATTGCGGCGGCGCCCGGGTCGGTGAATACGTGATTCCCGAAGGGGTCATCGAGATGGAGAAGGGTGAGAAGGCTGTTCACGACGTGATCGTTGCCTATCTGGCCGGTCTGCGTGCCGGTACTGCCTGCACCAAGACCCGCGGAGAAGTCAACGGCGGCGGAGCGAAGCCCTTCCGTCAGAAAGGCCGCGGCGGTGCCCGTGCCGGTTCCTCCCGGAACCCGGTTTGGACCGGCGGCGGCGTGGCGTTCGGCCCCCGTCCCCGTTCCTTTGCGAAGAAGGTCAACAAGAAGGTTCTGACTCTGGCCCTGCGCCGTGCCATCTCCGAGCGGATCGAAGAGGGTGATCTCGTGGTGCTGGATAAGTTCGCGATTGCCGACCATAAGACGAAGAGCGCGTTCACGGTGCTGAAGAACCTCAAGATCGCCAACGATACCATCCTGCTCTCCATGCCGGAACTGGAAGAGGCGGTGATCTGCGCCACCGGCAACATCCCCAATCTGGTGTTGCGCAAGGCGAATACGGTCAACTGCTATGAACTGCTCCGCTTCAAGAAGCTGCTCTTCACCAAGGATGCTCTCGACGCCTTCATCGGTCGTCTGGCATAAGGAGAAGTGGACAAATGAAAAACGCATTTGATATCATTTTGAGTCCGGTGGTCACGGAGAAGTGCAACGCGCTGATCCAGGACAAGAAGTACACCTTCAAGGTGGCTCCCAATGCCGGAAAGATCGAGATCGGAAAGGCCGTGGAGGAACTCTTCCACGTGAAGGTCAAGTCCGTTAACGTGATGAACTACCAGGGCAAGGCCAAGCGCGCCGGACGCACCATGCAGATGGGACATCGTCCCGATTGGAAGCGTGCGGTGATTACTCTTGCCGAAGGCAGCATCGAGATCATCTAAGGGGAGATCAGAGAATGGCTATCAAGACTTTCAATCCGACGACTCCCTCGTTGCGCCACATGGCGGTGCTGGACACCTCTGTGTTGAGCGGTGCCGCTCCTGTGAAGGGGCTGACCAAGGGGATCAAATCCACCGGCGGCCGTAACAATCAGGGTCGGATCACCACCCGCTTCCGCGGAGCCGGCAACAAGCGTCGTTATCGTATGGTGGACTTCGTCCGCGCCAAGGAAGGCGTTCCTGCCAAGGTCGCCGGAATCGAGTACGATCCCAACCGCAGCGCCAACATCGCGCTGATCGTCTATGCGGACGGCGAGAAGTCCTATATTCTGGCTGCCAACGGGCTCAAGGCCGGTGACACCGTGATGAACGGCGCCAAGGCTGAGATCAAGCCGGGCAACTGGATGAAGATCAAGGACATCCCCGTGGGTGTTGAGATTTGCTGCATCGAGCTCCAGCCCGGAAACGGTGCCAAGTTGGTGCGTTCCGCCGGACAGGTCGCGGTCCTCCGCGGCAAGGAGGACGTCTATGCTCAGGTGAAGCTTCCCTCCGGCGAAGTCCGCATGATCCATGTGAACTGCCGGGCCATGATCGGTCAGGTCGGTAACCTCGAACTGGCCAACGTGAAGCTGGGCAAGGCCGGCAAGAAGCGCTACAAGGGCTTCCGGCCCCACGTCCGCGGCGTTGTGATGAACCCGGTCGACCATCCCATGGGCGGAGGCGAAGGCCGCAGCTCCGGCGGCGGTCATCCTGTTTCGCCTTGGGGCAAACTGGCCAAGGGTAAGCGCACCCGCAATCCGAAGAAGACGTCCAAGAACTTCATTGTGGAACGGAGGAAGAAGTAATGCCCAGGTCGATTAAGAAAGGTCCCTTCGTCGATCAGTGCCTGATCGATAAGGTCGAGAAGATGAACAAGGGTGCCAAGACTGCCATCAAGACTTGGTCCCGTCGTTCCATGATTATTCCGGATTTTGTCGGACACACGTTCAGTGTGCATGCCGGCAAGACTTTCACCTCGGTTTTCGTGACGGAAAACATGGTGGGTCACAAGTTGGGAGAGTTCGCTCCCACCCGGACCTTCAAAGATCACGGTGTGGTTTCCGGTAAGTAACCGGGACTTCGTAATCGGATCCAAAATCCCGAGCCTTCGACGGCCCGGGATTTTTTTATATTGCTTTAGCGAAAA
>DCGG01000156.1 GCA_002315455.1 Lentisphaeria bacterium UBA1784
ACGGCTCCTGCGTTTGGACTGAAGATGCCGTGCTTGACCGGAATGACATAACTTCCATTCATGCTCATATTCTCCAGTTTTTTCCGCGTTTTCTCCATTGATTTCTCCATGATCTCCCTGTATAGTATGTAACAACCGGAGGATTGCGGCCTCCATCCCCGGAAGGATTTGCCGGAGGCCCGGAAAAACGACAGCAATCGGGGATCGGTCCGCATCCGGTCCCGGCAATCAGGAGAAAGAACATGGACGAGAAGATCAGAGTTGGCATCCTCGGCGCCGGACGCGCCGGAGACGGAATGCATGGCCGGGAACTGAAACTCTATCCCGACAAGTTCGAGATCACCGCCATCTGCGATATTGACGCGGAGCGGGCCGAGATGTGCGCAGAGAAATACCAGTGCCGCAGTTTCTCCGATCCCGATGCCTTCTTCAAGGCGGGCGGGTTCGATCTGGTCGCGGTGGCAACCTACTCCAAGACCCACATGCAGTACACACGGCAGGCGCTGGAATCCGGGTATTACACCATCATCGAGAAACCCATCGCCATCACTTATGAGGAAGCGAAGGAATTGCTGGTGCTGGATAAAAAGTTCCCCGGCAAACTCTTCTGCCGTCAGAACCGCCGCTTCGAGGCCGCATTCCAGCACGTCAGGGAACTGCTGGCGACGGGGATTATCGGCAAAGTCCACACCATCAAACTGATGCGCAACAGCTTCAGCCGCCGCAACGACTGGCAGATGCTCCAGTGCAACGGCGGCGGCCAGTTGAACAACTGGGGACCGCACCTGATCGACCACGCTCTGCAGTTCATGAACTACAAGGTCCAGTCCGTCTGGGGCGAACTCAAACGCACCGCCGCCATGGGCGACGCGGACGACTCCATCAAGCTGCTCATGCGGGATTTCGACGGACTTACCGTTGATATTGAGATCTTCGGCGGCGCGGCGCTGCCTTCCAACGCTTACGAGATCTACGGTTCCCGGGGCGCGCTCATGGTCGACAGCACCGAAGCCGACATCAAAATGCGCTACGTCGAGCCCACCTACGAACTGAAGCCCTACCCCATCATCGAAGGACATCCGAACGGCTTCAAGTTCGCTGACAACGCCACCATTCCGTGGGTCCGGCAGACCATCATGGTCAAGCCCTCCAACGGCTGGAACATGGAACGCTTTTACCTCGCCGTCTATGAAGCGGTGAAAGGCATCGCCCCCTTCCCAATCAAGGCGGAGGAGGCTGTGGAAGTCACCCGGATCACCGCCGAAGTCCGCAAGCAGAACCCCGGCTTCTGATCCATCGCAACTTATAACCAAAGGAATCGATCCATGAAAAAGAAACCTTCCGAGATCGCGGTCACCCTCTTCAACCTGCGGGAACATTGCAAGACCGAAGCCGATTTCATCCGTACCCTCTCCCTGCTGAAGGGCATGGGCTACTCCACGGTCCAGGTCTCCGCCGTGGCGCTGGACCCCGCCATCATCCGCAAACGTCTGGATGAGTTCGGGATGTTCTGCTGTGCCACTCACGAGGGGTTTGACAACCTCTTCTACGATGCCGGCGCCGCTTGCGACAAACTGGACATCCTCGGTTGTGATTTCACCGCGCTCGGCGCGCCGCCGGAGCAGTTCCGCTCCCAGTTCGCCATGAAGGAACTGGCCAAACGCTTCAACACCATGGGCAAGGAGTTTGCCAAGCGGGGCAAAATGCTGGCGTACCACAACCACGCCTTCGAGTTCTCCCGTCAGGGCGGGGATCAGGTGCTGCTGGAGACCTTCTATCAGAACACCGATCCCGAATTCGTCAAGGCGGAACTGGACGTGCAGTGGGTCGCCCGCGGCGGCGCCAATCCCGTCACCTGGATCAAGAAACTGGCTGGCCGAATCCACGTGATCCATTTCAAGGATTTCACCATCGTCAAAAACGAGCCGACCTTCTGCGAGATCGGTCAGGGCAATCTGGAGTGGCCGGAAATCGTCAAGGCCTGCCGGGATACCAAGGTGAAGTTCTTCTCCATCGAGCAGGACCAGCCCTTCCCCGGACGGGACATCTTCGAGTCCATGAAGATCAGCTATGACAAGATGAAGGAACTGGGTTTCAAATAATCCCCCTGCCCCTGCATCATGATCCCCGGAGCGGAACAGGTTCAAGCCGTCCGCTCCGTTTTTTGTCGCAGAATGCGTTAACGGAAGGTTCCGATTACATCGTCCTGCGGCTCAAGTCCGGTATGGCGAAATAATGGCAGAGGCCGTCTGTAAGGCGGAGCGGCTGACCGCAGCCCCCGGTGTTCATAGGTCTCGTCCCGGAGGTGCAAGGTTTTATTTGACTTCCACCTTGCAGAAGAAGCGATACTCCTTGCTGTCAACGGAATACTTGGGCAAGGTCTGCGGTCCGCAGGAACCGGAACCAAGTCCCCGCTGGATCAGGTCCACCGTGAGCAGGGTCTCCTTGTGCGCCTTGCGCTCGCACTGATGCCCGAGGCGGGCGAGTTCGTAAAGATCATAGTGGCTCACGCCGAACTCAAAAGGCCGTTCCGCCGTCACTTTGATCTCGCGTTCCCCGGAACGCAGGAAGAGTTCCCGGACGCCCGTGCGATTGCCGTTCTCCTGCGGGACTACGTAGGTGTCGACATAGTTCTCCGTCACCGTGGTGAAGTAGCGTCCCACCTGCGCGGATGCGTTCCGGTCGATGTAATTCTCCCACGGTCCGCGGCCGAAGTACTCCACCTGCT
>DCGG01000028.1:0-11720 GCA_002315455.1 Lentisphaeria bacterium UBA1784
AGGCTTTCACTTCGCCGTAGAGGATGGAGGAGCCGTCGTCGAGGACCGCTTCCACCATGGGTTCGGCGTAGCAGTAGCCGAGGCAACCCACGCCGATAACGGGGAGCGCTCCGGCCCGCTGCTTCAGAAGGTCCATCACGGGACCGGCTCCGGCGGCGATGCCGTTACTGGCGACGCCCACGCGCAACAGTTTGATCTTACTCATTTTTCGGCGTACTCCTTCAGGATCTTGACCACGGAGCGGCGGTCCAGTTTGGCATAGACGCGGCCATCGACGCTCATAACGGGGGCGAGACTGCAACATCCGAGGCAGGCCACGGTCTGAAGGCTGAAAAGTCCCTTGGCATCGGTCTCGCCGGACTGGATGCCCAGTTCCTGATGGAGCCACTCCTTGACCAGCACGGCGCCCTTGATGTGGCAGGCGGTGCCGTCACAGACGGAAATCTGATGTTTTCCGGGCTTCACCCGCTTGAACTGAGCGTAGAAACTCAAAACGCCTTCGATCTCCACAGCGGGGATGGAGAAGTACTCCGCCACCGCCCGGATCGCATCGTCGGACACGAATCCTTCCGTTGCCTGGACCAGTTGCAATCCCTTGATGAGATTGCCGGGGTCCTTGGAAATGGATTCCAGAAATGCGAATTTCTGATCCATAGATCCTCCCTTTCCTCTACTTTGCCCCGGCGAAAAAGCGGGGCGATTTCTGCGGCAATGCGCAACTTCTCCCGGGAGCGTCGCCAATCCCGGACTGCGTATGGCGCGGAGCCTTCGTGCCGACGTTTCCGGCAGCGGGCTCCACCTGATCCCTTCCCATTACATAATATACTCAATCCCCACGCTTATGTCAAGCAGAGAAGAGACGTGCCTGCCCCATTGAAACAGGAACGGTTTCCTCTCTTGAAAACAGGAGAACGGCACATTATGTTAACATATTAATGTAGCACGGTTCCTCCGAAGAGTCAAGAGAAACGGAAATTGTTTTGTTAACATATTTAGCCGCCCGCCGTCCGCTCCGGGAATCTTCCCGGTCCACGGGGGCGGCGCTGTTTTTCAGGGGCGGAGATCAACCTCGGGAACGTTTTCCCCTGCCCGGCTGGGCGGAGCCTTCGCCGTCCTCGGGACCGAGCACGCGGCAGACGAGTTCGCTTGCGGCCGTCAGCGTTGCCAATTCCTCATCGGTGCATCCGTTGAAGAATCCGCAGACGTAACGGTTCAGCCGTTCCTCGATGCGGGCAGTGATGGCCGCCGCCCGGGGCGAGAAGCGGATGATGACGTTCCGGCGGTCAGTGGGGTCGTCCATCCGCTCGAGGATGCTCAGTTTCACCAGCTTGTTGACGAAGATGGAGGCACCCGCCGAGGTCAGGCCGGTCAACTGCATGATCCGGGCGAGGTTGCAGGGCAGAGAACTGCGCACCATCATCAGGTGGATGAACTGCTGCTGGGGGATCAGATCGGCGTAGTTGCGCCAGTCCTCTTCCAGAAACTTCCGCCGCCGCCGCTCCAGAAGGCGGCACATCATCTTGAGGGTCTCGATCTGGCGGGCGCGTCCCTTTCCGTCGCTCACGGCAGGAACGGCAACGGCGTCGAAAGACTTGAGCAAATCGTCCATCGCCTGCGTCATGGTCTTTCCGGCGTTTTTTTTACTGGATCGCTTTGTATTCATCATTGATGTTCTTTCCGACGTCATCGAGACGTTCAATGCGTGCTTCGCGGTCATCATCCAGCATGTACTGCTGGAAGAACATATTGCCGATCCGGCTGTTCATACCCTTGTTGACGCCTTTGACGATCTTGCCCAGTTCCTCCTTGACCTCCGTGGTGGCGAAGCTGTCCGGCCAGGAGTATTCCACCCGGGCCATCAGCACCAGCTGGGATTGTTTGATGGATTCCGTTTCGGTGGAGAAGAGCCGTCCGACCACGGGGAGGTCCTTCATGTAAGGCAGACCGGCGGTTCCGCGGACACTCTCCGACTTGCGGAGGCCGCCGATGACGAAATCCTGCGTTCCGTAGGCCACCTGCACGGTGGTGGAGGTGGCGGATTTGCTGGAACGGGCGCTGCCGTCGGAGTTCCAGCCGAGGAGCGAGATACTGCCCAGATCGAACCGGAGTTTGGCGGCCTTGCCGGTCACGACCGGAGTCACCTGCAGCTTGAACTTGAAACCGTTCTGCACCATGGGATACTGGAGCCAGCCGTGGATGATGCCGGGGGCGGAGTCCACGGTGTCGTAGTCGGTGATGGAGTAGGCCCCGTCAACGACCTTGCCGTCCGCCTTGACGTACCCGTTGAGGAACTTGGAGAAGTTGGAGGTGGCGGCATCCCCTTTCTGGGAAAGCTTGGCGATGGCATCGTAGTACTTGGCGGTGGTGACCTGCGTCCCCATCAGCCGCATGGTATAGCCGGCCTTGGCGAGATAGTAGTCCCGTCCGGCGATCCAGGAGGAACCGTCGGCGTTCTTCTGACTGGCGTAGGCCTCCTGCAGTTTGTTGAGCGGCATGATCTTGCTGATCCCCTCCCGCTGGATCGTGTTGGGATTGGGCTCGGTGTAGGTGAACTCCGTGCAGGCCTCCGCAATGCTGGTGGCGCCTTCGGTGTAATAGGTCCGGTCGTAGAAGAACCCGGTATTCACTTCGATCTGGGAGGTTTTGCGGTTCTGGACCACGATGGAACCCTGCGCGAGGCACTTTGCCTTGCCGATAGAGGTCATGAAGTCCAGATAGCGGGTGTTCCACTTGGGGTTGAAGTTCCACCACGAAGTGTGGTTGTTGCCGGTGTCCTGCACGCCGCTGGTGAAGAAGGTGCCCCAGTTGCGGCGGGTAACGGTTCCGGCGGCGAAGAGGTCCACGCCGTCGTTGTTCTTCCAGGATTGGAAGTCCACGCCGATCCGGTCGTCATTTTCCGCATAAATCTCGAGGACCCGGTAGGTGATCTTCATCTCCGGCACCGGCCGGTCATACTGTTTGAGCATGGCGCGCATCTCCGCCCAGTTCCACTTGGAGGCCTTGGCGATGAGGGCGTTGAGTTCCGGGTCCACCATCAGGGTCCCGGGGGCGACGGCGAATTCTGGGTCCAGTTCCGAGGAGCCGACCCGCAGAAGCATCTCCTGAAGCGTCACGGCCCGGGTGATCCGGGGGAAGTAGATGTGGGCGTCCGCTTCCGGCAGGAAAGTGAGACCTTCCCGGTCCAGCGCGGCAACGATCCGGTCGATGCCCCGGCCCTCCTCGGAATCGTGGAAGCGGTACTCTTCCGCGGAGACGAGGATCACGCCGGAACCGTCGGCGAATTTCACGGCGGTGACCTGCGCCGGGCTGTCATTGACGCTCTTGGCGCCCACGGCGGCCTCCAGATAACTCCGGACGGCGTAGGGATCGGCGTGCTTCAATTTGTAGGGTTTGGTGATGACGTAGGGATCGGCATTGTCCCGGATGACCTTGACCTCCCGGGTCCCTTCTTTGACGTCAATCTTCAGCTGGGCTTCCACGTGGGAGGGGGCGTATCCGCCGGTAGTCTCGTTGTTCTCGGAGCGGGGGGTCCCGGGGATCGCCTCCGGCGTGAGAACGACGTTCCGGGTGCCGCCGTCCTCGGATTTGACCGGAAGGGTGATGATCTGAGGCTGTTTTTGTCTTTCCTGCTGGTTGCAGCCGCAGAAAAGCGGCAGAAGGAGACATCCAGTCAGCAGGATTTCGGCAGAGAGAGCGAATTTCATGGCAAGTCGTGTCCTTCTCTTCATTCTTCCACGCGGCGGAAGGGGTTTTCAATGCGCCGGGAGACGCCCGCCGCCTGACTGTCGTTATTGAAGTGGTTCCTGCCATCCAGCGGTTCCAGACTGGCTTCCGCGGTAATGACGATGTAGGAACGCTCCTGAATGGTGGTCACCGTGCTGAAAAGATACTTGAGGTAGGGGATCCGGCAGAGGACCGGCAGACCGATGGTCTGTTCCACGTCGTTCTCCTTCTCATAGATGGCCAGCACCTTCTCCTCCGAGAAGGCCAGCGTGGCGGCGCCGGAGACCAGCGCGGAGTTGGAGAGTTCGGCGCCGGTGTTGCCTCGCTCCACCACATTCTTGAAGTAGAGGGAATAGTCGAAGAGGACTCCTCCCGCCTTGTCCGGCTTTCCGGACTCCTCCGGCTGGGGACCTTCCCGGTCCGGCCCCGGCTTCACGCCCTTGGCGGGGGGCTGCCCCGGGACCTTCTCGAAGCAGACGAAGGGATTGACCAGCTGCGCTTCCAGCGCAGGAGGATCGGAGTGTTTCTCGCCATCCTCATCCTCGTAGTAACTCTTGCCGATGAAGGTCCGGCCCAGCACGTTCTTGGCGATGTTCTGATACTCCGGATACATGGAGATGCGGTAGATGAAGGGAGCAGTGTCCGGTTTCGCGTTCTGAAGCCGCTGAAGCGCCAGATACTCCTCGGTGCTGCCCACGGGGGTGTTCACCATCACAAGGGAGGCGCTGGCGGCCACGTTGGCGTTCCCGGACTGCTGGAGACAGCGGATGAAACTCATGTCAATCTGAGGCGCGGTGAAGACGCCGCCCAACCCCCAGCTGGAGGTGAAGGCATACTGCACCCCCTCCAGAAGTTCGTCGAAACTGAGCCTGCCGGCGTTGTATCCCACGTTCAGGAGGTTGATGCCGGGACCGTTCTTCCACGCGAGGTAGTCGAAGCCCCAGTCCTTGAGGTCGCTGTCCCGCAGTTCGTAGTAGTTGAGCCGGATCCGCACCTGCGGAAGGGGCTGATCCAGCCGCTTCACCCAGGCGAGGGTGCGTTTGGCGGCGGCGGTCTGGTCCCGCCAGTAGATGGTGTTGGTCTCGGGATTGAAGAAGGCCTCCCCGGAGGCGGAACCGAGAGCGTTGTTGATGATGTCAGCAAAGGAACTTGCGGCACGAAACTGGGGCGCGTAAGCGATCCGTGCGAGGCCGGTCCCGCTGATGGTGGATTCGTCGGACTCAGCGCCGCCCTCGCTGCCGGTGCGTCCGGGGCGGTCCAGCGCTTCGACGATCTGATCCACCAGCGGCAGGAAATCCCGTCCGGTGGAGATGAGCAGAGCGCCCTTGCCGGTCTTTTCGGAAGTGACCCGGCGGATGGTGGAGTTCCGGTTGTACCGCTGGATGGCGGAGTTCAGGAAGGGCAGGAGTTCCTCGGCGGAGGCGTGCTTCAGTTCATAGAGTTTGCTGTCGAAGCGCACCTGCGCGTCGTCCTGCCGCAGACGAATGGTCCGCACCTCCTCTGCGGCACTGGCGCCGATGGCACCCAGCACCGCGGCGGCGAACCCCAGATTCCGCAGCGCGCGGAACCACTTTTCTCTTGCAGACAAATGTTTCATGACGTGAAAAATTTCCGTTGATTCGGGAGAGTTTTCTTATTGTATTGAAGGAAAGCCCATGCGACCGGAGGGTCAGATGAACTGGAATCCCGTAATGACGGCCTCTTTTTGGGAGGTCTTGCCGGTGATGACCCGGAAGAGCGCCTCGCTGGTGAACTCCTCCTGCGTCCGTGGATCGGTGCGGCGGAAGCGGATCTTCCAGATGTGGGGCGTGAACACGGTCAGTTCCAGCGCGGTCACGTACCGGAAGGAAATCGGTTCCCCCATGGAGTCGAGGACGGACTTGCGGAACGTGGCGAAGCCCTTGAGGTCGAGATTCTTTTTCGCCTCGTCGGGCAGGCAGGCGATAAAGGCCTTGCCGTCGTTCTTCATGAAAGCCACCAGCAAACGCTTGCTCAACTCGTATTCGATGCCGGATGACTGTTTGGCGGTCTCCTCCTTGGGAAGTTCCCGGATCACGGTGCAACCGCTGCCCAGTCCCAGCGCGGAGAGCAGGACCAAAACCCAAAAATGTCGCATAAAAGTCGCCTTTCAAAGTTGACTGTTTTCAGAAAGAAAATCTTTCAACAAAAGATAATATATCACATTTCAGGCTTGTTTTCAAGTCCGATGGTGGAAACAAATCCTTTTTTTCGCAATTCAACGGCGCGCCAACGCCGTCCGATGGCCTTGCAGAAACAGAAGGGCACCTCTAAAAATTCAAACGGATAGATTGCGAGCCTGTGGGGAAAAAACGCAATGTGCGAATTTGAGGCAGCTACACAGAGTGGTAACCGCCGAAAAATCGCGCGTTGCGGACTTTCCTCAAAGGCCGCAAGCCGCCGCCGTTGCTGAACTTCCACTTCCCGTTGTTCCAGGAGCCGGAGAGGGGCGGCGTCAGGCCGTTGCGGAGGTTGCATTTGCAGACGCCGTACTCGTTCCACGGACCGGTGATCTCGTTGAGCCAGTACTCCCCTTCGTTCACGCGGTAGATACCGTTCTCCTCCGCCGCCTGCAACCAGACCAGCTGAAGGTCCAGATCGTCGTTGGGGGCGGGAGTTCCGGCGAGGTCCTGCACGTAGAACTGGGCATCGTTCATCTCCGTGGTCAGTTCGAAGGGACCGCCGAAGGTCCCGCCGATGTTTTGCCGGTCCAGCATCCGAGGACCCGGTCCAGATAGTCGCCGACGTTGAGTTTCTGCCGGGAAGGAACGCGAATTTCGATCATGACGTCACCTCTTTTTGACGGGATACTTTTTCATCCTTAATATACCGCAAGTCCGGCAATTTGACAGAATTCTCCGATAAAAAAAGAGTATATTCCGCTAAATTCCGGAAATTTCGGTACGAAAACCGATTGCAACGGGGTGAAATCATGCTAAATTATGAAAGATCTGAAAAACGTCTGCAGCGCGTTCACCGAACGAGGGAGAAAAAGAAAAATTGCTGAAGATCACTGCCACGTTTCTGGATGAGATCAGCTGGGACATCCCGCATCAGAACTGGGGTCCGGCGGAGTGGAACCGGGACTACCTCGCCCGCGAAGAAAAATAGACAGGAGAACGCACCATGGATCTGAAACTTGTCCGTCAGCGCTACGAATCGGAACTCTACGACAAAATCATTCCCTTCTGGGAAGAACACTGCGTGGACCGGGAGTTCGGCGGCTACTTCACCTCGCTGGACCGGGACGGCTCCGTATATGACACCGAGAAATACATGTGGATGCAGTGGCGGATCGTCTATATGTTCGCCAAGTTCGCCGCCGCCAACAACGGTCCCGCCCGCTGGATCGACATCGCCAGGAAGGGATACGACTTTCTGACCGCTCACGGCAAGTCCGGGGACGGCAGTTACTACTTCGCGCTGAACCGGCAGGGGGTTCCCTCGGTCGCCCCTTACAACATCTTTTCGGATTGCTTCGCGGCCATGGGCGCAGCGGCAATGTACAAGGCGACCGGCGAAGCCAAGTACCGCGCCGAAGCCGACTCCGCCATGCGGAACTACATCCGGCGCATGGACGATCCCAAGGGCCGCTGGGAAAAGACCCTTTCCGGGCGTCCGGCGCGACTCTCCCACGGACACTTCATGATGCTGGCCAACCTCGCCTTCGAGATGCGGGATTGCCTCGGCAGTTGTGAATACGACTCCGCCGCCGAGGAGGCGGTCCGGACCGTGACGGAGCGCTTCTGGAATCCCGAAATGCGCATCCTCTTCGAGAACGTCAACCCCGAAGGCGAACCCTTCGATCTCGACTCCTGCGAAGGGCGCATGATCAATCCCGGGCACGGTCTGGAGTCCATGTGGTTCATGCTCCAGCACGCGGAACGCAATGCCGATCCGGTGCTGATCGCCAAGGCGGCGGACATCATCAAGGGGATCCTCGCTTTCGGCACCGATCAGGAGTACGGCGGCATCTACTACTTCATGGACGCGCTCCGCAAACCCCATCTGGAACTCCAATGGGACATGAAACTCTGGTGGCCCCACTGCGAAGCCCTGATCGCCTGCCTTTTTGCCGCGCGGCTCACGAAGGACCCCTTCTTCCTTGAGAAGTTCGCCGAACTGGACAACTGGACCTGGACGCACTTCAAGGACCCGGAGTATCCGGAGTGGTTCGCCTACCTGAACCGCCGGGGCGAAGTCACCCACACCCTGAAAGGCGGCAAATGGAAGACCTTCTTCCACCTGCCCCGGATGCTCTTCACCTGCGCCGCCCAGCTGAAGAAGATGGAAAACGACTGAAGATTCTCCAGGAGGTCATCCGTGGCGACGACAAGAAACTGGACCGGCATCTGGATTACGGGAGGGGTGGACCCAGCTCCCTACCTGCGGAAGCGCGTGGACCTTGCCGCTTTGCCCCGGAAGGCGGTCTGTTTTCTCTGCGGCCTCGGCTGGCACGAACTTTACGTGAACGGTACCAAAGCGGACACACGAGTGCTCGCGCCCGTGGTCTCCCAGTTCGAGAAGCACGTCTCCTACGTCGCTTACGACGTCACGCCTCTCCTCAAAGCGGGGACCAACGTCTTCGCCGTGCTCCTGGGCAACGGCTGGTACAACTGCCGCACCGAGGAGGTCTGGGATTTCCACCGGACGCCGTGGCTGGACCTCCCCAAGATGATCTGCGACGTGGAGTGCGACGGGAAAGTCGTCCTCTCCTCCGATGCCTCGTGGAAGGCGGTCCCGAGCCCCATCCTCATGAACCAGTTGCGGAACGGCGAGGAATACGATGCCCTCCGGGAGGTCCCGGGAGTGCTGACGGCGGGGTTCGACGACTCCCGGTATCCCTGCGCATCTCCCTGCAAGCCGCCCCGGGGCGAACTGGTCCAGGAGACCGCTCCGCCCTGCCGCATCTTCCGGGAGTACGCGGGAAGCGTCCGCGAACTTTCCCCCGGCGTTTTCGTCTGTGACTTCGGCGTGAACCTCACCGGCTGGTGCGAGATCACGGCGATCGGTCCCGCCGGGTCCGCTTTGGAACTGGACTACGCCGAGCGGATCGGCTCCGGCGGGGACATCGACACCGAAGCCATCGCCTGCTACGTCAAAAGCGGACGCTTTCAGCACGACGTTTATCATCTGAAGGGGGGAACGCGGGAAACGTGGCATCCCCGCTTCACCTACCACGGGTTCCGGTACTGCCGGATCACCTGCCGCGGCGGAGCAGAACTGCTGGACGCCAAGGCCCAATTCGTCCACAGCGACCTCCCGGAGGCCGGACACTTCCGCTGTTCCGACAAACTGGTGAACCGCCTCCACGCCTGCACCATACAGAGTTTCCTTGCCAACTACACCGGCATCCCAACCGACTGCCCGCACCGGGAGAAGAACGGCTGGACCGGCGATGCCCAGCTGGCGCTGGAAACCGGTCTCTGGAATTTCGATGCCGCCGCCGCCATGGGGAACTTCGCCCGGCTTCTCGCCGACACCCAGCGGCCCTCCGGACAACTTCCCGGGATCGCGCCCACCGGCGGCTGGGGCTACGACTGGGGCAGCGGTCCCGCGTGGGACGTTTACCTCTTTGAAGCCCCGTACCGCATCGCGCTCTACACCGGGGACGATTCCCTCTTCCGGGAACTTCTGCCGGCCATGGAGAAGTACCTCTGTTTCTGTCAAAGCAAGGTCCACGGCGGACTGGTGGATTTCGGACTGGGCGACTGGTGCCTGCTGGACCCGAAGTCCATGACCCCGGTGGAGCTGACCAGTTCGGCGTACGTCCTGCATGCCGCAAAGCTGATCTCGAAGTACAAGCCGGAATATGCCTCCTTCGCGAAAGAGATCGCGGAGGCCATCAACCGGAAATATTACCGGGGCAACGGCATCTACGCCGACGGCCAGCGGACCGCCCTCGCCTGCGCCCTCTGCTTCGGCTTCGCCGCGGAGCCGGCACTGACGGCGCGCCGCCTTGCGGAAGCGGTCCGGGCGAAGGGCTACCGGACCGGCTTCGGCATCCTCGGAGCCAAATTCATCTTCCGGGCGCTGGCGGACCACGGATACGCGGAGGACGCCTTCCTACTGCTGACCTGCACGGAGTTCCCCGGCTACGGCCACTGGATCACCAAACTCGGAGCCACCACCCTCCACGAAAACTGGACCTCGGACGCCTCCCAAAACCACGTGATGTTCGGCGACGTCGCCGCCTGGATGCACCAGTATCTCGCAGGGATCGTCCCCCTTCCCGAGACGCCGGGCTTCCGGCATTTCAGGATCAGGCCCTGCTTCGTCAGCGGACTTGCGTGGGCGGAGGCGGACCATACTGCGCCCGCCGGCACGATCCGGGTACGCTGGGAGCGGCAGGATGGCTCCATCCATTTCGTCTGCGAGATCCCGGATGGATGCACGGCGGACCTCGACCTCGCAGGCAGAACGTTTCCCGGCCGGACCGGACACGTCGAACTGCAACTCCGCCAACCGGAAGGGAAACTGTGACCATGCTGCACTACACCAGCAAAGACCGTTTCCCCTATGCGGACCTGCCCTTTGACGTCTTTTCCGCCCTGATGCCGATGGTCGTTCACGAACACACCCACGAATATCTGGAGATCGTGCTGGTGGGCCGGGGAAGCGCCCTGCACCGGGTGAGTCCGGACGGGAAAAACTTCCGCTCCTGCGCGCTGATGCAGGGGGACGTCTTTTCGGTGATGCCGGGGGAGGTCCACGAGTACCGGAACTGTTCGGACTTTCTGCTCTACAATCTGGCACTGAAGCCGGAGATCGTTCTGCCGGTGAAGCAGGAACTTGCCCATCTTCGGGGATGGGAGATGCTCCTTGCCGGCGCAGGTTCTGCGGGGCACAGCAAGATCCATCTCTCCCGGGAGGACCGGGAGTCGGCGGAGACCCTTCTGCGCCGGACCATCCGGGAGTTCGCGCTGCGGCGGCCGGGGTTCAAACTCAATGCGAAACTGGCGTTTTGGGAGTTTCTGGTGCTGGTCCTGCGGACCGATCCCAGCGCCTGGACCGTTTTCTCCGGAGACAGCGCCGGCATCCTCCGGAGCATCGACCTCATGGAGAACGCTCCGGAGACGGACTTCCGCCTGGAGAACCTTGCCAGAGCGGCGGCCATGAGCGTGGCGGGGTTCACCCGGAAGTTCCGGGAGGCCACGGGGATGTCCGCCATGGAGTACCTTCTGCAACTCCGGTTGGAGAAGGCCCGCATCCTGCTGGAAAAGGGAGAACTCCCCCTCGCCGAAGTCGCCCTCTCCTGCGGCTTCTGCGACCTGAACCACATGATCAAACTCTTCCGGAAGAAGCACGGAGTGACTCCGGGACGCTACCGCCGGGAGTTCGAGCGCGCCATCCTCTCTTAACGGTCCGCGAGGAGTTCCTTCAGGCGGCCGATCTTGCGCCGGACCCGTTCCGCATCGAAGAAGTGCGCCCGCGCCTCGGCGTGGAATCCCTGCCGGTCATCTACCTGAAGCCATGGGAGAAGTTTCTCCGCGTTCGCCAGTTCCTTTTGCTGGATCGCGAGGTAATCCGGCCCCGAAGCCTCCCCCTTTGCCAGTTTGATCTGAACGATCCGAAGCAGATGCACCGTGCTCCGGAAGGAGGCCGCCGCACAGTGGACGGCCGCCCGCTCCTCCCGTGCATGGATGCCGTCATCTTCCTGCAGCGCTTCGTCGATCATGGCGGCGCCCTCCTCCCACGCGGAAGCCAAGGCTTCCATGCCGGGCAGGAACTCCTCCAGGGAGTAGTGCCGGAAAGCGCCGGGGAAGTTGTCTCCCCTGTCGTTCCCGAGGCGGCAAGAAAAGTTCAGTCCGCCCTCGCCCTGCATGGGCCCCGGAGGCGAAAAATATCCCGCCGCCCAGCCCACCGGACCGGCGTACATGAAGGCGTTGTCAAAGGGGTAGTGTTCGCAGTGCTTTTCCGTCAGGAACTCCCATGCGCGGGCCAGTTTTTCCCCATCGGCGCGTTCGAAATACACTCTT
>DCGG01000028.1:11744-12638 GCA_002315455.1 Lentisphaeria bacterium UBA1784
TGCGAACTGCACCAGCGCTGCGTGCCGGTCCGCCGGGGCCTCCGGGCCGAGGAAGAAGTTGAACGCCGCCGTGTTGGCGCTGAACATATTGCCGAAGTTCCAGCACCCCATGAATCCGGCGGGATCGTGGTCCCGCAGGAAGTCCGCCTTCTGAAAGAGGCTCCCGAGAACCGGCAGGTTGGAGACGCTTCCCAGTTCGTGGGTGGTGCCGATCTGCAGCCGGGCCATCCAGCGCATGCCGTGCTCCCGCGCATAGCCGATCTCCCTGACGAACCGCGGGGACGGTCCCGGAGAACAGAGGGAATACTCGTTGATGGTGATGTTTTCATGACCGCAGACTTTCCGGACGCATCCCGACTCGAAGTTGGGCATCAGGATGGCGTTCCTTGGAAGCCGCGCCACTATCTCCGAAGCCTGATCCCCCCAGCCCCAGTCCCATGCGACGATCTCCGCCTGCGGATCGGAGGAGTGCAGCCCCGCTTCCGCAAGTGTGATGACCTCCGAGATCACTTCGGTCATGCCTCTGGCGGCGCACCGGGGACACATCCGCTCCGGTGGCTGGTCGAAGGTGAAGCAGTGCGCGGGGAACTCCGACCGGGTGATGAGAATGCAACCGCCCAGTCCGGGCAGCGCCGCGCCCACGCCCGCGAAAGCGTCCCGCAGGTAACGCTTGACGGAGGGCGCGGAGGTGCAGAGCGAGATCAGATCCGTGGTCTTCCTGGCCCCCTTGGCGCCCCATGCCTTGGTGTCGATGGGGTTCCGGGAGCCGGCCGCATCAGGATGGTTTTTCCAGAAGGCGGTGTCGTTCTCGCTGACGCCCCGGCCCGGCTGC
Source organism: Lentisphaeria bacterium UBA1784 (assembly GCA_002315455.1). Taxonomy (GTDB): domain Bacteria; phylum Verrucomicrobiota; class Lentisphaeria; order Victivallales; family Victivallaceae; genus UBA1784. The sequence continues at coordinate 12,577 of DCGG01000028.1, forward strand.
ATGCAGAGCCATACCTTGACGCCGTGGCGGGCGGCCTTTTCGATGAGGCGGCGAAGCGAAGC
>DCGG01000009.1:0-2744 GCA_002315455.1 Lentisphaeria bacterium UBA1784
TATTCATCATCATGGTGATGGGAATACCGCCGGCGATCCACTTGGAGGCCTCGGCGATGGTGTTGCGGACGCTGGACATGTATCCGGTGCGTCCGGCACCGATCAGGGCCGCGGCGTTGAAGCCGAGGCTGTAGCAGTAGTCCGCATCGAAGTTGGAGGGAGCGGCGCACCGGCCCTCGTATCCGAAGAAGTGGGTCTGCGTGGCGAATTTGCCCTTGTACTTTCCGGCCTGTTTCATGGCGGCGAGGCGGGTGCCGACCATCTGGGCCAGCATCTTCTCGGTCTCAATGAGAGAGACCTGCACGTTGCCGTGGGGATCGCGGTCGCGGCAGAGCTGGTTCTGAATCCCGACGGGCAGGGAGCCGAAGACGGAGGCGCTGCCTGCGCTGAGATTGGCGGCGGCGAAGGCGGTCTTGCCTTCCACGTCCATGGCTTCCACCTTTTCGGCGTTGGCGGCCAGAAGTTCATTGAGTTCGGCGATCAGAACCTTGATCTCGGGGATGAACTCGATGAGTCCTTCGGGGATCAGCGCGATACCGAAATTGTTTCCTTCGGCGGCGCGTGCGGCGACCACCTGCGCGATCTCGTCCACAATGGAGCCGAGGGTCATCTTTTTGGCGGCGACCTCCTCGGAGATCACGGCGAAGTTGGGCTGGGTCTGAAGCGCGCACTCGAGAGCGATGTGGGAGGCGGAACGGCCCATGAGTTTCACAAAGTGCCAGTATTTCTTGGCGGAGTTGGCATCCCGGCAGAGGTTGCCGATGAGTTCGCTGTAAACCCGGCAGGCAGTATCGAAGCCGAAACTGGCCTCGATCCACTCGTTTTTCAGGTCGCCGTCAATGGTCTTGGGGCAACCGATGACCTGGATCCCGGCCTTGTTGCTCTTGAAGTACTCCGCGAGGACGCAGGCGTTGGTGTTGGAGTCATCGCCGCCGATGATGACGATGGCGGAGATGTTCAGTTTGCCGCAGTTGGCGCGGGCGGCCTCGAACTGCTCCACGGTCTCCAGTTTGGTACGGCCGGAACCGATCATGTCGAATCCGCCGGTATTGCGGTAGGCATCAATGACGTCGGAGGTGAGTTCCATGCTCTCGCCCTTGACCAGACCGTCGGGTCCCTTCAGAAATCCGAAGAGGCGGCTGGCGGGATTGAGGGACTTGATGCCGTCGAAGAGACCGGCGATGACGTTGTGTCCGCCGGGAGCCTGTCCGCCGGAGAGGATCACTCCCACGTTGATGGCGGGGTAATCGGCGCATCCGCAGGAGGCCTCGAAGGTGAGGGCGGGACTACCGAACGTGGTGGGGAAAAGTTTTCTGATGGCATCCACGTCCGCGACGGCGGTGGTGGCGGCGCCTTCATTGACCTTCACCTTGGCTCCGGAAGCCAGAGCGGCCGGGAGTTTCGGACGGTAGGCCGCACGGGCCTTCTGCAGGGGGGAGATTCGATTCATGGAACACCTCGTTTTATGGTTGAAATTACCGGTTTCGATCCGAAAAAAACTTCTTCTCTATAAAATAATCCCCACTTCCCCAATAATCAAGTTGGAAAAGGGGAACTTTCCGCAGTATATTGAGAAAAAGATCAAGGAAACGCCATGCCTGACGTCAGGAATCTCAAATCATCCTCCGCCACGACGGAGAAAACGTCCGCTCCTCCGCCGGAGATCTGGCCCGGCCCCATGGAGGGGGTCGCCGTCGCACCCTTCGTGGAGGCGGTCAATGCGCTGGGGCTGGTCTCTCGCTGGATGACGCCTTTCTTCCGGGTCAGCGACCGCCGTCCCAAACTCCGGAAACTGAAGGAATTTCTCGCCCCCTTTGCCGCGGGAAACGTTCCGTTGCACGCCCAGATTATGGGGACCGATCCGGAACTGCTGGGCTCCGTCGCCGCGGATTTTCTGTCGCTTGGAGTCGCTTCCGTCGATCTGAACTTCGGTTGTCCCAGTAAGCGGGTGACGGGAGGTGATGCCGGCGGAGGAGCGCTGCGCCGGCCGCAGTTGATGAGGGAGATCCTGTCTGCCGTCCGGAGGGCAGTCGGGGAACAGGCGGTTTTGAGTGTGAAACTGCGTGCAGGTTATTCTGCGCCGGAGGAGATGGATGTTCTGCTTCCTCTGATTGCGGAAACCGGCGCGGTCAATCAGGTGTTTTTCCACTACCGTACCGTTGCGGAGGGCTACATGCCGGTTCCCGGCCGGGAGGAACGCTTCCGACAGGCACGGAAACTGCTGCCCGGGATGCCGATGATCCTCAATGGAGACATCTCCTCCGTTGAGGAGGGAAACGATCTGATCCGCCGCTTCCACGCCGCCGGAGTCATGATCGCCCGCCCGTGGATGCGGGACCCTTATCTTCTGCGCCGCTTCTCCGACCCTGCGGCTCCGGATCCGGAAGAGGGGCGGAAACGATTTTTCTCGGCCCTGGAAAAGGCCGGGATCAACCGGGGCGCAAAACTGGAACTTGCAAGGATGCTCTGGGGGGCGGACTCCCCGCGTTTCCGTTCGCTTCTGCCGTGAAAAGGGGAGAAAACTACACCACGTCCAGCACGGACTGCGGATCGGCGTAGCGCTGCAGAAGTTCCCCCACAAGATAGAGGGAACCTGCGGCGACGGTCCGGAGGGGAATCTCGCGGGCGAGTTCCACGGCCTGCACGCCGCTCTCCGCCCAGCGGCAGGGAACTCCGAAAGGCGCGGCGAGTTTGGCCAGTTCCTCTCCAGAGCGGCAGGGCCGTCCGTGGACCGCAAGAGGGGT
>DCGG01000009.1:2769-19680 GCA_002315455.1 Lentisphaeria bacterium UBA1784
CAGGGGTGAAAATGAATTCGCCCGCGACTTCCGAGAGCAGTTTCAAAGAGGGAAGCACCTCCTTATCCTGAAACGCTCCGTAGATGACCGTGAACTTCTCCCCGGGGAATGCTTCCTTCAGCGCTTCGTGAAGGGCCGTGATCCCGTCGGGATTGTGTCCGCCGTCGATGAAGAGTCCCGGTTCAACCTGCTGGAACCGGCCCGGCCAGCGGACGTGTTTCAGTCCGGAAAAGGCGCGGTCTGCATCGAATCCCAACCTGGGAGCGAAATACTCCAGCACGTTGGCCGCCAGCAGAAAATTGCGCCGCTGCATGGCTCCCAGAAGGGGGAGCGTGATCTCCCGTCCACCATGGAAGAACGTCTGCATGGGGACCCCGTCGCAGTCCGCATAACGTCCGGCCGGGACCGGGAACGGCGGAGGGATCACCGGCGAACCGAGTTCTTTCGCCTTGGCCGTGATGACCGCTTCGGCATCGGGTGTGAGATAGCCGTGGAAAACCGGGACTCCCGGCTTGATGATCCCCGCCTTTTCGCCCGCGATCTCCGGGATGGTGTTGCCCAGACTCGCCTGATGGTCGAGGGCGATATTGGTGATGATGGAGGCAGAAGTCTCCACGGCGTTGGTGGCATCAAGGCGTCCGCCCATCCCGGTTTCCCAGACTACGACGTCGGCCTTGGCTTCATGAAAGAGCATCGCACCGAGAACGGTTGCGAATTCGAAGTAACTGAAACTCCCTCCTGCGGCCGCTTCGGCAAGACGGCGGACGGCGTCGTTGAAGACGTCCGTTGCCACCGCTTTCCCGTCGATGCGGAAGCGTTCCCTTATGTCGATGAGGTGGGGCGAGGTGTAGAAGCCCGTCCGCAATCCGGCGCTTCGCAGAGCACATTCCAGGATCGCTCCGGTGGAGCCTTTGCCGTTGGTCCCGGCAAGATGCAGGAAGCGCAATTCCCGGTGGGGATCACCGGCGCGATGCAACAACTCCCCTGTGGCATCCAGCCCGAGCCGGATGCCGAACATGTTGAGTCCGTCAAAGTAAGCGGCCCCGTCGAAAGGGGCCGCGGAAGAGGTCTTCATTTTCTGACGCAGGGGGACCACGCCGGCATGGAGAGAGGATTGGGCGTGGAGACCAGCAACCGGGCGTTGCCCGTCCAAGTATCCACGATGTAGAGGGTCCCCTTGGGTCCGTCGGAACGTTTGCAGACTACCTGCCGGTTGTCCGCCGCCCAAGTGGGGGATTCCCAGTTGCCGGGCTTCTCAAGGACCCGCTTGTTGGTGCCGTTGTTCAGGTCATAGACGGCGAGGGTATAGCCGCCGCTGACCCGGGCGGCATAGACGATCTTGCCGTCCTTGGACCAATCCGGCGTGACGGCGTCGTTGCCGATGGTGGGTAGGGTCCGGACCTTTCTGCTCCGCAGATCGGCGATCTGGATCCGGGGCGAACCGGGGGCATCGCTGACGAAGGCGATTTGGGAACCGTCAGGACTCCAGCAGGGCGAAGCCTCCACCGCCTTGCCCCGGGTGATCCGGGTGAGCTGGCGGCTGGCGAGGTTCATGGTATAGAGATCGACCATGTGATCCGGGCTGAGGATCATGGCCATGCTTCGGCAGTCCGGGCTGATGGCGGCGCCGGCATTGATGCCGTTGTAAGCGGAGATGATCCGGCTGCGCTTGGGGGAGGTGACGGTGGTCTCGGCGATGTCGAGGGTGGTGCGTCCGTACTTGGAGTAGCAGATGCTCTTGCCGTCAGGGCGCCAAGAAGGTTCCACGCAGAGTCCCCGGTAACTGGTGACCTGCTGGATGTTATTCCCGTCGATGTCGCAGATGAAAATGTTGCGGACGCCGGGTGCGGTCTGGCCGCAGAAGGCGATCTTGGAGTGGCAGAATCCCCGGACCTTCAGGTCCTTGAAGGTCTTTTCGATCACGGCATCCACCGCAGTCTTGGCGACCTCGCGCTCGGAAAAGTTCAGCGGAATGCTCCATTGGCCAAGCGGGGCACCGCCCTGGGTGAGGTCCATACGGAGAATCCCGCCCTGACCGGAAAGCGCAAGTTCATAGTCGCTCTTGCTACCCTCGGCGGACAGTTCAAACCAGCCGCAGACCTGAAGAAAGTGGGCGATGTTGCCCTTCAGCGCCGGACGGTTGGCCAGTCCGGAGACGGAGATGCTGGGATTGTAGGTCACGTTTTTGGAGACGACGACCGCGGCGCCCGCAGGGACTGCGAACACTCCAGCACAGAAAATGGCGACGATCAGAAATTTGATTTTCATGGTGGCATCCTTAAAATGGGTTTGAATTTTCAGTATTTACCATAAAATAGCGCAGTTCAGTAATTTTTCAACACGTTTTGCAGGGTTTTGACCAAAAAATCCGCAGTTTCCGGTTCGGGCGGCTCTCCGAAGCTGAAGCGGAGTCCGGAAAACGCATCTTTTTTCTTCCACCCGATGGCGGTCAGAGCAGGGGACGGGGTTCTGCTTTCCGCCGCGCATGCACTGCCGGAAGAGGCGTAGATCCTGTGCTCTGCCAGAGCACGGACCACCACGGCACCCTGCTTGCCCGGCAAATGCAGGTGAAGAATGCAGGGAGAAGCCGATCCCGCCGGGATCGTGCAGCTGAGTTCTGCCGGCGGAAAGGTCCGGGCGATGTCTTCCCTGAGTTTGAGGTTGAACTTCTGCATCGCGGCGAAGCGTGCATCCAATGTTTTTTCAGCGGTTTCGGCGGCGAAGGCCAGCGTCAGCGCAAGGGCGGGCTGGACGCGTTCTCTCCGGTGCTCCGTTCTGAGCCGTTCCGCTTCGGCGAGGAAGCGTTTCCTGCCGCTCCACCGCTTGGAGACGAGCAGCGCGGCCCCTCCGGGGGCTCCGAACTTCACGCCGGAGACTGCGATCACGTCTGCGGTGCGGGGCAGGGGGAGTTTCCCCGCCGCCTGAATGCAGTCGCAGAACCGGATGACGCCGGAAGGCTGATTTGCAAACAAAGCGTCAGGGTCCTGCACCGTTCCCAATTCGCTCTGGACCTGATGGATGGCCATGATGCCCTTGCATCCGGGAAAACTCTGCGGGTGCAGAACTCCTGCCGCATCGCAGGAGAGCATCGTGACGTTTTTCGCGTGGCGCCTGGCGGCGGCGAGGATCGCGGGATGTTCCAGCGCATCGGAGAGCAGGGTTTCCCCCTCCGCGGCAATCTGGAAAAAGGTGTTGATGATGCCTGTCCCTGTGTAGCCCCAGACCACGTCGAAGGCATCGCTTTCGGTCAGGGCCGTGGCCAAAGATTTCGCAGCTCCGTCCAGTTCCTTCCGCAAATCGTAACTGCCCCTGTGGATGGACTCCTGATTGAAGTACCAGCGCGTCTGCATTTCCCGGTAGAAGTCCGACACCACGGACAGGGGCGGCATGGCGGCGGCATTGTCGCAATAGCAGATGCCGTCGCGGGCCGCGGAAATGGCGGAGGAATTGTTCTGAAAGTTTGCCATGGAGATAATTTAGCGGCATTGAGGGCAAAAATCAACCGGCAGGGGATTGACTTTTTGAAAATTTGTGGTCTATTTATAGGATGACAAAACATCGCATCGTACGCAGGAGTCTTTTTCATCATGGATCAGGTCATCTATTTCGATAACAACGCCACCACCCGGGTCGATCCCGAGGTCTTGAAGGTGATGCTGCCGTATTTCTGCGAGGAGTACGGCAATCCGTCCAGCATTCACCGCTTCGGCGGGCACGTGGCCGCGAAGATTGAATCCGCCCGCCGTCAGGTCGCGGAACTCCTCGGCGTCTCCTTCCGGAACAAGGACGGCGAAGCCACGGAGATCATCTTCACCAGTTGCGGTACCGAGGGGGACAATTCCGCCATCAACGCCGCGCTGGCCGCCCGTCCGGACCGGAAAAAACTGGTGACCACCGCCGTGGAGCACCCCGGAGTTCTTGCCTACGCCAAGGAGTTGGAACGCCGGGGATACGCCGTGGAGCGGATTGGCGTGGATGAGCGGGGACGGTTGGACTGGAACGCTCTGGAGGCCGCCGTGGATGAGAATACCGCCGTTGTCTCCATGATGTGGGCCAACAACGAGACCGGGACCATTTTCCCCGTGGCGGAGGCGGCGAAACTCGCCCATCGCCATGGCGCTCTCTTTCACACGGACGCCGTTCAGGCCGCCGGCAAGGTGAAGATCGACCTCGACTCCACGGAGATCGACTTCCTCTCCATCGCCGGGCACAAACTCCACGCGGCCAAGGGTGTCGGAGCGCTTTTCGTGCGGAGGGGCATCCCGTTCAAGCCATTGATCTACGGCGGGCACCAGGAGCAGTTGCGCCGCCCCGGGACCGAGAACGTCGCTTCTGTGATCGGCCTCGGCAAAGCCTGCGAACTCGCCCGGATCGCCCTGCCGGAGGAGACGCGGCGACTGGCCGTTCTCCGAGACCGGTTGGAAAAGCGCGTTCAGGAGACCATCCCGCTGGTCCGCATCAACGGGGATCTGGAACACCGCTTGCCCAATACCGCCTCCATCAGTTTCGAATACATCGAAGGCGAATCCATCCTGATGATGCTGGATATGTTCGGTATCTGCGCCTCCTCCGGTTCCGCCTGTACTACCGGCAGCCTGGAACCGTCCCACGTGCTGAAGGCCATGGGGTTGCCCTACACGGCGGCCCACGGGACCATCCGTTTCAGCTTCTCCAAGTTCAACACGCAGGAGGAGGTCGACTTCACTGCGGAAAAACTGCCCGCGATCATCGAACGTCTGCGGAGCATCTCTCCCTACTGGAACCGGAGGAACGAAAAATGAGCGAAAACAAGAATAGCCAGCCGGGATTTCCTGCCGGCTTCAAAATTACGACCGCCGCTGACCAGGCGGCGAATCCCCGCGAAGTGAAATTCCCCACCCAATGGGAGTTCCGCATTATCATCAACGCCGACAGATTTCAGGAGGCTTCCGCGAAGTGCGTGAAGATCCTGCTGGACCACGATCCCGGCGCCGAGATCGGGGAGGGGCAGAAGTCCGGCAAGGGGACCTACGTTGCGCTTCGTGCCACGGCGGTAGTCTTCGACAGGGACGATCTCAATGAACTCTCTGCCGCCCTCGTCCACGTGGACGGCGTGAAGATGCTGATCTGACCTGCCGGAAAAGGAAAACGCCTCTGCCCGCAGATAACGGACGGAGGCGTTTTCGTATCCTGGTCAAAAAAGAAAACTACTTCAACCGGATCAGATCCTCGCGTCCGGTGATGCCTTCCCACACCTTTTCCTGAAAGACCAGTTCCGCTTCGCCCTCGCACAGCAGGGACTCCAGGATCTTGTAACTGGCGGTGATCCGGGAGTTCAGTCCGCCGGGGAAGTCGAATTTGATCCCAAGATCGCACAGTTTGTTGAGAGGAAGCGGCCCCTTCTTCAGAAGTTCGACGCAGCGTTTCCGCAGGGGATTGGGGAAGATGGGGGAGACTTGGAACACCGGTTCTGCGGAGAGAGGCTCGATGACGATCCTGCTGGGCGTGACGAAGCCCACGCTGTTGGCCGGAAGGTCCTCGTAGCGGCGGTACGGATGATCCGTTGCAAGGGGCGTGATGGAGAGAAAAACTCCGTCCTCATAACGCGTCATCATGACCCGGGTGTTGGTCACGCCGTAGAAGATGGCATCGGGGAAGTCCTTGAAAATCACGATGGAGGATGCTTCCTCCGGGAACTCCGTCAGGATCTTGCGGATGGATTGGAGTGGGTCCTTGGTGCGGATATATTCCCGCTCAATGAGTTGGGTGAAGAGGTCGGAGGTGTGGATTTGCGTGCCATCCTTCAGATTCGGGTAGTCCCGCCCCGGGACCCGGGGGGCGGCGGAGGGGCACTTGATGCCCTGATCCAGCAGTTCGTTTCCGGCCTGCTCCCGGTGGGCGACCTCCTCTTTAAATATCCCGTTGTTGCCTTGAGAGACGGTTGCGACCAGACCGTTGATCCCGATGAAGGGATGAGCCCAGCGGCGGTCTCCGGTACTGGCGGTGCGGCTGTGGAAAAGTCCGCAGGTGCCGTGGAAATCCTCCACCTTGTTTTCGGCGAGCCAATATTTGGACCAGCCTTCCGTCTTCGCCCAATGGAACTTGCCCTGATCCAGCGTGACCAGTCCGGTGTAGAACCCGCTCCAGAGACCTTCGATCCGTCTGCCGCCTTCCCAAAGAATGGGAGCAGCCTGTTTTTTACCGGTATAAGCGCACCAGACGCACATTTTCCTTTTCCTCCGGACGTTTTTCAGTTTGGTCTTGAAAGTTGTACAGGAATTCGCATATCGTCTGTAATATAGCATCCCCGCTGTTGTTTTGCAAGGATGTTCCGGCTTCTGCAGCGGAGGGATTTTCCCTGTTTTTATGAAGAAAAACGATATTTTCCCGTCCTCGCCGCTTGCAAATCCGCTCTTTGGAAGATATATTGCGAAGGTATTCCGCTTTTCAGGTTCGGATCGCGGAGGTCTTTTGTTTCGATTCTCCGGCGGCGGAGACACGTTTTTACGGGAGTGCCGCGCCGGAGAGAACGAGATTCGCAAGCAGGAAAAAGGAGATTCCAAGATGAAAATGAAGCACGCTCTGTTGTTGTTGCTGGCCGCCGTGCTGGCAATGCCGCTCTTTGCCGGAGAACCTGTTCGCCGGATTTTTGTGACCCGCCACGGTCAGCCCGGAGTGCCTTCCACCAATCCCTCCCTCGTGAGTGGCGACCCTGCCCTTACCGATCTCGGACGGGAGCAGGCGACTCTCCTCGGCATCTACCTCAAGAGTCAGAAATTCAACGGCAAGATGTATGCATCCCCGTACTGCCGCACCGTGGATACCGCCGTGCAGGCCGCCAAGGAGAACGGCTGCAAGGTGATTCCCGATGCCCGTTTTCAGGAGCGTGTGAGCGACCACCGCAAAGGCAAGGACGTTCCCAACACGCCCAACCTTTCTAAGTGTCACACAATCGAGATGTTCAAACAGATGTTTCCCGGCATGATCGATGAGAACGCCGTGCTCGCCGAGAATTGGTTGCTCACAGAACCGGAAGATTACCGGACCACCCACGCCGCCCGCCTTATGAAGGGTTTGGAGGAGGTCATGAAGGAACAGCCCGAAGGGGATATCCTCATCGCGTCCCATGCCGGAGCTGTGCTTGGACTGACCCTCGAACTGCACAAGCGCGCCGGGTTCAAGAAGGAACCCACCGGAACCCGTTGGAACTGCTGCCTTTTCACCTACGGCGTGGATAAGGACGGTAAGATTTCCTACCTCGGCTACACCGTGAAGTTCATGCCGGACGAGAAGATCACCAGCAACAAGAAATATAAGAAGCACACCGCCGATCCCGAGTATCAGGCGAAGAAGGCCAAGAAGGCCAAGCGCGAGAAAAAGTCCGAATAGTTCGGCTTTCACCATAAATGCAGAAAAGGGAAACGATTATGAGATCCAGAAAATTTTTGTTGGCGTTGCTGGCCGCCGTGCTGGCGCTGCCGCTGTTGGCCGGGACCCCGGTCCGGCGCGTGTTCGTGACCCGTCACGGGCAGCAGCCCGGAGAAGAAAGCAAGATCAAGGGCGACGTCTATCTGACGGAACTTGGGCGGGAGCAGGCCTCGCTTTTGGGCAAGTATCTCAAGAGCAAGAACTTCAAAGGCAAAATCTATGCGTCCCCCTATCTGCGGACCGTTGAAACCGCCGTCTATGCCGGTAAGGAAATGGGCCTCAAGGTCTATCCTGAGCCCCGCTTTCAGGAGCGCGTCGGCGATCACCGCCGGGGCAAGGACGTTCCCAATACCCCGAACCTGAAGAATGGCGGTCACACGCTCGCCATGCTGAAGGAGATCTTCCCCGACGGCATTGCGGATGACGCCAAACTGCCCGATAACTGGCTTCTGACCGAGCCTGAAGATTACAAGACCACTCACTCTGCCCGGCTCATGAAGGGATTGGCCGAAGTGCTGAAGGAGCAGCCCGAGGGGGACGTCCTCATCGTTTCCCATGCCGGTGCGGTGACCGGGTTCAACGTCGGATTCACCAAGGCCGGATGCAAGGTCGGCAAGGGTTCCAGCTGGAACTGCTGCCTCTACACCTACGGCGTGGACAAGGATGGAAAGTACTCCTTCATCGACTACACCATCGATTTCATCCCCGAGGACAAGATCACGGGGAACTTCGCCTACAAGAACAATCCGGAAGCGGAAAAGGCCTTCAAGGCTTCCAAGAACTACAAGGACAAGAAGTCCAAGAAAAGCAAGAAATCCAAGAAAACCGAAGACTGATCTCTTGTGAGTTCAACGGCTCTGATGGCGACAAGCGCATCAAAGCCGTTTTTTTGACGAAAACGGAGGAATGAGATGAAACGATTTTTGTTTGGTCTGTTTGCGGCGGTCCTGACGATCTCTCTGTGGTCCGCCGAGCCGGTGCGCAAGGTCTACGTCACCCGGCATGGACAGCGCGGCGAAGCGTCCGACGTGGTTCGGGACGTCCACGTTTCCAAGTTGGGCGTAGAGCAGGCGCAACTTCTTGGCAAGTATCTGAAAAAACTGGACTTCAAGGGCAAGATCTACGCATCTCCCTATCTGCGGACCGTTGAAACCGCCGTCTATGCCGGACGCGAAGTCGGTCTGCAGGTCTATCTGATGCCGGAACTGCAGGAGGGCGTCAGCGACAACCGCAAGGGCAAAGACATCCCCAATCCAACCAACATCGTCGGCGGGCACACGCTGGCCCAGTTCCGGGAGATGTTTCCTGCCGACATCGCGCCGGGCGCGGTCTTGCGTCATCCGTGGCTGATCTCCACTCCGGAGAACGGCAAATCCTATACGCAGCGCATGATGGGTGCCATTGAAACGCTGCTGAAGGAAAATCCCCAGGGTGATCTTCTGCTGGTGATCCACGGCGGCGGCATGGCGGCGATCCGCCGCGGCGTCGAGATCGCGAACGGGCGGAAAATCAAGGCGCAGGGATGGAACTGCAGTCTCTACACCTACGGCGTGGATGCGGAGGGGAAACTCTCCTTCATCAGCTATACCAGTGAATTTCTGCCTCCGGAAAAGACCACCAGCAACGGTAAGTACATGCTGAAAGAAACGAAGAATTTCAAGAAGTTCAAAAAGGCGAAAAAGTCGGAATAAATCCGGCTCTTTTCCGTTTTTTCAGGTCTCCGGCGCGCTTTGCGGACCGGGGACCTCCTTTTTTTGTGGAAGAAAAAACTGGCGGAAGCTCCGGGAAAATGCGTGTTTTTCCTGATTTCCGGTTGTATTCAGTTCAATATCGTGTACATTATACAGAGGGAAATTCTTTTGTGGAGATCCTTCTCCATGCCCGAGGAGAGGAGCCTTTTTCTTGAGGTCGGCCGCGGGACCCCGAAAATGTTTCAGGATCAGGAAGGATTGTTGTATGCAACGCCGTCACGGAAGGCCGGAACTGACTCCGGAAGAACTTGAAAAACGATACGATCATCAGCCGTTGAGCAAGATCCTGCCGCTGATTCGGCCCTATCGCTATCTGCTGATTGGTTCTCTGGTCACGCTGGTCTGCTTCAATATGATCGGCCTCGTCCTGCCGTGGATGCTGAAGATCGCCATCGACCGGGTGATCCCCAATGCGGACTATCTGCTCTTCATCGTTCTCTGCTTTGTCATGATCATCATCTACCTCTGCCGGGGATTGCTCCGGTACGTGGCGGCCTATCTCACCGACTACGCAGGGATTCGCGCCATCGTGGACATGCGGCAGAAACTCTTCAAACATCTGCAGAGCCTCAGTTTGCGTTTTTACGAGGAGTACCGGACGGGCAAACTGATCTCCAACGTGATCAGCGATGTCTCTCTCCTGCAGGTGCTGATGCGCTGCATGACGCAGTTCGGTGAGCAGTTCTTCCAGATCCTGGTGACGGCCTCGCTTCTGCTTTTCATCAACTTCAACATGGGGGTCGTGGTGCTGCTGACCATGCCGCTCCATTACGTCAACTTTTACTTTTTCCGGAAGGTCATGCGGAAGGAATCCTTGCAGATGCAGGAACGGATGTCGGAGGTCTCCGCCAATCTTTCCGAGACTCTCACCGGCGTCAAAGTGGTCAAGTCCTTTGCCAAGGAGCGTTCCGAAAATCTGCACTTCTTCCAGACGCTCCGGCCCATTGTGGATATTCAGATGCGGGTCACCACCGATGCCGTCGGACTGTGGGCGATCTTCGACGTTCTGACGCTCTGCACCTACCTCGCCGTCATCGGCATGGGGATCGCCTACGTGAAGGACGGTTCCATCACCATCGGTGAATTTGTGGCGTTCTACACCTACGTGGGCATGCTCATCAACCCCATCAACATCCTCTCCAACCTGAGTTTGACGGTGGCGCAGGGGATGGTTGGCGGAAGCCGGATCGTCCGGCTCTTCAATACCATTCCGGAAATCCAGGAGGCGCCTCACCCCATCCACGTCAAGAGTTTGAAGGGCAACATCGAATTCCGTCACGTGATGTTCTCCTATGACAAGGAGAAGCGGATCACCATCAACGATTTCTCGCTCACGATCCGTCCCGGACAGAAAGTGGCGCTGGTGGGCGCCAGCGGTTCCGGGAAATCCACGATCAGCAATCTGCTGTTGCGTTTCTACGATATTGATTCCGGCGTCATCAAGGTAGATGGAATGGACATCCGCCAGCTCTCACTGGAGAGTTACCGCAACCACGTTGGCGTGGTTCTTCAGGAACCCTTTCTTTTTTCCGGCACCATTCTGGAGAACATCTCCTATGCCCGCCCCGAAGCCCCCGACGAGGAGGTCCGCAAGGCGGCGGAGATGGCCAACGTCCTCGAATTCGTGGAACAACTTCCAGAAGGCTTCGAGACCATCATCGGGGAAAACGGAGCCAGTCTCTCCGGCGGTCAGAAACAGCGTCTCGCCATCGCCCGGGCCATGCTGAAGAACCCGGAGATTCTGATTCTCGACGAGGCTACAAGCGCTTTGGATACCGTCTCCGAGTTCTACGTGCAGGAGGCTCTCGACCGGCTGATGGAAGGAAAGACCACGCTGATCATCGCGCACCGTCTCTCCACGATCCGTAACGCGGACCTGATCGTGGTGATGGAGGAGGGCCGGATCGTTCAGACCGGGAAACATGAAGAGTTGATCGCCCAGCCCGGCGTCTATCAGGAGTTGTATCAGACGCAGGCAAAAGTGGCCAAGGCAGGGGAGGCGTGATCATGAGCCTGAAAAAATCACCCATTCAGCCCCGCAACTCCTATACGATCCGTTCCAAGATGAAGATCTTCAAGCGGATCCTGCTGATCATCGGCCTGCTCATGCTGATCATGATCGGGGTCTCCGTGTTCGGGACCATGGAGGATCAGGTGCTGGGCGAGGGAACTGTTGCCGGCATCCGGGAATACGACCTGAAGTCCCTCGTCGCCGCAAGGACCGTGAAGATCATTCACCATGAGGGTGAGTTCGTGGAGAGCGGCGAACCTTTGCTGGAGTTCGATTCCCGGCGGAATCAGGACCGGATCAAGGTCCTGAAGAACGAGATCAAGGAACTGGATCTGGAGATCTCCGTCAAGACGAAGGCGCTGGAACTCCTGAAAAAGGATCCGCTTCCCGCCTATTACCGCCATACGGAACTGGAACTCAACACCGCCCGGGAGCGGTTCGCCAGAAGCGAGAAGGAACTGACGGTCTATCGGGACCTGTACAAACAGCGGGTCGTCACCCGGCGGGAGTTCCTGCAGACGGAGTTGGACTACATCTCCAACAAGATGGCCGTCAGCCGTCTGGAGGACGACTTGCAGAAGGTCCGGAGCGGCATGGCTGACGGCATCCTCTCCAAAGCGGAGGAGGAACTGCGGCTTCTTCAGCAGCGCCGGAGCAGCAAGGAAGACGAGGTCGCCATCATGAAGGCCCATCAGGAGGACTACGTGATCCGGGCTCCTGACGCGGGAATCATCACTGACATCCCGCCCCGTGCCGGCGGCTACTATGACGTGGGTGAGATCGTGGTGAAGTTCGCCGCCAATCAGAACAAGAAGGTCGTCGCTCTCATCGACGAAAAACAGATTTACAAAGTGGAACCGGGACAGCCGGTCCGCATCCAGTGCGAACAGTATAACTATCTGGACTACGGCTATTTCTACGGTACCGTGGAAGTGGTGTACCAGTTGCCGACTATGGTCAACGGGATCAACTATTACCCGGTGAAGATCCTGCTGACGAGGGAGCGGCAACCGCTGCGTTTCGGTTCCCGCTGCAACGTGACCATCGTTACCGGCCGGGAACGGATCCTTGCGCTTCTGCTGGGGATCCGAAGCGAGGATTACTGGAAGCGCCGTGGACTCGCTCTGCCGAAACGGAAAATCCGGCGCAAGACCGTCAAAGAGGCTTCCGCGGCGGACTCTGCCGGGACTTCTGCGGAAGCCCCTGCTGAATCTCCCGTCCCGCAACCTTGAATCTTTTGGAGTTCTGCATCATGGGAACTGCGATCAGCTATTGGGAAGAACTGAAACGGAAAACGGTCCACCTCTCCTCGCTTTGGATGGTGGCTGCGATCCTGCTGATCCCGGATTGGCGCATTACTTCGGCGTTCTTCGCCATTCTGCTGGCGGGTACTCTGATCGTGGAACACCGCTATGCCCTGGGACGCAAAGACCCGTTCTCCCGGCTTTACCATTGGCTTTTCGGACGCATGCTCCGGGAGGTCCCGCGCCCGGGAAGTTGGGTGGTCTCCGGCGGTGCTCCGGTCCTTGCGGCGGCGCTGATGGTGACTTTGCTCTTCTCCCGGATCCCTGCCGCGGGAGCGTTGGCGGTCATGCTGCTGGGAGATGCCTTCGCGGCCCTGATCGGACGGCGTTTCGGACGGCATCCCGCAGTCAACGGAAAGTCCTGGGAAGGGAGCATTGCATTCGTGGTTTTCGGTTGTCTGGGCGCGTGTGCCGTGGGAGGATTCGGAAATGCGGCTCCCGGGTACTGGTTCGCGGTATTGCCTGCGGCTCTCGCCGGGGCTTTGGTGGAACTCTTTCAGAAGCAGTTGATCGCGGATGATAATTTCACGATCCCGCTTGCCGCAGGTGCGGTATTGCAGTTTTTTCCCCTCGCGTTTTAGGAATTGACGGACGTCATCCGGAAAGGCGCAGGGGAATCGAAAATATGGAAAGGTCGATTATGAAACAATATCCGACAATGGATGCGCTGATGAAGCGGGGCCGCGAGTTTCTGCAGGTCCGCTACCCCATCATCTGCGGAGCAATGACCTGGGTCTCGGAACCAGATCTGATCGCAACGGTCTGCAACGCCGGAGCCTTCGCCTGCATCGCCGGCGGAAATGCTCCCGTGGAGATCCTGAAGGCTCAGATCGAGGCTGTCCGGGCGAAGACGGAGAAGCCCTTCGCTGTGAACCTCATCACCATTGCTCCAGCGTACCGTGCCCAGATCGAGATGCTCAAAAGTCTGCCGGAACCGGTCCCGTACGTGGTGTTCGCCGGCAGTTTCCCCCGGGAAAAGGAGATCGCGGAAATCAAGACCACCGGCGCGAAAGTCATGTGTTTCGCCTCCACGGAGTCCATCGCGGACCGTATGATCCGCTACGGGGCGGATGCGCTGATCCTCGAGGGGTGCGAATCCGGCGGCCACATCGGGCACGTCACCACCACCGTGCTGCTGCAGCAGGTGCTTCTGAAGTATGCCAAGCAGGTGCCGATCTTCATCGCCGGAGGCGTTGCCACCGGGACTTTGGCGGCGCACGTTCTGCTGATGGGCGCGTCTGGGATCCAGATGGGCACCCGCTTCGTGATGACGGAGGAGTGCCATGCCCATCCGAACTTCAAGGAGTATCTCGCGCGGGCCAACGCCCGGGATGCGGTCTCCACGGCGCAGTTCGACCCCCGGCTTCCGGTGGTCTCCGTGAGAGCGATCCGCAACCGCGGAACGCTGGAGTTCGGCAAACTTCAGCTGGAACTGCTTCGCAGGGTGGAGTCCGGTGCCATGACCCGGCAGGCCGCGCAGGAAGAACTGGAGCGGTTCTGGGTGGGAGCGCTCCGCAAGGCGGCCATTGACGGCGACGTGGACAACGGCTCCGTCATGGCCGGGCAGTCCGTGGGACTTGTAGACAAGGTCATTCCGGTGAAGGCCCTGCTGGAGGAGATCCTTTCCGACGGCGAAGCGGAACTGGCAAGAGTGAGAGACCTGCTCGGTCCGGCAAACTAATACAGGAGAACTGAAATGAAGAAATGCTTGGTGATGCTGATGCTCGTTGCATCCGCGTTTTCCGCTGTTGCGGAAGGTCCCGTGCTGGACGGCGTCAAAGAGGAATATGGGATCTTCAAGGCGTCCTGGACACCGTTTCAGTTTGCGGTCACTCCGGCCCGTTATGGCCTGCTGTTCTCGTCGACCGCCGACGTTTACGGATTGGCGCTTGGCGTGTTCCTGCTGGAGCAGCAGTCTGCGGTGATTTCCGCGGCGCTCACCAGCGGGCAGAGCAAGAACTACGGACTTCAGTGCGCCGCCGTCACGATCACGGAGATGAACTATGGACTGGACGTCGGTGCCATGGTCAGTTTCATCCGCCGGAATTACGGTGTGCAGATCGGAGGGCTGAACGTGGAAGCGGACGGCGGTTCCCGCCGCAAGGATTTCGCTCCGGGAGCTCCCGGATGCCAGATCGGCGTTTTCAACATCGGCCATGGCTTGCAGATCGGCGCGCTCAACTACAATCCGGATGCGCTGATCCCGGTTCTGCCGATTTTCAACTACTCCAAATGACGCTGCCGGCCTGACCGGAATACGAAATCTTCCCGCGATTGCGGGGCGGATTTGAAAATTTGATAGTGCGGGGTATGTTTTGTTTTTATTCTGCACTATCTTTTTTTGTGTTCCCGCAGTATAGTATCCTCCGAACAAGGAATCACTTTGAACGACGGAGGTATCGATGGAACGCCGGAAAATCTTTTTCGCTCTGCTCACGATGTTTGCGGCCGCGGCAACCCTCCCGGGAGCAGGCGCTCCGCCGGAACCGCAACTTGCCTACCCCAAGGTCCCGGAGTGTTTCCCCTCCGCCCGGACGCAGACGTATGAGGCCATCTGGATCCGCCACAACGAGCCCAATCCGCCCGACGACTCCCATCGTTTTTTCCGCAAATCGTTCGAACTGAAGAAGCCGCTGAAGCAGGCATCGCTCTATTGCATGTTTGACGATGGGCTGGTACTTTGGATCAACGGGAAGGTCCGTTCCCCCAAGGGGGGCGGGTACGCCGCGAAGAGGATCGACGCCACTCCGCTGTTGCGGCAGGGAAGGAATCTCATCGCCGCTGACCTTTTCAACGGACGTTCCGAATCCGGTCTGCTGTTGCGGCTTGAGTTGATTTATGAGGACGGTTCCGTGGAGAACGTTGTCAGCGGTCTCGACTGGAAGAGTTCCACTCTCCCCTGCTCCGGATGGGAAACGCCGGATTTCGATGATTCCGCATGGACTGCGGTCATCGCTGCCGGAGACGGGGTCAACAGCTCGCCATGGTTCACGTTCATCAAGGATCCCACCCCCATGCTCACCGCCGGGGACCTTGTGAAATATCGGCGCATTCAGGCGGAGGGCAGGAAGCGTCAGGAGGCAATCCTCTGTCAGCTCGCCAAGGAGAAGCCTGCGAAGGTGAGCCTTTTCTACAAAAAAGGCTATCCGTGGGTCCGCATCGGAAATCAGAGTTTCCCCGCGCTCATGTATCAGACTCCCTACTGGCACTTTGATTCGGCGCAGTTCATCGAGCAGGTCTTCGGGTTTCAGGAGGCGAACTTCCGGCTCTATGGAACCGGCGTCTCGTTCCAGGAACTGTGGACCGGGCCCGGCAAACTGGACGAGGCGAAACTCTTCGGGAAACTGGGCCGCGCTCTCAATCTCGTCCCCGGCGGCTACTTCATGCTTGACGTCGAGATGTGGGCCCCCCGCTGGTGGCTGAAGGAAAATCCCGAGGCGCTGGTGCAGTACGGTACCCGTCCGGTGGATTGGGATTCCGACAAGACTCTCTTCAACAGTCCCGCCGCAAGTTATGCTTCGGAGAAGTGGCATCAGGATGCCGGCGAGATCCTCCGGCGCATCGTCGAGGCGGTGGAACGCTCCCCCTACGCCAGCCGGATCTGGGCCTACCGGCTGGATTCCGGGGTACACTACGAGTGGCACTACTACGGGATGGCGCAGGACGTTCCGGATACCGGGACCGCCATGACGAAACGCTTCCGTTCCTTCCTGCGGGAGCGCTACTGCAACGACGAATCCGCGCTGAAACAGGCGTGGCACGATTACTCCGTGACTTTTGACAACGCGCAGGTCCCCGGCGTTCAGTTGCGGCAGAAATTGGGATCCATCTCCATGCGGAACGCCAAAGACGACCGTGCCGTGCTGGACTACCTCGCCCTGCACGGAAAGTTGACCGCCGATTCGCCGCTGTACTTCGACCGGATCGCCAAGAAGGCTTGCAACGGACGCGCCCTCGTGGGGAACTTTTACGGTTATTATTACGGCATGGCGTTTCCGGCGGAGGGGTGGCATCTGGAGACGGACCGCTACCTCAACGATCCTGCGGTGGACTTCACCGCGTCCCCCTACGCCTACGCACATTTCTTTCGGCGGCCCGGCGGCTCCGGCATCCCCCGGACCTTCACGGAGAGTTTCCGCATCCGCGGCAGGCAGGCGACGTTCCTTGAAGCGGACACCGGAACCAATCTCTCGGTCAATTATGATTCCCAGTACAGCACCGGCGCGGGCTCTGCAGTTAAACTGCTGACCCGGGACTTCGCACAGGCGCTGATCCGGGGGGCGGCGCTGTGGTACTTCGATTTCGGCAACTGCTGGTATGACGATCCGGTACTGATGGCGTACTTCAAAAAACTTCAGCCCATTCTGGAAAACGCCGGTGACTGTACCAGCGTGAGCAAGGTGGCGGTGGTGGGTGATTATTCCGGCGTCCCCTATCG
>DCGG01000009.1:19697-32109 GCA_002315455.1 Lentisphaeria bacterium UBA1784
CAGACCGATTCCGTCGGTTCCGCCATGCTGCCATTTGTCGCCATCAAGCGCAACGCCCACGAACTGGGATTTTCCGGAGCCACGTTCGACACCATCCTGTTCGAGGACCTGGACCGCCCCGGCACGGACCGCTATCAGGTCTACATCTTCCCCAACAGTTTCTTCATGAATAAGGCGAAACTCAAAACCGTGGAACGGCTCCGCAAGGCAGGCAAGACCCTCGTATGGATCTATGCTCCCGGTTCCCAGTCGCCGGATGGCTTCGATCTCTCGCAGATGGCGCGCACGGTCAATATGAAGGTCGGTGCCGTCATGGAGAAGTGCCACCTCTCCACAACCATCAGCAAGAAGTCCCGTGAAATGGCGTTTCCCGGGGAGTGGAAGGTCGGACCGGTCTTCCACGTGGATGACCCGAAGGCGGAAATCCTGGGTACCATGAAATGGAGAGAGAAGGAACTGGTCACTTTCGCCGCCAAGCCCAGCGGATTCGGCGGCAAAGACATTCTCTGCACATCCATTCTCATCGACCGCTTCGCGTGGACCGATCTGCTGAAGGATGCGGGGGTCCACATCTATCTCAAGGGAGGGCAGGAGAGTGTCCTCGCCAATCGGGATTACGTCGCGCTCACCGCAGCCAAAGAACGGGAGTGCCGGGTGGCTGTGCCGGAGAAGATCAAGGGTGCGCTCCAACTTCTGCCGGAGGAGAAGCCTCTGCGGCTCTCCCGCACGAAGGATGCCTTTTACTGCACGGTCCCGGAGGGGGGGACGGTTTTGGTGCGGATTCGGCGCTGATGGCCTTTACAGGAGGGAGACGGAAGTCTTCTTCCGGAGTTTTGCAACGAAGTCGAATTCCTGCTGTTCATAGGAGGGATCGTCCGCCGATACCAGCGCTCCGATCCCGACTCCGACCAACCGCACGGGACGGTTGCCCAACTCCGCCCGCGCCGCCAATCTCACGGCGATGGCTCCGAGGCTCACGCCGTCCTTCACCGTCGCGGGAAGCGCCATGGAGCGGGTCACGGTGTGAAAATCGTCGTACTTGATCTTGACGGTGACGCTTTTCCCCCGGACGCCCCGGCGTTCTCCCATGCGAAACACCTTCAGACTCAGGCTTTTCAGCAGGATGCGCAGGGTGCGCAGGTCTTTGCAGTCCCTCTCAAGCGTATGTTCCCGGCTGATGGATTTCGGGTCCCCCGCAGGCTCCACCGGGCGGTCATCCTCGCAACGGACGATGCGGTAGTAAAACTCCCCGGCTTTCCCGAACATCCCCTGAAGCGTGGCCAGACTGAGTTGCTTCAACTCCTTGCCGGTGCGGATGTTTCTGGATTCCAGCCGGGCAGCGGAGGCGGAACCGATACCGTGGAATTTCCGGATGGGCAACGCTTCCAGAAACGCAGGAGCCGCTTCCGGGGTGATCTCGGTCAAACCGTCCGGTTTGTGGTAGTCGGAGGCGATCTTGGCCAGAAATTTGTTGAATGAGATGCCCGCCGAGGCCGTCAGCCCAGTGACTTCCCTGATCTTGCGGCGGAGCCACTCTGCGACGGCCACCGGGTCCTCCTCGGCAAGGTGATTCACGGTGACGTCCAGATAGGCTTCATCAATGGAGACCACCTCCACCAGATCGGTGACTTGGGAAAAGAGCGCTCTGACCTGCCGGGAGACCGCGCAGTACTTACGGAAATCCGGTGCCAGCAGTTCCGCGCCGGGGCACTTCCGGAGGGCGGTGGCGGTGGACATTCCGGAGTGGACCCCGAATGCTCTCGCTTCGTAGCTGCAGGTGGAGACCACGCCGCGCCGCTTCGGAGAACCGCCCACAAGCAGGGGCTTCCCCCGGAGTTCAGGGCGGTCACGCTGTTCCACGGATGCAAAGAAGGCGTCCATGTCGACGTGAATGATCTTCCGCATCAGCCGGGACGCCTTCCTTTCCTTGCCGGGGCAGGGGACTATTCCGCCATGGCCCCGGAGAGTTCCGCGACGGTCCTGAAACCGTGCCGGTCCATGTACTCCCCGATGAAGTCGATGACTTTCAATGGTGTGCAGGGATCAACGAAGTTCGCGGTCCCGACGGCCACGGCTTTGGCTCCGGCCAGCAGAAACTCCACGGCGTCCGCGCCGCAGGAGATACCGCCCATGCCGATTACCGGGATCTTCACGGCACGGGAAGCCTCATAGACCATGCGGACTGCCACCGGCTTCACCGCCGGACCGGAGAATCCACCGGTGCGGTTGGCAATGCGGAACTTCCGGGTCTCGATGTTGATCGCCATGCCGGAAAGCGTGTTGATGAGGGAGACCGCATCGCTGCCGGAAGCCTCCGCCACCCGGGCGAACTCCGCGATGCTGGTCACGTTGGGACTGAGTTTGGTGATCAGCGGCAGTCCGGTGACTTTGCGGACGGTGCGGATCACCTGTTCCGCCAGTTTCGGATCGGTCCCGAAGGCGGCACCTCCGTGTTTCACGTTGGGGCAGGAGATGTTGATTTCCAGCGCGGTGATGCCGTCGGATTCCGCATCCAGCCGGGCGGCCACCTCGCCGTACTCTTCGACGCTGGTCCCCCAGATGTTGACGATGACGGTGGCCCCGACTTTCCGCAGGAAGGGCAGGTAATCCTCCCCGTGCAGAAACTTCTCCACCCCCGGCCCCTGAAGGCCGATGGCATTGAGCATTCCGCCGGTTACTTCGGCAACCCGGGGCGTGGGATTTCCGAAGGATGGTGCCATCTTGATCCCTTTGACGACGACGGCTCCCAGTTTGGCGATGTCGTAGAATTCGTGATATTCGTGCCCGTATCCGAAGGTGCCGCTGGCGGTCATCACCGGATTTTTCAATTGAAAAACGCCAAGATCGCAGGTCAGATCAGCCATGATATTCACTCCACGTACACGTCTTTGAGATCGAAGACCGGACCTTCTGCGCAGGACCGGGCATATTTCCAGCCGGTTTCGGAACCGGGATCGTTCACCTTCACCACACAGCCGAAACAGGCGCCTACGCCGCAGCACATGATGTGGTCGATGCTCAACTGTCCGGTCTGTCCGTTCTCCCGGAGCCAGCGGGCGAGAGCCATCAGCATCGGATGGGGACCGCAGCCGTAGAAGAAGAATTTTTCATCCGGGCGTTCGGCGACAAGTTCCGGCAGAAGCCCGGTGACGAAGCCTTTGCGTCCGACGGAGCCGTCATTGGTGGCGATGCGGACCTCGAAGCCGGCCTTCTCATATTCCTCCGTGAGGATCACGTCGGCACCGCTTCTTGCCCCCAGCAGCAGAAGTCCGGGGCGGCCGGCATTGCGGGTCAGCATGAAGGTGGCGGCGGCTCCGTACCCTCCGGAGACGGCCACAGGGGTGTACCCCTCCGGCGGTGCGGAGAAACCCCGGCCCCTGGGACCCATCAGGTCGCAGACGGCACCCGGTTTCAGGCGGCTCAGTTCCGCAGTTCCTTTGCCGACGACCTTGTAGACCACGGAGAGGGAATCCCCCTCCGCCAGCTGAATGCTGAAGGGCCGCCGGAGGATCTGGTCTCCCCGGTGGTCGATGCGGACGTGTACAAACATTCCCGGCCGGGCCTTGGCGGCGAATCCGGGGGCGTAGAAGCGGACCTTGTAGTAGTCCCCTTTCAGATTGGTGTTTTCGATGATCTCTCCGGGTGTCATGATCCAGTAAATCCTCCGGCTGCTGTTGAATGGCATTCCCCTTTGCATAATATACCACGGCAACCGGGAAACGCAACCGGATCAGTCCGGAAAAATCGCGGAACCGGCATCAAATTTCAAACGGAGTCCCATCGGGGTGGGAGAGTTTCAGTTCCCGGATGTTTTCGGCGAGGGATTCGTGGATCGGCGTCTGCGGAGTTTCCGGGTTGAAATGGAGCCAGCAATCCTCGCCGTCGGGATTTCCGCAACTTCCCGCCGGACGCATGAAGTGGCATGCTTCGTGGGGGGCGTTGCCCCAATCGCAGGGCAGATGGAGCCGCACCTCCTTCCGCATCGCTTCCTTCAGTGCCTCCAAGTGGTACAGATAGAGTTCGTGGGGCGTGCAGTCAAACCTGCAGCACAGCGCCGCCGCCATGCCGATGATTTCCCCCAGCGCGCCGAGGGTCCGCAGCC
The DNA here is from genome assembly GCA_002315455.1 of Lentisphaeria bacterium UBA1784. GTDB lineage: Bacteria > Verrucomicrobiota > Lentisphaeria > Victivallales > Victivallaceae > UBA1784. The sequence continues at coordinate 23,800 of DCGG01000009.1, forward strand.
CCGGATGCAGGAGAAGGCGACGAGGGTCGCGCTGAGGATGCGTCCACAGGCACGGCTTTTGCGCCGATGATGAAGGCTGCCGCCTGAAGTTTTGCCGTGTTGCGCCCGGTGATCCAGACGTTGGCGCCTGCCTTGACGAGCACGGAAGCGATGCCTTTGCCGTAACCAGAACCGCCGCCCGTGACCAGAATGTTTTTCCCTTCGAGGTCCATGATGATTCTCCTGTGCTGCAGTTTTTCGTATGGCCGCGTTTCATGTGGCGATAATATACCATGGGTTATTGATTTTTTTAATGCGGAAAAGGAAGGTTTTGACTTGCTGGAATTTTGCAAAATAATGTTGATTTGTCCATGTATTTTAAAAATAATTCTATAAAATTCTTGAAAATCAGGTGGAGCGACATTATATTAAAAAAATCAACCTCAAAAAAAGGAGAGAAATCGCATGTGTGGCATCGTTGGTTATACGGGGTGCAGTTCCGCCCAATCTCCGCTTCTGGAAGGCCTGAAGCGGTTGGAATACCGGGGATATGACTCTGCCGGAATGTCCGTGCTCGGAAAGGACGGCATCCTGCACACCCTGAAGGCGGTTGGCAAGGTCCGCAAACTGGAGGAACTGGCGTCGCAGACCCCGCTGGAAGGTGCGTGCGGCATTGCCCATACCCGCTGGGCGACCCATGGCGCTCCCTCCGAAAAGAATGCTCATCCTCACTTGGATGGCGCCAGCAGGATCGCCGTCGTCCATAACGGCATCATCGAGAATTATCGGGATCTGCGCGCGGAATTGGAGGCCGAAGGGGAAACGTTCCGCTCCGACACCGACAGTGAAGTCCTGCCCCGGTTGATCGCAAAATATTATTCAGACGATCCGGTCCGCGCCGTGGAGGAGGCGCTTCAGCGGGTCCGCGGGACCTTCGGGGTCTGCGTTCTGTTTCAGGATCATCCGGGCCTGCTGATCGCCGCCCGTTCCGGAAGCCCGGTGATCCTCGGCATCGGCAAAGGGTTCAACATGGTGGCCAGCGACGTTTGCGCTCTGCTGGCCAACTCCCGGGACGTGATCTATCTCAATGACGGCGATCTCGCCGTGGTGACTCCGGAGGATGCGGAGATCCGCACGCTTGCCAACGTGCCTGTCAACCGGGAGATATCACGGATTCCCAAGGAGGAGACAGGTTCGGGCAAAGGAAAATACGAGCACTTCATGTTGAAGGAGATCTTCGAACAGCCGGAATCCATCGGCAACACCATCCGCGGGCGGATTATCCCGGAGGACGGCAACGCAAAACTCTCCGGCCTGAACCTCTCTCCCCGGGAACTGGCGGAGATCAGCCGCATCGTCATCGCCGGATGCGGAAGCAGTCTCCATTCCGGATTGATCGGAGAATATTACTTCGAGGAGATCGCCGGGATCCCCGCCGAAGTGGAACAGGCGGCGGAGTTCCGCTACCGCAATCCCATCATCGAACCAAACACCCTCGTGATCCCCATCAGCCAGTCCGGGGAGACCGCCGATACGCTGGCCGCCACCCGGGAGGCCATGCAGAAGGGGGCTACCGTGGCCGCCATCTCCAACGTGGTGGGCTCCACCATCGCCCGGGAGTGCGGACGCGGAATCTATCTGCACGCCGGTCCGGAGATCAGCGTCGCTTCCACCAAGGCCTTCACCTGTCAGGTGACGGCGCTGTGGCTGCTTGCCCTCCGCCTCGGGCGAAACCGGCGCCTCAGCAACGAACTCGGACGGCAATCCTGTGCCGAACTTCAGCGTCTTCCGGAATTGATCCAGCGCGTTCTGAACCAGTACGACCACGTCGCCGCGCTGGCGAAAAAGTTCTCCGGAATGAACGACTTCTTCTTCATCGGACGGGGGTTCCTCTATCCCGTGGCTCTGGAGGGCGCGCTGAAACTCAAGGAAGTGAGCTACGTCCACGCCGAAGGATATCACGCCGCGGAGTTGAAGCATGGGCCCATTTCGCTTCTCGGAGAAAACGTCCCGGTGATCGCGTTGGCCAACTGCATTCCCGGTCAGGAAAAACTCCTCGGCAACATGCAGGAGTGCCGCGCCCGGAAATCTCCCGTTATCGCCGTCGCGACAGAGGGCGATCCCTCCGTGGAGGCCTTTACGGAGGATATTATCCGGGTCCCCGAGACCAGCAGGTATGCGGCTCCTCTGGTGACGGTGGTGGCGCTGCAGATGTTCGCGTACTGCTTCGCAGGAGAGCGGGGATGCGAGATTGATCAGCCCCGGAATCTCGCCAAGAGCGTCACCGTGGAATAAGACGCCATTGAATTCAAAGTCATGCAAAAAAAGGAAGTTTGCATCATGACAAAACTTTTTGGTACCGATGGTATTCGGGGAAAGGCCAACACCTATCCCATCACTCCTGAACTGGCCCTGCTCGTCGGCAAGGCAGTGGCAAAACATTTTTCCGCGGACGGCTCCAAACGCTGCCGCGCGGTGCTCGGAAAGGACACCCGACTCTCCGGCTACATGCTGGAGAACGCCATCTCCGCCGGACTCCTCAGCATGGGAATGGACGTTCTGGAGGTTGGTCCCATGCCGACGCCGGCAGTGGCTCATCTGACCCGTTCTCTCTGCGCTGACTGCGGCATCATGATCACCGCCAGCCACAATCCCGCAGATGACAACGGGATCAAACTCTTTGCCGCCGACGGCTTCAAACTCTCCGGTGTGGAAACCGATCATATCGAGCAGTTGATTGCCGATGCCGCCCTCTCCAGCAGCCACATCGCCAACCGCATGATCGGCAAGGCCAAACGGATCGAGGATGCCCGGGGCCGCTACATCGAATTTGCGAAAAGTTCCGTCCGCAATCACAGCCTGAAGGGACTGAAGATCGTGCTGGACTGCGCCAACGGGGCGGCATACAGCATCGCTCCCACGATCTTCCGGGAACTGGGCGCGGAAGTGATCCCCTTCGGGATCGCTCCGGACGGCAACAACATCAACGCCGGCTGTGGCGCCACCCACATTGAGAAGATGTGCGAACTGGTGAAACTTCATCGTGCCGACGTGGGGATCGCCGTTGACGGGGATGCCGATAGGGTAATCTTCTGCGATGCCAACGGCTGCGAAGTGAATGGCGACCGGATCATCGGCATGGTCGCGCTGGATTATCTCTCCCGGGGAAAACTTGCCGGCAACAGCGTTGTCGTGACGAAAATGAGCAATCTCGGATTTTTCCGCGCCATGGAGGAACACGGGATCAAAATCGTCACCACCGACGTGGGGGATCACAACGTCATCGAAGCCATGCGCGAGGGGCACTTCAACGTGGGGGGCGAACAATCCGGCCACGTGATCTTCATGGATTACGTGACCACCGGCGACGGCATCATCACCGCGCTGCACGTCCTGAAACTGATGAAACAGCGGGAGCGTTCCCTCGCCGAACTTGCGGACTTCATGTCGGTCTATCCGCAGAAAATGGTGAATCTCCCGGTTCGGGAAAAACTGCCGCTGGAAACGCTCGCCCGCCTTCAGGAGGCAAACGCGGCCTGCAAAGTCGTGCTTGGGAACAGCGGAAGGACCATGATCCGCTATTCCGGCACGGAGAACAAACTCCGGATCCTGGTGGAGGCTCCCTCCGAAACTCTCGTGGATGAGTGGCTGGAAAAACTGACCTCCGCCGCAAAGAGTGAATTGGGAGAGTGAACCATGATCGAGATCATTGAACGGGAACAACCTTCCCTTTGGCCTCTCTCCGCCGACACCGGGAGTTTCCGGATATGGGGCAAACCCCTGCGGAAACTCCAAAAGGAACGACTCGCCGCTCTTCCGGGGAACGTCCGCTGGAGAGTGGATTTCTGGGCGGACGACGTGCTGCTGGAAAGACTTTTTACATGTCCGGCATGGGAGGTCCGCTCCAGATCGGGTGAACTCCTCGCCGAAGCGGACGGAAACGGCAAGAAGAGCTCATTCCCTGTGGAAGGCATCATGATCCGTTATCCGTGGGACTTCCTTGCGCTTCATGAACGACTGAAGGAAACGGTTTCAATTATTGCAGAAAACAAGGGATTGATCCGTTCCGGATGCACCATTGACGGTCTTCTGATCGCAGACGAAGGGACCGTGATCCTGCCCGGGGTTTACGTGGAGGGGACCTGCGTCATCGGAAAAAATTGCAAGATCGGCCCCAATGCCTATCTCCGCGGTCCGGTCTGCATCGGTGACAAGTGCCACGTCGGTCAGGCTGTGGAACTGAAGAACTGCATCCTCGGCGATCACGTCAGCGTGGGCCATTTGAGTTACGCCGGGGACTCCATCTTTGCGGACAACGTGAACTTCGGAGCCGGGACCATCATCGGCAATCTCCGGCACGATGGCGCGGACCACCGTTCCATGGTGGATGGCGTTCTCGTTTCCACCGGGCGGCGCAAGTTCGGGGCGATTATCGGAAGCGGCGTCCACACGGGAATACACACCTCCATCTATCCCGGCAGAAAACTGGGGCCGGGGGGTGAGACCAGACCCGGCGAGATCGTTGCGCACGACAAACTCTGAACTTTTTTCCTGTCTGTCCCGTCCATTCCCCGGAAATTTTGCGGGGAAGTACGGGAAACAACTGGCATTCCTCCGGCGGATGTGCTATGTTATCGAAACAACGATGCAAACGATAACCAGACGGTCGTATCCCATGGAGAAAACACCGGAAGAATTCGATCTTTTCGACTTTGTCGCAGAGCAGAGGAGAGAGGCTCTCCCCGGGGAGTCACCGATCCCGGCCCCGGAGTCGGACTCCGCGCCGGAGTCCATCCCTACCGCGCTTCCGAAGCTGAAGGATTACCAGCAACTTGTGCTGGGATTCGTCGCCTCCCTCGGCGTGGATGCGCTGGCGGAACGGGTGGCAGTGAAGGGCCGCCGTCCCGCGGTGCAGACCGCCGGTTTCTGGAGGGCGGCCTCCGGGCGGAAACGCCCCGTCGTCAAGACGGTCGCCGTCTTGCTGGTCACTGACCGCGAACTTTGTTTTGCCGATTGCGCCGACCGGGAGGAGTATATTTCTGAATTCCGGCAGATCCGGGAACGGATGGCCCTTCTTGAGGTGGAGATCCGCCGCACCGAACCCCATCTCGCCGCCGCAGACGACCTCTTTGACGATCTGCGGACGTGGGACTATGCCGGGAGTTCCAATCCGGAGTATCAGGCTCTGTTGAAACGACGGGAGACTGTGGCCCGCAGGCTGAATTCCGGCAGCCGTCTGGACCGCATCGCCGGGTCCGGCATGGTGGATCTCTGCTATCTGGCGGTCCCTGCCGGTCTGATCGCGCCGGAGGAAATCCCCGAGGAGTGGGGTGTCCTCGAACTTGCACCCAAGTCCTTCACCTTGCTCCGCGAGGCCCCGATGCTGGACCGGGTCACTCCCGAGGGCCGCGCCCAGCTGGCCTTCAACATCGCGCAGGCGGCGCTTGCCGGAGCGTTGTTTACCTCCGGAGTGGAACGTTCTTCCAAGGGTAGCATTTCCTACCGCCTTCAGCCCAAGCGCCGCCGCCGGCGGTGACGGGCAGAGCCCCCGCTATTCGCTTATGCGGTCCGGGACGAAGTGGCAGATGGAGTGGCGGAAGGTCAGATCTTCCGAAGTCCGGACCCGCTGAAGCAGATCCTCCGGGAGCGTGAGATTTTCACTGCGGCGGCACTCGGACGGCGTGATGCCGAAATACTGTTTGAACCTTCGGGAGAAGTAGAAGGGAGAGGAGAACTGCAGTCTGCTGCTGATCTCCGCGATGGGCAGTTTCGTCTCCCGCAGGAGAGCCACTGCCCGCTGCAATCTTCTGCGGGTCACGAACTCCCCCGGGGTAGTGTTGAAGTGGCGCCGGAACTCCCGGTATACGGTGGGGATGGAGATCTTTGCAAAACTGCTCATTTCCACGGCGTCTATGGAACTCTCCAGGCTTGCGTCGATGAGATTGAGGATGTTCTGAAGCGCGGCCGGATAGTACTGTTTCCGCCCGTTGGCCAGTTCCCGCCGGACCTCCAGAAGTTCGTAGAGCAACTCCCTCGGAAAAAGCCGGAGCAACCACTCCGGACAGGCCCGCTGGTAGCGGTCGATGACGTAACTGCTCAGGCGGAAGAGGGCGCTCTCCAGCGGAAGCTGGCAGAAGAAGGTGTCCGTGAATTCCGGCAGAAGCTCGTCCCTCCTGCGGTTGTACTCCTCGTATTGCGGGCGGATCGCGTGGAACGCATTGTGAAAGAGATCGTCCTCCGGGATCACCGGGATCACGTGGATGCTGCCGATGAAAAGCGGCTTCCGGGGGTGAGGCCGGTAGATGATGTCATGGTTCCACGGCAGGAAAAGACAACTCCCCGGGATGCAGTCGTAAGGGACGCCGTTGACCTCGATGGTCCCTTTGCCGCTGCGGCACCAGACCAGATAACGGCTCTGTACGTGGGAGTAGGAGAGGCTGGAGGAACAGCCGAAGTCGTACCAGTTGGCCATCACTACTTTTGCGCGGTTCCAGTATTCCATCGTTTCTGCCTTGGAATGTGATGAGACAGTATATTCTTTGATAATATACTGCAGGCACTCCGGGATTTCAAATGGTGTTTCGGACGGATTTGCATTCCGGAAGGGACCGGGTGGAGAAAAGGGCGGAACTACTTCTGCTCCTCGAAGAAGAACTTCAGTACCCGCTGGATGTTCCGGTCCCAAAACTCCCAGTTATGGATCCCCGGTTCCTCGAAATACGTGTAGCCAGGCCAATGATTCTCCTCCAGGCATTCCCGGAGTTTCTTGTTGTCCCGGTAGAGGAAATCCTCGGAGCCGCAGGCGTGGAAGATCCTGGGCAGACGGGATGCCAGACGGGCTTGGGCCGCGAGGGTGAAGATATCGTTTCCATCCTTGATCGCATCCTCGGGAGAGCCGAAAATATCCAGAAGTTCTGGGTGCCAGTCGGCGCGCTCCGGATCGTTCATGTGGTACGGAATGTCCGTCACGCTGGAGAGTGCTCCCACCGCTGCGAATCGTTCCGGGAAGGTGAAGGCCAGTTTCAAGGTGCCGTATCCGCCCATGGAGAGGCCGGCGGCGTAGGTCTCCTCCGGCTTTTCGCTGATGGGTAGGAGCGAAGCGGCAATCTCCGGCAGTTCCTGCGAGAGGAAGGTCCAGTACCGGAGGCCGTGCTTCATGTCCGTGTAGAAACTGCGTCCGCAGTCCGGCATGATCACGGCGAGGTTGTAGGCTTCCGCGTAACGCTCGATGGAAGAGCGGCGCATCCAACTCGTCCCGTTGTCGGAAAGTCCGTGAAGAAGGTACAGAACCGGGTAACGTTTCCCCTTGGGACCCTGGGGAATGAGCGCATTGACCGCGCAGTTCAGACCGAGGACCTGAGACTTGACATTGCACATTAAAAACGCCATGAAAAAACTCCTTATTCAGAAAATCCGTTCAGAATCCGAACTCCGGCTGAACGATGCCGAACTCATCCTTTTCCGGCTTTTCTTCCCCATCGGCAGGGGAGGGTGGATCCGCCGGCTTTGTCTCTGTACCGTCAGAAACATCCTTCGCAGGTTTCGGATCGACCGCCGGACCCTTCAGACGCGGAACGTGCTTTTTCGGCGTCTTTGCCTTGCGCTCGGACTCGGGAAGGTCCGGAAGAAGCGTATCCGCTGGCTCCTCCTTCGGAGGAAGCTCGGGGCGTGCCGCAGGTTCCTCCGGCTTCTCCGGGATCGGTTCCGCTTGAGGCTCCTCCGGCTTTTGGTGGACCGGTTCCGGTTGCGGAGCAGAGGTTCCGGATGCATCCTGCCCGGTTGGGGCGGAGTCCGGTTCCCCGGGAGGATTGGTGGCCTCGCGTTTGGATCTTCTTTGCTTTTTTTCCTTCGGCTCCGGTGTTTGTTCCGGTTCCGGCAGTGGTCCGGGAGCAGTCTCCTGCGGGGGAATGACCGGTTCTGCAACGGGCGCTTCTTGTTGCGCCTCCGGGAGTTCCGCATCGGATGCCGGTTCCTGCGCAGTCTGCTCCGCGGGAGCGGGGGCGGCAACGGGGGCAGGGGAGGCCGGGGACTCCTGCTGCGTCTCCGCAGGAGTGGAAGCCGTCCCTTCGCCGGATTCCGGACCGGCGTCCTCTGAAGGTTCCTCCTCTTCCTGGGCCGCATCCTGATACTGCGCCAGTTCCTCTTCCGTGAGGTACCTGTCGTGTGTCAGTTTTACAATGGTTTTGGCCGTGAGCAGGATACCCCGGGCTTTGGCCGCCCGCAGAGGGAACGCCATGAGGTTCAGGTCCTGCGTCAGTTCCTTGCCGCGGGCGCCTTCCAGCATCATGCGGTAGATGGCGTCGGCCCGGGGGGTCAGCAGTTCCAGCTGAC
>DCGG01000150.1 GCA_002315455.1 Lentisphaeria bacterium UBA1784
TTATGCGATGACGGCCCAGGTGCTGTCGACGCCGCTTCCGATCTCGTGCCACATGAAGTTATCGTTGCCGTCCCAGTAGCCCAAGGCTCCGGAGGAGAGGTTGCGGACCAGAATGTCATCGCACCCGTCGTTGTTCACGTCGCCGTATTCGATGCCCATGTCGCCGGTGGCGTTGACGGTAGTGCTGTTCGCCACGCCGTCGCCGGAGATAAACATGGTGCCATAACATGAGACCGTGGTGCTGTTCGCGGTTCCTGCGCTTAAGACGAACATGGAATCATAGGACGACACGATGACTCCGGTACTGGTCACTCCACTGGAAACATAGATTTCAGCCATGATTTCCTCCGATTTTTAAACAAAACGTCATACCATACCATATTATTACAAGCAATAGTATAACCCGCAATCATCATTTTACAAGTCTCATTCTTTCTGACGCCTGATCATATCTGCTTTCTGCCTCTGGCACAAATCCGTACTCCCGCCTCTGCCCGTTCCCATCGCGGGGGAGGGGGCTTGGCAGTAAGTTCGGCGATGAAAATGCCTTCCGGTTCGGACCCGGCGGTGACGGATTGACAATCTCCATTGGCGATGCTATATTAGGAGGTCAAAGCAATCTCTCCACTCATTAGAAGGCTCACCCCATGAAACTGAACATGATGTCCTGTGTTATGGTCTGCACGATACTGGCATGTTCCGGAACGGAACTCCCCCCCTGCCCCCTCACCGATGCGCAGGCGGAGGACCTCATCAACAGTCTTTCACCGGAGTGCAAACCTCTCGCTCCCGCCCTCTCCGCGCTGAAGCGGGGCGACCTCAAGGAAGCCAAGCATTTCGCCTCCGAATACTTCCGCAAGCGGGAGGCGGCGCGCCCGCATGTCTCCGATCCCTCCGACATCCCCAATGCCGACCGGACCGTGAAGGGTGTGATCCGCGAAACCGCCATCACGCACTCCTTCCCGAAGAGCGTCATCGACTGGAGGTTCAATCCCACCAGGGCACCCGGAAGGTCCTTCGACCCCGAATGGCAATGGCAGATGAACCGGATGCGCTTCTGGTACTATCTCGCCAACGCCTACGGAGCCACCAGCGACGAAACATACGCCCGTACCTTCGTCAGTCACCTGCGGACCTGGGCGGCGGCATGGCCCCGTCCCCAAAATCGTGCCAACAACGTGAATTCCGGCTGGCGCACCATCGAATGCGGCATCCGGCTCCTCGGTTCATGGCCCCGCGCCTTCCGGGAGATGGCGAACTCCTCCAGCATGACCGATGACGACGTCCTGCTTTTCCTCTACTGTTCCCGGGAGCAGGTACGCCACATCATGAAGTACCGCACCTCCGGAAACTGGCTCACCATGGAGATGAACGGAGCCTACACCTTCGCCGCCGACAATCCGGAGTTTTCCGAGAGCAAGTCCGTCCGGGAGACCGCCCTCAAGGCGCTCAGCGAGGACATCGTCAGGCAGTTCCTGCCCGACGGCGCCCAGTACGAACTCTCCCCGGGGTACCACATGGTCGCGCTGGACAATTCCTGTGACCTGGTCAAAAAAGCGGACGACAAGGGCTTCGGCAAGGAGGTCCCGCCGGAGTTCCGGGAGATTCTGACCCGGGCCGCCGAATACGCCGTCAAGATCATGACCCCCGACCGCTCGCACCCCAAGTTCAACGATGACTGGGAGTACAAGACGTTTCTGCTGGACCTGAGACGTCGCGCGTCCAATCTCCCCTCCAAGCCGGTGCAATGGGCGGTGAAGGGCGCGAAACCCGGCAAAGACGAGCCGGATTTCACCTCTCTTTTCCTGCCCTACGCCGGAATCGCGGTCTTCCGCAGCGGCTGGGAGACGGACGCAAACGTCCTCTACTTCGACGTCGGACCGCTGGGCAAGGCGCACTGTCATCAGGATAAACTCCACCTCATCCTCTTCGGCTACGGCGAGGAACTGCTCTTCGACGACGGCGGCGGGCACTACGAGAAGTCGGCCACCCGCAATTACGCCAAGTCCTCCCTGGATCACTCCACTGTCGTCATCGACGGCGCAGAGCAGAACAACCGGCAGAATATGGTTTCCAAGCCCATTGACGGGCATTTCACGATCGATTCCAAAGCGGAGTCAGCGCAGGGCGACTACCTCCACAAGGGGGAAACCTGCACCGTCACCCACCGGCGGCAGGTGCTCTGGATCAAGCCGGACCTCTACCTTGTCTGCGACCGGCTCCTGCCCAAGGACGGCAAAGAACACCGCTACGAAGCCCGCTGGCAGGTGGATTCTCGCAAAATGGAGGAACTGCTCCCCGGTTCCGGCATTCTCCGGAGCCTCCGGGGCGGCAAGGCGAAGGCCGACCTGATCGTCGCTCCGCTTCAGGAAGGGACCGCGACATCTTGGGTCTCCGGGAAAAAACTGCCCCCTATGGGCGGTCTCTACGTAGGCAGGGAGCCCCGTCCCTGCCGCCCCGCCGTCACCGTGAGCCATACCCGAAGCGGCACAGGAGCGCTGACCTTCCTCACTTTGCTCCAGCCGGTGAAGAAAGAAAGTTCCGCCGGGATCAAAAGCGTGACCCGCCCCGGGCCCAAGACCGTCAAAGTCGAGTTCTCCGACGGGCGCATCCTTGACGTCACGTTTTCCGACGATCCTGAAGCGCTTCCGGAATGGCGTTTTGCTCCCAGTTCACAAGGGAGGGAAAAATAATCGTTCGCGCTTCTATTTCGCTTCGAACTCGATGAGCCACGCCGCCGAGCCGGGGTCCTTCTTGGAGACGCAGATGCGGTCGCCGTTGCGTTGGATTTCGCAGGGCAGAAGGTCCTTCTCGTTATCCAGTTGCCGAGCTTCCACGATGCGGTAATTTTCCAACCCCGCCACTTCGAAGGGGAGCACGCCCGCATCCCGGCCGCCGTAGTCGGCGATCAGCACCGCTGCACGTTTGCGGTCGGCAGAGAAGGCGCCGAGGGCGTAGACGTGCTTGTAGGGCTGGGGTGCCGGGGTCCAAGCCACCCGGTCGGCGTAGGAGGAAACGATCTCCCCGAACATCTGCATGGAGTAGAAGCACTTGTTCCAGCGGTGATCGCGGTCCCGGAAGGCGAAGGCTCCGTCGATGCCGCATCCGTAGTAGCAACCGATATCCAGCGGTTTTTCCTGCCACCCCATCAGCACCGCGAGATTGAACACCGCCGACTGGATGTTGTTGTGTCCCATGGGACCATTGAGGGAGAAACGCACCAGGTCCGGCTGGGAATCCGGGATCACGCCCGTCCAATCCTGCCGGAAGTGCCATTCATTGATGACGATCTCGGTTTTGGTGAAGCCGTAGGAATCCAGCAACGCGCGGCCGACATCGGGGCGTTGGATGAGTTTTTCGGGGTCGCTGGTGTAACAGTGGTAACTGTAGAAGTCCGGCACGATCCCGGCGGCCTTGCACCCATCGAGGAAGGCGGTCTGCCACTCCCCGGTGGGTGTGGTAAAGGCGGGACCGCCGATCTTCAGCTCGGGAAACTCCGACTTCAGCCGTTTGAAGATCGTCACAAAGAACCGCACGAACTCCTCCTTGGTGCCGCACCATGTCTGCGTCCCAAGTTCCGGTTCGTTCCAGATCTCCCAGTATTTCATGTCGTAGCGGAAGCCATCCGCCCAGCCCCGGGTGTAGTGGCGCACGATCCCGGCGAGGACTTCGGCGTATTGGTCGAAATCCTCCGGCACAAGGGTGTTGTTGTGCTCCGGAGCCTGATCGGAGTTCTGCTCGATGCTGGTCCCGAGGCGGTAGAAAATTTTTGTGCCGAGGTCCTGCGTGATCCGGATGGCGGCATCGGTGGCGCGGAAGTAGTAGTTCTTCGGGTCCTTGGGGTCCAGGTGCATCAGGGGGAAAATGAAATGAGTGTCGATGATGCGCTGACCGGGATTGATAAGCGCCCAGTCGTGGGTCCGGGAGTAGGAAAAGTGCAGGCTCTTGAGTTCCTCGTCCACATTGAAGAACCAGCGATGGGCGTAGGGTGCAGGGGTATTGCTCCCGTGCTGTGCGGGATTAAGCCGGCCTGTGATCCTGCTGAAATCCAGCCTGCCGAACGATGCGTGTGCCATGGTGATTGTACCTTTCTCCGCCCGGGGAAAAAACAGTCATTATCAGTACTGTCCGGTAAAATTT
>DCGG01000004.1 GCA_002315455.1 Lentisphaeria bacterium UBA1784
ATACGTTGATCCGCATGCGGATCAATCTGCTCTTCTGCATCGGCGGAGACGGTACCGCCCGGGGGGCCCACGCCATCGTGCAGTCCGCCGAGAAGCGCCGCTTCCCCCTGAGCGTGATCTGCGTGCCCAAGACCATCGACAACGACATCAACTTCATCGATCAGAGTTTCGGATTCGCCACGGCGGTGCTCCATGCGGGACCGGTGCTCTCCTGCGCCCACAACGAAGCCAAAGGCGCCCCCAACGGTGTCGGCGTGGTGAAGGTCATGGGTCGGGATTCCGGCTTTATCGCGGCCTTCACCGCCCTCGCCAACCCCTACGCCAACTACTGCCTGATTCCCGAGGACCCCTTCACGCTCGAGGACGGCCCTCGGGCCCTGCTCCCCCACCTCCTGCAGCGGCTGAAGGAGAAGCAGCACGCCGTCATCATCGTCGCCGAAGGCGCCGGACAGGACCTGATCACCAAGGCTGGCAATCGCTACGATGCCTCCGGCAATCTGCTCCATGACGACATCGGGGAGTTTCTCACCACGGCCATCCGGGACTACAGCAAGAAGAACAATTTCAACGTCACGGTGAAATACTTCGACCCCGGATATACCATCCGCAGCGTTCCGGCGGCGGGCGAGGATGCGGTATTCTGCGCCATGCTGGCGCAGGCGGCGACCCACGCAGCCATGGCGGGCAAGACCGACATGGTGGTGGGGCACTGGAACGGGGAGTTTACCCACGTGCCCATCTCGCTTGCCACCAGTTCCAGAAAGAAAATCGACCTGACCAGTCCCCTCTGGGCCGGAGTCAAGTCCATCTGCCGTTTCTGACGCCATGGATAACGTTCCCATGGACGGGCTCTCCGTCAGCACCTCCATCCTCTCCCGGGGACGGCAGGAAACGCCGGACGTCCCCCGCCGGCTTGCGTTGCTCCGGGAGGCCGGGTTCCGGCAGATTGAACTCACGTGCAAGTTCGCTGCACAAGGGGCGGCTCCCGTCCGGGAAAGCGGTCTGAAGGTCTGGTCCATCCACGGGATCGCCGGCGGAGAGTTCCGTTCGGAGTCCGGCCGCCGGAAGATCATCGACCTCTCCCTCGCCTATCTGGAACCGCTGGCGGAGTTCGCACCCTGTCCCGTCGTGGAGCACTACCTCGACCGCTTCCATGATCCCTCCTTCGGCGTGGGCTACCGCAAACTGATCGAAGGGCTGTACCGGCGCTATCACGAGTTTGGATTCATCCTCTGCGTGGAGACCGCGCCCTACAAACCGCTGGAGAACGAGCGCTATCCCTACAGTTCGGAGATCGCGGACTTTGTCCGTTCCTTCCGGCAGGACGACCTGCTCATGACCATTGACGTCAACCACTCCAATCTCCACGAGGACCTCGCGGAGGTCTGTGCCAACTGCCGGGGTCTGATCCGGAACGTCCACGTCTCCGACAACCATGGGGGATACGAGGACCATCTGGCGCCGGGGGAAGGCATCATAGACCTTCCCGCCGCCTTTGCCGCACTCCGCCGCAACGGGTACAACGGTCCCTGCAACCTGGAGTGCCGGCTCCCGGCGAATGCGCCCTCGGAACTGGATGGTCTGCGCACCCTCCGGGAATACGTCGCCGGCCTGCTGTTCCCGACTCCCGGCGAAAGCGGAGCCGACCATGTTTGACGGCATCAGTCTTCTGATTTGGATCGTCGGACCGCTGGTGGGACTTTTCGGGATGTTCGCGGGCGGCTACTGGGGCGTAGGATGCGGTTGGCTCATCGTCCCCGTGATGCTGATGCTGGGTCTCACCCCCATGGAAGCGGTGGGGATCGCCCTCCTGCAGATGGTACCTTCCACGCTGCCCATGGTGCTCCGGACCGCGAAAGAGATCCCGTGGCGGCCCGGCACGCTGGGGCCCATGATCCTGGTCCCCATGGGAGCCGGTGCCTTTGCGGCCTCCTTCGCAGGGGACCACATCAACCGCTGGATGTACCTGCGATTCGGAAACTCCGCGCTGATGGTTCTCTTCGCGGGAGTCATGATCGTCATCGGACTGCAGACGGCCTTCAGCCATGCCCGTCGGAATCCTCCGCAGGAACAGCATTTCTCCCTGCTTGCGGCGGGGCTTGCTCTGCTTTCCGGGCTGGCCACGGGCGTCTTCAGTTCGGTGCTGGGCGTGGGGGGAGCGGTGCTGATGCGGCCGATCCTCGCCTCCGGCTTCCACGTGCCGGAGCGGGAGGTTTCCGTGTCGGTCCGCATCCTGCTGCTCATCACCACCCTCACCGGCGGAGCCGCCTATCTTGTCCATGACGGAGCGTTGCAGATGCGGGTGCTGGTGCTGGCGGTGCTGATCTCCGTTGGCGGCATGATCGGATTCCCGTGGGGCGTACGGCTCCACGATCTGGTGGCGAAATGCGGATACAGCCAGCACATCCACAAGAGTTTCGCCGGCATCGCCTTCATCGTTGTGACCGGAACGTTGCTGAAACTCGCCGGTTTTGCGGAGGTCGGCCGGATGCTCATGCCGGTTTTCGCGCTGCTGCTGCTGGGGTATCTGCTGGGTTTCCGGGCATACGCGGTCCGGCATCCCCGGAACGACCGTTGAAAGCCGCTCCGGAGTTTCCCGGGAAATCCGCCTTCCGACCGGAAGTTCTCTTGCAAAATGGAACAAGCCGGAATATATTTAGGGGAGTCTGTTTTTCATGGATGGTCCCATGTCCTCGGTATAAAAATCAGGAGATATCTATGCGCGGCGTTTTTGCAATTTTGTTTCTGCTGTGTTTCGGCATCCTCTCTTTCGGAGCCGAACTGCCGGCGTCCTCCCTTGTCCCCGGGAAGAATTCTCTGAAAAAGGTCTCCCTCACCTGCGGGAACATGCCCACGGAGGGCTGGGCCTTTCTGAAGGAGAAGAGCAAACAGCGGCTCAACGGCACGCTCTCCCGGCTTCCGGCGGAGTGCGGCGGGGTCCGGATCGCCATCTCCCTCGCTCTGCCGGAGGGAACAGTTGCCCCGGAAAAGGCGGAGAGCGTCTGGATGGTCCAGATGACGCAGGACAAGAAGTCCGACTTCGCAGGGAGACCGGTGAACGGCGTCCCGGTACGGACGGCCATGCCCCTTCCCGGCGGAACGGCAAAGACGCTGGTGCTGGAGTCCTACTACCCTGTGGACCCGGTCCTGCCCCTGAAGTTTCAGGTGGAACGCCTCACTTCGGATCCTGCGGACACATTCCCCGGAGCCGTCATTCTGACCGGCGTCACTGTGACCCCGCTGGCGGCGCCGGCAGCGCCGGTGGTGGTGGAATCCGCCAGCGGTTATAACTCCTGGCCCTTCATCGCGTTGCTCCGTTCCAGACTGGTCTGTGCGTACAGCCGGGGTCAGGAGCACTCCATTGACGAACCGGAGCGGGGCGCCTACTACCGCGTGTCCGATGACGGCGGCCTCACCTGGAGTGCGGAACGCCTGCTGGTCAACACTGCCGAAGAGTGCGAAGTGGTCAGTTCCAAAGGATTCGATGAAAACTACGATCTGCTTCTCTGGGTCCGGTGCCGGAACAGCAAGACCAAGACGGTCCGATTCGAACTCTACCGCTCCGCCGACGGCGAATACTTTGAAAAGATCGCCATGCCGAAGTTCTCTCCCATGCCCATGCAGATCATGGACGTGCTCCGGATCCCCGGCAAAGGCCTCATGTGCCTCTGGTTCGCGGGGAATTACAAGCAGGAGGACGGAAGCCAATGCTGGGGCACTCTTTTCAGCAACAACAACGGCCTCACGTGGGAACAGAAGACCGTGGAATCCAGGTTGAGGCAGGCCGACTGGCCCACGGAACCCTCCGCCGTCTGGCTGGGGAACGGCCGTATTCTCGCGATAGGACGCAAAGAAGGCAAGGGTTCGACCACGGAGCAGGCGCAGTTCCAGCTGCAGTCCTCGGATTCCGGCGCCACGTGGACCAAGATGCGCACCAACATCACCGACGTCCGGATCTCCACACCCAGTTTGATTTTCGATATGGGCAGCAGTCTCCTGACCTGCTATCACTTCTTCCGGGGCCGGGGGATCCTGAACCGCCGGGTCGTGAAGCCCGAAGCCGTCTGGGACCGTCCTCTCAACTGGCCGGCGCCCGAGACCGTGGCCCTCGGCAAACCCCGGATGTCCGACTCCGGAAACGTGAACGCGACGGCGCTGTTCGAACGGCATCTTCTGGCCTATTACATGGGAGACAGGCCGAATACCTCCGTGGTGGTGGCCCCCCTGCCTGCCCCCGGCCGGGAACGCCAATTGACGCTGTTCGGCACTGCGCTCTCCTCCATGGGCGGCGGCATCCGCAGTGCTCACTCGGCGGAACGGCTCACCTTCCCGATCTGGCTGTTCCTCAAGGAGGGGAAAAAACAGCGGATAGGCACCGTGGTGAAGGAGCTGCCCGCTGACTGCAAGGCCGTCCGGGTCGAGGCGGAACTGATTATCCCTTCCGGCCTCAATGTCCAGAAGGACATGGGGAGCGTCTGGGCCCTCCAACTCTCCCAGAAAAATCCAAACGGGGAAAAAGATACCCGCATCGTGGAGTCTGCACCGGTCCGTGCCGAATTCCAACAGGGTGAGAGATACCGGCGCATCGTGCTGGAATCCTATTGCCCCATCGATCCATCCCGACCGCTTCAGCTGCGGCTGGAGCGGCTCACCGCCGATCCTTTCGACACCTTTTTGGGGGCCGTCGGGATGTCCCGCTTCCTCATCACGCCCCTCGCCGCGCCCCCGCTTCCCGGGATCGTGGAAAACTCCCCCGGCTACAACGGCTGGCCATTGTTCCAGCAGATGGGAGACAAACTGGTCTGCGCGTACAGCCGCGGTAAGGGGCACTTTGTCACCGATCCCGATGGGAACTCTTACTCCCGCATCTCCGAGGACGGCGGATTCACCTGGGGCCCGGAGAACCCCACCTTTGATTATGAGAAGGAAAACGTCGGCGTCACCGGCATCGGCCTGGATGAAAAAGGCGCCCTCCTCTGCTGGACGAGAGCATGGGGAACCAAACGCACCAAGCGGTTCGAAGTGCACCGCTCCACCGACGGCAAGAAGTTCGTCCGGGTAGCGGAGCCCAAACTCGATCCGCTGCCCATGCAGATCATGGAACCGGTGCGCATCCCGGGAAAAGGTCTGCTCTGTCTTTGGTTCGCGGGGAATTACAAGGCGGACGACGGAAGCCAATGCTGGGGCACCCTCCGCAGTCTGGACAACGGCCTCACCTGGAAACAGAAGACCGTGGAATCCGGTCTGAAGCGGGCGGACTGGCCCACGGAACCGGCCATGGTCTATCTCGGTGACGGACGCATCCTCGGGCTGGCGCGCATCGAAGGCCGCGGATTCACAGCGGAGCACGCGCTCTTCCAGCTGCAGTCCAGCGACGGCGGCGAGACCTGGACCAAGACCCGCACCAACATCACCGACGTCCGCTCCTCCACGCCCAGTCTGATCTTCGACCCGGTGAACCGGTACGTCACGTGCTACTACTTCTACCGGGGCCGCGGCCTGCTGAACCGCCGGAGCGCGCAGGTGGACACCATCTGGGACAATCCGACCCGCTGGCTGCCCCCGGAAACCGTTGCACTGGGCAAAACCCGGGTCTCCGATTCCGGGAACGTCTATGCCGTGCTCATGAACGGCAATCACGTTATTACCTACTACATGGGCGACCGCTCCCAGACGTCGGTGGTGTCGGTCGTGCTTCCGGCCGCCGGCCTGCCCTATTCCGTCCCGGAGCAGAAATAGTCCCGGACCGCGTTGCTCGCGTTTTTTTCCGATGCGGCCCCTTATTTTTGGGGAGCCGCAGTTTTTTTCTGTTTTTTTAGAAAAAGATCCGTGACGGACTTGCAAATCCGAAAAACGGGACTATTTTAAAATGTACCCATAAGGAAACATATTAAGACCCGTCGATCCGGGCGGAAAGGTCCCGGGAGTCATGGCTCTGCATCAGGACATTTCAGACAAACTGCGGAAGGCGATTTGCCTCGGACGTCTCGTTCCCGGCGAAAAATTGCCGCCGGAACCGGACCTTGCTTCCCAACTGGGGGTCTCCCGCAAGACCCTCCGGGTGGCCCTTGCCGATCTGGAGGAGTCGGGGATCATTCTCCGCCGGAAGCGGGGCGGCACCTCCATTGCACCCGATGCCTCTGCAAAACTCCGGGTGAAGTTCCGCTTCGGATATGCCTGCCGGCTGACCGGCGCAACGCTTCCGGTGACCATCGGATTCCACGACAAAAGTCCCGTCAGCCGCCTCGGGAGCCGCCTGCTCGGCAAGGGGGCGGAGATCCGGATGATCGACGGCGGAACTCCCGAAGTCCCGGCGGGGCTGGACGGAGTCATCCTCGGCAATCCCATGCACTATTTGCCGCTCCAGAAGACGCTGGCGGAGAAACGCATCCCCCACGTGGGTTTCGAGCTGCACCCAGGATTCCCCGGATGCTGTACCGTTTCCGCGGATGACCGCGCCGCCGCCCGGCAGTGCGTCCGGGATCTCGCGGAGCGGGGCTTCCGGAGGATCGCTTTCATCGGCGGCCGGCTGGGTGACCCGGCCGTGCCCACCGGCATCCGCCGCCGGACGGAGGGGTTTCTCGCGGAATGCGCCGCGCTGGACCTTCCCATTCAGGAGCAGGCGGTGTTCAACCTTGAGCAGCAGGACGAAAGTTCCGAGCTTCTCTATGAACTCCCCAAGCGTATCGCGGGATGCGACGCCGTGGTCTGCGCCCTCGGGCAGAGCATTCTCGAACTGGAGCGGCTGCGGCTGATCTGCGGTGCGCGGCTGATCCCGGCCCTTGAGGTGCGGGGGGTGGATCTCCATCCCTTCGACCACCCGGAACTCTGGGCGCAGCTGGAACGGTACCGGGGCTTCTGCAAACCCCACGAAGCGCTGGCGGAGACGGCGGAGAAACTGCTTCTCTGCTTCCTTGCGGAACCGGATTTCGTCCCGGAGGAAGTCAAACTCCCCTACGAGGAAAACATCTGCGACAACAGAAGATAACCCTTTTTCAGAAAGGAACACAACCATGAAACAGACCAAGATCGCCATAGTCGGATTCGGCAACCGCGCCTACTCTTTCGTCGTGCCGCTGCTGAAGCCGGAATTCCACGACCGCGCGAAGATCGTTGCCGTGCTGGACAACGACCCCGTCAAGCTGGATTTCGCCAAGGGCGCCCTGAAGGACGAACCACAGGTGGAATACTTCACCGATCAGGCGTCCTTTTTCAAGGTAGAAGCCGACGTAGTGCTGGTGACTCCGCCACAGTTCGCCCACAGGGAGATCGCCTGCGCCGCGCTGGATGCCGGATACAACGTCTTCCTCGAAAAGCCCATGGCCCGCAACACCGAGGAGTGCCGCGCCATCATTGAGGCGGAGAAGCGCTCCGGCAAAACGGTTTTCATGGGGTTCAACCTGCGGCACCATCCGGTCTGCACAGAAATCGAACGCCAGCTCGCCAAGGCGGGCCGGATGCAGCAGATCATCTGCACGGACTTCTACTCCGGCGGATACAGTTACTTCCAGCGCTGGCACCGCCTCTCCGCCAACTCCGGCGGTCTGGTGGTGGAGAAGGGCTGCCACAGCATTGACCTCATCAACCGCTACGCCAACAGCACTCCGGTGCGGGTCAGCGCCTTCGGAGGACGGGACCGCTTCAATCCGGACCCGGAGGGCGCCGACTACTGCTCCAAGTGCAAAAAAGCCGATCGTTGTCCCTACTACTGCGACATGGACAAGATGGAAGCCCTCACACTCCACAACACCGGGATCCCGGGCATCGTGGTCAACGGCGGCCAGAAACTGGACCTCTGCGTCTTCAACACCGAGAAGGACACCGACGACAACACCGTCGTGATGATCGAGTATGCCAACGGCTGCCGGGCGATGCTGGCGGAGTGCTTCACCAGTTCGGTGAGCCGGACCTCCGGGCGCCAGTTCGTGCTGAACGGCTGGGATGGGCAGATCTGGAGTTCGCTCTCCGAGCGGGTGGTGCGGTTTTACCCCAACTGCCCCGGCGACAAAGGGCCAGAGCCGGAGGTGATCAACGTGCCGCCCTCGGATGGTTCCCACGGCGGCGCCGACAACATCATGCTGAACTACGTCCTCGACTGCCTGCAGAACAACAAGCCAAACACCCGGATGCTCACCCTGGACGGCTACTATTCCGTGGCCGTGGCGGCGGCGGCGGAACAGGCTGTCCGCGAAGGCAAAGTCGTCGAGATCAAGCAACTCTGAACCTTGTTGGCACCCCGAATGAAACCGTTTATTTTCTCCATCAAGAATGTCTTTCCGGCGCTGTTTCTCGGACTCTCCCTCTGCGGTGCGGAATATTTTCTCGCGCCCGGCGGAGACGGTGATGCAGCCATCGCAAAACTTCAGCCCGGCGACACCCTTTGGGTGAAGAAGGGCCGCCACAAACCGATCAGAAACGTAATCAGCGTCAAAGGGACAAAAGAGAAGCCCATCGTGATCCGGGGCGAGGACCCGGACCTGTGCGTATTCTCCTCCTGGAGCGATTTCCGGGACCTCGCATGGGAACCGGTAGAGGGCAAGCGCTTCGTCTGGAGCGCGCCCTTCCCCGAATTCGCCATTGCCGTGACGGAGATCCAGCACTGCACCCTCCTGATGCAGGCGCCGGACGTGGCCGCCATGCCCCTCTACCGGGGAAGTTTCCTCTATGACGCCAAGACGAAGCGGCTCTACGTCCACAGTTCCACCGGGGAGAAGCCGGAGTCCGGACTGCGGGTCACGGTCTTTTCCGGACACATCATGGCGATCAGCGATGCGGAATATCTGGTGCTGAAGGACCTGACCTTCCTCGGCGCCGCCCACAAGGTGCCGCGGCTCTCGGCGCTGGGAGCCGCCATCCGCACCAAGAAAACGAAACACCTCACCATCGAAGGGTGCTCCTTCCTCTTCAACTACGGTGGGATCAACGTCACGGATTCCTGCGTGGACACCACGGTGAAAAACTGCTTCTTCCGCAAGAACATCTCCCCCGGATACTCCGAGATGGCCCAGCTCTTCTTCGGCAGCCGGAGCACCGGCGGCAAGGCGCTGAACAACCTGATCGTGGACGGACAGACACACGGCCTGCGGTTCTATTCCGGCACGGGCGATTGCACCGCCATCGGCAACGTCGTGGTCAACGAGATGAACGCCATCTACTTCAAAGCCTCCCGGCCGCCCCGGAAGGCGGAGCGCAACGTCTCCGTCTCCAACGCGGTATTCAGCTTCAGCGACATGCAGGGCGGCTCCCCCATCCAAAGCGCCAACAACACCCTGGAGCAAACGGTCCATCACCATACCGCAGACAGGAGCGATCTGATCTTCAAAAAGGGGGCGGACATACACTTCTGCGCGCCGGAATTCTACGACTTCCGGCTGCAGGGAGACTCCCCGGCGCTGGGCAAAGGAGCCTATCCCGATCCGGCGCCGGTGATCTATCTCGATCCTGCCGGTTCCGATGAAAACAGGGGCGACAGTCAACGCAAGCCTCTCAAGACCGCCGCCGCCGCAGTAAAGGCCTGCCCGGCGGGCGGGACCATCTACGCCGCCGAGGGAAGTTCGTTCCCGGAGATCCGCGTTGATAAAGCCCTGACTCTCCGGGGCCGGGGCAGGAATCCCTCCGTCCGCTTCGGCAAGGTGGAGGTGATGGCTCCGGGAGTGACTCTTGAGAACTGCAAGGCTGACGCCGTCTCCGGCTCCGGCGCGGAGAATCTGCATCTCCGCCGCATGGACGTCGGCAAGCTGGAACTCCTCCATTCCCCCGGCGCCAAACTCTACCGCTGCGCCGTCAGAGAGCGGAAACTGGATGCGCCTCTCGCCCGGGAGGTATTCTCCGAAACGGTCGCTTATCATGCAATCCCGGCAGGTCCCTGTGATTTCGAGGCGAAAGCCCCCGTTCCCTCGGTGGAGAAACTGCGCGCGGAAGCGCTTTGGCCGGAAGGCGCCGCCATCCGCTGGGAGACCCCTTCTCTCGGCACCGACAGCTGGCGGCTGAAGGAGGACTGGTGGCAGAAGCGTCCCGTGACCTGTTTCCTCGAGTACGGAGAGACTCCGGAGTGCAAAAACTCCGTGCCCTCCCTCGGGGAACTCTGGCACAGCATCAATCTGCAGGGATTGAAGCCCGGCACGCGCTATTTCTACCGGGTCCGGGTGCCGGAAAGACCTCATGCGCTGAGCAAGGAAGGGAACGTTTTCCCCTATAACGTCCCCGGGTACGCCACGGTTTGGAACAAAGGGCTGACCTCCGAGGTGCAGACTTTCGAGACGCCCAAGTCCGCGGAGGTCCGGCCCCGGATCATCCGCGTCAAACCGGGGGAACTCACCGCTGTCTCCGAAACGGTGCAGGCGGGGGACACCATCGTTCTCGCCCCCGGGATCTATCATGAGACCTTCAAACCCGCCCTCTCCGGACGGCCCGGCGCGCCCATCACCATCCGCTCGGAGGAACCGGGGGAAGCGGTCCTCGACGGCCGGGACCACCTGATGCCCGGCGGCATCTATCTGGACGGCGTCAGCGACGTCGTCGTGGACGGCCTCACCTTCCGGAACTTCGGCAACAAACTCTTCTCCAGCCGCGCCGGTATGGAATACGGGCAGCTCCAACTGGTTCGCGCCAGGCGGATCACCGTGAAAAACTGCCGCTTCCTCTGCGGCCGGGTCTATCAGCAGGGGATCAGCGTGAAACTCTCCTCGGACGTTCTGGTGGAAAACAACCTCTTCTGCGATGGCGTCTATGCCATCGTCGGAGGGAACAACGGCTCCATCACCGTGAAGAACAACACCTTCTACTACAACCAGTTGCATCACGTCGTGCTGACGGCGTTCCAACCCGGGGCCAGATTCACCTTCCGGAACAACCTGATGCTGGGGATCATCCCCTCCAAGGCCAAGAAGGGCAACCAGCTGGTAGGAGTCCCCTCCGCAGGGCCGGGTGCTCCGCTTCTGGACGTGGATGAAAACGTCTGGTACTTCCCCAAGGAGAACCGGGTCCGCGCCTGCGGGTTCATGGACGGCAAGGTACTCCCCGCGCAGGATGAACTCTGCGGTCTGCCCCGGCTTCAGAAGGAGTTGAAACTGGACCTCCACGGCAGGCAGATCGAGGCGTTCCGCTTCAGGACCAGTCCCTTCTTCGATCCCTTCGACGAGCGGAGCGGCTACGGGAAGGAGTGGATTGACAAGGTGGCGAAGGGATGGCTTCCCGCTCCCGGCGACATGGACCCCGATCCCGCGCTGAAACTGGACGGTGCCGGATGCCGGGGGATCTGATCCCCCGGACCGGCGAAAAACTCAGGAGCAAGACCATGCACCATTATGCGATCTCATTTCCGGACTCCCGGGTCGCTGACCCCGAGTGGCAGGAGGCGATGCGTGCTTCCGCCATCCGGCGGATCGAATTTTCCATCGGTCATGCGGAGGACGCTCATGCCATGGAGGAGATCCGCCACCGGATCGCCGTCCTTCAGGCGCTTCAGACGGAGGACGTCCTCACGGTGGCGAGCATCCACATCCCCTTCGGGGGCCGGTGGAACATCGCGCATCCGGATGAATCCGCCCGGCGAAAGGCAGTGGAACTCATTCTGGAGACTTTTGAGTTTACCGCTCCTTTGCAATGCCGGGACTACACCCTCCACCCCAGCGCGGAACCCATTGCTCCGGAAGACCGGCGCAAAGCCATGGAGCAGTCCCGCCGCTCCCTCTGTGAACTTGCTCCCGAAGCGCATCGCCGGGGACTTCGCATCAACGTGGAAGATCTACCCCGAACCTGCCTTGGTCGCGACGAAGAGGAGATGGCCGCTCTGTTGGAGGGGCTTCCGGAGGAGTTCGGTTACTGCTTTGACGTCAATCACTTCTGCAATGCAGCAGACCGCTGTCCCGGACTTATCGGGCGCTTCGGCACGCGCATCCGCACTTTTCATTTTTCCGATTACGACGGCATTGACGAGTGCCATTGGTATCCGGGGCTGGGCGTGTTGGATTGGGTGCGGGTCATGGATGCCGTCTCGCGTCTGCCGCAGGAGGTGCTTCTGATTTTCGAGACCTACGGTTTCGTCAAGGCGCCCCAGTGGCAGTCCCGGAGCGTCAGCGACCGGATCGTCTGTGCCAATGCGGCGAAATGTGCCTGCTATCTGGAGCATGCCGCTGAATTCGAGGCGCGTGTCCGGAGGTTCTCCGACCGTTGAAAGCGGCGGGGGCCCGGGTTTTCCGCTTGCAAACGCCCCCCTTCCGGTGTATATTTGACAATCCGTGTCATTTTTACAAATCCAAAGGGGGAAAATCATGGAAACCAGCAAAGCGCCGGTATCGGCGGTGATTTTGGGTGCAGGGCACCGGTCCCATTGTTACGCGGAACTGGCGCTGAAGCGTCCCGATCTGCTGAAGATCGTGGGCGTCGCCGACCTCAATCCAGACCGTATTGCCTACACCGCGAAACGTTTCCAGTTGAAGCCGGAGCAGTGCTTCGCTTCCGCGGAGGAGTTTTACCGCAAGGGGCGCATCGCCGATGCGGTCATCAACGGCACCGGCGATCCCCAGCACGTCCCCACCACGCTCCCCCTGCTGGAACTGGGCTACGACGTGCTTCTGGAGAAGCCCTTCGCCATCAATGAGACCGAGGGAGAGGCTCTCGCCGCCGCCGCCGCGAAGAGTTCCGGGAAGGTGATGATCTGCCACGTGCTGCGCTATGCACCCTTCTACGTGGAGATCAAGAAGCGGCTTCTCGCAGGCGAGATCGGAGACATTTTCAGCATCACCACCTCCGAACACGTGAGTTACCACCACTATTCCAGCGTCTTCGTCCGGGGGCGGTGGCACCGTCTGGAGGAGGGCAAATCCACCTTCCTCATGCAGAAGTGCTGTCACGATCTGGACCTCATCAGCTGGTTCATGAGCGGGATCGCCCCGGTACGGGTCTCCAGCCTCGGCAGTCTCAACTACTTCAACGCCGCCCACGCGCCGGAAAAATCCGGGACCCACTGCCTCGTCAACTGCCCCTGCGAGAAGGATTGCCTCTATTCGGCGCGGAAACTGATCCTCGACCACGATGGCCTCTGGCTGGACTACCTCGCTCCCGAACTGGTCTACCGGGACCGTTCCCGTCCGGCGGTGGAGGCGGTCCTGCGGGACACCTCCCGCAACTGCGGCCGGTGCGTCTTCAAGATGGACAACGACCTCGTGGACCGTCAGCACGTGACCATCGAATTCGCCAGCGGTGTCCTCGCCACCCACGAACTGGTGGGCGGCACCAGCCGTCCCATGCGGAAGATCCACATCATCGGCAGCAAAGGCGAAATCATGGGCATCTTCGACGATCAGAAGTTCACGGTGACCCGGCCCCGTCCGGAGGCCCCCATCGGACAGGAGTACGACATCGAGGAGATCGACCTCGGCCCCAAGGGCGACGTTTCCGGCGCCACCGCCAGCCACGGCGGAGCGGATGACATTCTACCCTACGATTTCATCTCCCTCGTCCGGGGGGAGACGCCCAGCATCTCCTGTACCATTCTGGAGGACTCCCTCAACGGCCACCGGATCGGTTTCGCCGCCGACCGCGCCATGCGGGAGCGTCGGGTGATCGATCTGAACTGAAGCCCCGTATCCGCGGAGGAACTCCCATGACGACGCTGGACTACCCGGATTTTCTCCGTCCTCCGGTGTCGGAGGAACTGCTTTCCCTGCACGACTTCTTCGACATCTACCCTCTGGACGGCGGCGGCAACTTCATCACCTGCGAACTCTTCGGTTCCAAGCGGGACACCGAGATCGCGGACGCGCTGATCCACGGGTCCGCCATGGAGGAATTCGGAGGGCTGGAGCACCTGGACTTCCGCCGCTTCGAGCGCTGGCGCTCCATCGAAAAAAGCTGCTGGCTCAACCGTTTCTACTTCGTGGTGCCGCTGGCCCGTACCGCATGGCTCCGCAAGGATGCCGCACTGGCCCGCAAGGCAGTGGAACTGATGTGCTCCTTTGCCCGGAGCATGACGCCTCCCGCCGACCTGAAGGCACACTGGGAATGGGTCACCCGCCGCATGAACGAGGAATACAACAGCCGATCCCGGGAGGAGATTGCAAAGGACGAGACCGACGTGGAGTACGTCTGGTACGACATGCAACCGGGACAGCGGCTGATCTGTTTTCTCTACGCGCTGTGGTTTCTGCGGGACTTCCCCGTCTTTTCCGGGGAGGAGACGGAGGCGCTCCTCGCCGGACTGAAACTCCACGCCCGGGTACTGGCCCGGCAGGACGCCTTTCAGACGCCCCGGCTGGATAATCACCAATCCCTCCGGGCCAGTGCGCTCTGCTGGGCGCTGCCCCTGCTGGAGGGCGAGCCGGACTATGAGGAGATCAAGGCGCGGACGCTTCGCCTCTGCGAATGGCACGTGCTTCACGAATTCCGCGCCGACGGCACTCTCTACGAGAACTCCCCCTCCTACCACATTTTCGTGCTGTGGCACATCCGGGACTGCGTCACGCTGGCGAAACGCCGGCAGTGGCCCCTCTCCCCGGAGGTCGAGGCGCGCTATCAGGCCGCCTGCCGGGCCCTCGCCTGCTACTGCCGTCCCGACGGGACGCTCCTCACGGTCAACGACGGATTTTCCTGCGACTGCACCGCGTTTCAGGAGGCCCTCGGCGGCGGAGCGGAAACGCCGGAGTTCGCCGTCCTGCCCGAGGGCGGCCTCGCAACAGGCCGCTGCGGAAACTGCTACGCGGCGCTGGACGTCTGCTGTTTCGTCAACCGCTTCTCCCACTACCACGGAGGCAAAAACGCGCCCGTCGTATTGTGGAAGGGGATGGCGTTTCTGGAAGATGCGGGGTGTCCCAGTTACGATTCGCTGCTCTTTCCCCTCTGCAAACGCTCCGACCGGCACTCCTCGCTCCTTGTGGATGACGAGGGGGATTCCCACGCCTTCGGGCTCTACGGCTTCGACGGGCATGCCATGCTGGAGTTTTCTTCCGCATGGACGCGGACGCAGGAGGGCGCGATGGAGTTCGCGTCCACCCTCACCAGCACGGTCCCTGCGTGGGAAGGCATCCGCTGGACGCGCACCCTTGCGTTGAGGCCGGACGGCCTTCGGATCCGCGACCGCGTCGAAGGGTCGCTCCGCCCCCGCACGTTCACTTTGGTGCTGATGCTGGCGCCGGAGGTGGAGGTGTGCGGGAAAACCGCGGACTGGCTTCTGCGCCACACCGGCGGGACGGCCTGCCGCCTCGCGGTAAATGGAGCACGGCCGGATGCGGTCCGCATCGACACCGTCGAAAACTGCCGGAGCGGAGAACCGGTCCCGGTCAAACGGATGCAATTGGAGTTTCAGGACAGGACGGCGCTGGAGAGCGAACTTGTGCTGACTTTCCGCTGACGCGGCCCTTATTCCGCTCGGAGCAGACCGGCGAGCCGTTTCGCGTTGGCTTCGGGGGAACTGTCCGGGTCAGGCTGAAAGCGGAACTTCGCCACCGCGGCAAGACGTTTCCGCCGGGAAGCGTTGATGCG
>DCGG01000081.1:0-880 GCA_002315455.1 Lentisphaeria bacterium UBA1784
CGCACGCCGAATTTTCCGGCAACGGCGTCAACCTGTCTATAATACTATACAGCAATAGCCCGGATAATGCAAATTTCCGGCAAGACATTTTCCCTAAAAACGCGATTTGCAGGGGGGATTCTTCCGGGAAAATGATATCGCTATCTGCAGAAAGCAGAGATATTTTCGCGTGAACTCCTTGCAGAAGAGACAAATCGGGGATATAGTAGCGCCGTCATATTTTCACAGTTCCGTAACATAAGGAGGTCGATGACGATGGAGCGTTTTCGGTGTTTTTTCAAAATGGTCCGGTGTTTGGGTGTGTTTTTGGCGATGGCAGCGGGTGCATTTGCGGTTTCCGCAGGGACGCTTGCCAGCGGCTGGAACTATCCGGATTCCCCGAAATTCAGCGTGACTGAGGATGCGGCAGGGATCCATATCGACGCCAAGGAAAGCGGTTCCTTCGAACTGACGAGGGATGTCCCGGTGAAGCCCTGGAGCCGCCTGATCTTTCAGGGAAAGGTGCGCTCCTCCTGTGGCGGACGTCTCGCCCTGCAGATCAAGGCGGTATTCCCCAAGCAGAAGAACGAGGGCGGCAACCGCTTCTATTCTTCGGTGCTGGCGCGTTCCGGGGAGTCCGTTCTGCGCGCAGAGACCGACTCCCGCCGTGGCACGTCCGCGGTGTTGAAGATCGCCATCAACGAGGCCAGACCCGGCATGAAGTGGCTGGTCTCCGGGGCAGGGCTGGTCGCTCCCGGCGCGGAATACTCCGCTCCCGAACTGAAAGTGATGCCAGGTTACGTATCGGCCGGCGTGTTCCTCCATGGACTGGCGCCGGAGGAGCCGAAGGTCTTCCGTTCCGAGGTCTCCTTCCGGGAGAAGAATGCGGCGGAGTGGAGGG
>DCGG01000081.1:936-4347 GCA_002315455.1 Lentisphaeria bacterium UBA1784
TGACTATCAGAAGTTGGAACTGCAGGCCCGGGGCGTACTCGTCAATCTGAAGGAAGATACCTGCTACGTTGCCCGGGTGGAGTTCGAGAACGGGGGAAAGACGCAGACCATTGAGACAGAGTTTCGCACCAAGGGGGCGTCCGTCCCGGTGGCGCAGACCATCAGGATTACGCAGGAAATGATCGAAAACGGTTTCGTCATCGACCGCTCCGGGTGCGCCAGTGGCTGGATCCGCTACACTGCGGAGCCGGGGACGGTCCTGCGGTCCAAGGGCGCAGATGCCATCGCTATGGAGAACGTGCAATACGTCATCCTCGACGGACTGACCATCGAGGGCGGCAGGATGAACGGCATCCGGATGCTCTGCTGCGATCACGTCCGGATCGTGAATTGCGACCTCTCCCGCTTTGGCAGGACGGGGAAGCAGAACTTCCGGCGCCACGGCTGGTTCTATGAGAAGAAAAAGATCCTGAACTCCGATGCCGGAATCCACATGACCACCGGCTCCGACATCCTCATTGAGCGGAACTTCATCCACGATCCCAACGGTTTCACCAATCCCTGGTTCTACAGCCATCCCACGGGGCCCAAAGGGATCAACGTCAATATGGTCAGCGAAGCGACCATCCGCTACAATGACTTCATCGGAGGGGACGTCCACCGCTGGAACGATGCCGTGGAGAGCGGCGACAACAAGAATCCTTGCGGCGCGCTCTATCGCAACGCCGAAATCTATGGGAACTACTTCACTTTGAGCAACGACGACGGCATCGAACTGGAGGGCGGCGAGTGCAACACCCGCTTCTTCCGGAACCGCGTGGAGGGTACCCTTTGCGCGGTCTCCAGCGGATGCTGCAGCCGGGGGCCGAGTTTCATCTTCGACAACCACTTCAATTTCAGCGGTGATCAGAATGGCTACGGTCTGATGGGCTTCAAGAACGGTTCCGGCGACTTCGGTCACGGGAAGGTCCACTACTTCCACAACAGCATCAACGGCTACTTCTCTGCGACTTGCGGTCCGGGATCGGACTTCCGCTTCCGGCGGGACAAGCAGGTCTCGCTGAACAATATTTTCGGCGTGATCCGGGAATTCAGCGGTCTGAACGGGCTGTTCCTTGACTATGAGAACCGCTACGACTACGATCTTTTCTGTATCTCCATGCAGAAGGTCCTGCCGGATCTGCAGGCGCGAAAGCAGGAACTCCACGGCATCGAAGCGGATGATCCCGGCTACCGGGATGGGGCCGCAGGCGATCTGCGCCTCACGGAGTCAAGTCCGGCCCGCGGCAAGGGGCTTTTCATTCCCAATTTCTCCCGGAGCCGTACGCCTGACATCGGAGCAGCATACTGGGATCAGCCTTACCGGCCGCTGCCGGTCACGGCCCGTCCCGCGATCCTGAACTTCGTCAATGAAAACGCTCCCGCGCAAACGGTGGCGCTGGAGACAACGGCACCCGGAACGCGTTCCTTCCGGGTGGAAAAGACCTTCGAGGCGGATTGGCTGACCGTCTCCCCGGCCTCCGGAACAGTGGAAGCCGGCAAGCCTGCGGTCCTGACGGTGACTCCCGTCACAGACAAATTTACCCGGGCGCGGGTGAACCGCACCAGTTTCCGCGTCCGCTTCGAGGATGGATACTCCCGTCCCGTGGCCGTGGCGGTGGACACCCGGAACAATCGGAAGCTCCTTCTCGAAAACCGGAAACTGGTCCTCCCCTGCACGCTGGTTTCCGCAACGGCGACGGAAGTGGTCTGCCAAGTCAGCGTGCCCGGACCGTCCGACAGGTTCCTGATGATCTATGCCGCCCCCGGCCATGGAGAGTGTTCCGTCTTTGTCGATGGCAAACTTGCGTGGCCTTCGAAGTTCAGCGGGGCCTATACGGTCGCCGGCGCCAAGGATTATAACGCGCCCCTTTGGTATTGCCTCGCGGACAGGCGGAACGGCAAGAGCAACATGCCCTTTGGTTTTTCCGCCGGGGGCCACGAGATCCGGATCGTTGCCAAGGATTGCGTCCAGCCGGGGATCAAGGCGGTCTGCCTCGCCAATACCTGCGATGAACTCATTCCGGCATCCCTTCAGGCGGAACTGCCCGCCGCAAAGTAAAGGGGACTCTTTTATCATGGCTGAAGCGAACGGGCTTTGCACCTTCTGCCCCCGGCATTGCACCGCCGGGCGGGGCGATACCGATCCGGGACGGTCCTTCTGCAGTTCTCCCCTTCTGCCGAGGGTGGCGCGGGCCGGATTGCACCACTGGGAGGAGCCGATCTTAAGCGGTTCCCGAGGGGCAGGGGCGGTATTCTTCAGCGGATGCAATCTGCACTGCGTGTTCTGCCAGAACCATGAGATCAGCACCGGCGGACAAGGGCAGCTGATCACGGTGGAACGGCTCCGGCAGATCTACCGGGAACTGGAGGCGCAGGGCGCTCACAATCTGGACCTCGTGACGCCGACCCATTTTTTGGACGCGGTGCTGGAAAGTCTCGATCCCGCACCGGGGATCCCGGTGGTGTGGAACAGCAACGGCTACGAGAGCGTGGATTCCCTGTGCCGTCTGGAGGGCCACGTGCAGATTTACCTGCCGGACTTCAAATACGGCACCGAAACTCCGGCTGTGCGTTACAGCGCGGCGCCGCACTATTTTGAGACGGCCAAGGCCGCCGTGCTGGAGATGTTCCGGCAGACGGGCCCCTACGAGATCGGGGAGGACGGTCTGCTGAAACGGGGCGTTCTGATCCGGCATCTGGTTTTGCCGGGACAGCAGGAGAGTTCGGAGAAGGTCCTGCGCTGGATCGCCGACACCTTCCGCCCCGGGGACGTCCTGGTGAGTCTGATGCGGCAGTATCTGCCCTGCGGACTGGTCTCCCACGAAAACTATCCCGAACTGAACCGCCGCCTGAACCGGGGCGAATACCTCCATATGGAGCACCTGCTTTTTCAACTGGGGATCGAGGATGGATTTCTGCAGGACGCG
Source organism: Lentisphaeria bacterium UBA1784 (assembly GCA_002315455.1). GTDB lineage: Bacteria > Verrucomicrobiota > Lentisphaeria > Victivallales > Victivallaceae > UBA1784. Next base: position 3,906 of record DCGG01000081.1, read on the forward strand.
ACCTCCGCGCGCAAGGAGTTCATCCCGCTTTTTGACGGCACCGGCGTCGGTTTGGAACCGATTGGCGTGGAGGAGCCGCTGGGGCGCAGAGAGTAAGCGTTTCCCGTCAGCGCTTCTGTGGGATCTCTCCGTAAGGAGAGGGGCGCAGGATCGCCTTCATGATCCCCGTCAGCACCGGAAGCAGCAGCCAGAATCCTGCCATCGCCACGAAGAAGATGGCGCGCACTCCCCAGCAGTAGGCGATCCCGCCTGCCAGCAGAGTACTGAGCAGAAGCCCCACATGTCTGGCGGTGGCGGCGAATCCGAAGGCGCATCCCCGCTTTTCTTCCGGGGTGATGCGGGCGAGGACCGTCTGCATCACAGGTTCCACGCCGCCTGCGCCCAAGTAGGCGAAGAAGCGGGCGACCGCCAGCATGGTCACAGAAGTGGAGCATCCCTGCCA
>DCGG01000092.1:0-14602 GCA_002315455.1 Lentisphaeria bacterium UBA1784
CAGAGGGAGGTGAACTCCGGACAGTCGAACTCAATCACGTAATCCCGGTCGGCATAGAGGTTGTCGAAAGTCTCCAAATGAGCCTCCGACGGATGCTGGGGATAGTGTCTTTCCCCAGCTCCCAGCAGGGTAAGAGCGGAAAATCTTTTTTTATCCATGGTCAGCCTTTTCCCATATTGCGTTTCTTCACCTATTAATATAGCATCAATGCCCCTTGGATTCCACTAAAAAGGTGGCCGGACCGTCGTTTATCAGATGAACTTTCATGTCCGCGCCGAAGATCCCGGTTTCCACCTGCAATCCGCGGACCCTCAACTGCTCCAGAAAGCGCTCGTAGAGCGGAATGGCCGTCTCCGGTCTCGCCGCCTCCGTGAAGGAGGGACGCCGCCCGGCGGAGGTGTCTCCGTAAAGCGTGAACTGACTGATGACCAGTGCCGCGCCGCCGATATCCAGCAGGGAACGGTTCATCTTGCCCTGGTCGTCCTCGTAGATCCGCAACGTAACGCATTTCTCCGCCACATAGTCCGCATCGGCGGGCATATCGGAGTGGGTCACGCCGAAAAAGATCACCATGCCGGGACCGATCTCACCATGGATCTTGCCGTCGATGACCACTTTGGCCGAGAGACAGCGCTGGACCAGCGCCCTCATCGGATCAGCCTTGTGAATTCATTGCGGGTGGCGAGTTCTCTGCGGAAACTCCCCAGCATTGCGCTGGAGGTCATGATGGAGTGCTGTTTTTCCACGCCCCGCATCTGCATGCAGAGGTGCTGGGCTTCGATGACGACGCCGACGCCCTCCGCATCGAGAATCTCCATAATCGCCTGCGAAACCTGCTTTGTCATCCGCTCCTGGATCTGCAACCGCCGCGCGAACATCTCCACGATCCGGGCGACTTTGCTGACGCCGAGAATCTTTTTCTTGGGGATGTAGCCCACGTGGCACTTCCCGAAGAAGGGGAGCATGTGGTGCTCGCAGAGACTGAAGAATTCGATGTCGCGGACGATCACCATGTCGTCGGACTCCGCCGTGAACAGGGCGCCGTTGACCACCTCCTTCAGGTTCTGGCGGTATCCGCGGGTCAGAAATTGGAGGCTTTTGGAGACCCGGGCAGGGGTCTTGAGCAACCCCTCCCGTGCCGGGTCCTCGCCAATCGCGAGCAGGATCTGCCGGATCTGTTCTTCCATGGGTTCCATGACGGTGGCTCCTCAGTTGCGCTTGGAGAGGACCTTCGCCTCGTACTTGCGGACGGTCTCCAGCCATTCGGTGCCCACGGGGACGCCGGCGCGGTTGCAGTATTCGTCCCAGACCGGTGCGAAGTCCAGCGTGCGGCACTCCTCGAGGAGGGCCAGACGGGCGGTGAAGTCGAAGGTGTTCTCCGCCTTCTTCAACAGCGCGGCGGGTTCCAGCAGAGCCAGCAGCAGGGCTTTGGACATGTTCCGCATGCCGATGGTCCACGCCGCGATCCGGTTGATGCTGGCGTCGAAGTAATCCAGACCGATGTGGACCCGTTTTTCGAAGCCGTGACGGATGATTTCGGAGGCGATGGCCTGCAGTTCGTCGTTGAGTGTGATGACGTGGTCGCTGTCCCACCGTACGCCCCGGCTCACGTGGAGCAGGATCTCATCGAGGAAGAGCAGACAACTGGAGATCTTGTCGCTGATGACTTCGGTGGGGTGGAAGTGTCCGGCGTCGAGGCAGAGCAGTTTTTTGTTCTGCACCGCATAGCCGAGGTAGAACTCGCTGGAACCGAAGGTACAACTTTCCGCGCCGATGCCGAAAAGTTTGGATTCCACGGCGTCGCGGTTGTATTTTTCGTCGATCTTCTCCGCGAAGATTGCATCCAGAGAGTCCTTCAGCCGGGAGCGGGGACTCAGGCGGTCATAGGGGGTATCCTTGTAGCCGTCTGGGATCCAGATGTTGGTGACGCAGGGATTCTTCAGGGCTTTGCCGATGGCTTCGCCGATGTGGCGGCAACCGATGCAGTGTTTGATCCAGTAGTTGCGGACGGCCTTGTCCGGATGGGTCAGGGAGAGGCCGTTCTTCATCATGGGGTGGGAGAAGATCGTGGGGTTGAAGTCCAATCCCATCCTGCGCTCCTTGGCCCACTTGATCCAGTTTGCAAAATCCTTTTCCGTCAGGGCGTCGCGGTCGGTTTTTTTGGAACTTTCCGCATAGATGGCATGGAGGTTCAGCCGTTTCTTCCCAGGGATGAGGGTCATGGCGAAATCCAGGTCCTGACGCAGTTCTTTGGCGTTTCTGGCGCGTCCGGGGTAGTTTCCGGTGACGGCGAGTCCGCCATCCAGAGAACTGGTGTTCTCGAATCCCTGTACGTCGTCGCCCTGCCAGCAGTGCATGGAAACGGCGATGGAATCCAGGCGTTTGAAAGCCTTTTCCACGTCCACGCCGAGGGCGGCGTAGGAGGCAACGGCGGCATCGAATGACTTTTTCATATTCTTTCTCCTGTGTTTTGAGGTTCTTTTTATGGTTTCATTGAAACGTCAGTTTGTAGAGGTCGCAGCGGAACTCCGAAGCGAGGGCCGTGGCAAGTTCGGCACCCAGTTGTTCCGCGTGGTCCCGGTCGCCGCCGGAGTATTCCACGATGAAGTCCAGCATGTCCGGGATCGCCAGCAACGTAGGCAGTCCCGTCTGCCGGCCGGTCGCCTGAACGATGGCGCTCCGCGCGGATTCCAGTACCTGACCGGCATGGTAGAGCAGGGGCTCCAGTTCCAACTCCGTAACGGGGCGCTTCAGTTGAAGGCTCCGGGCAAATTCGTTCATCATGAAAAAGAAGTGAATCCGCGCAAAAAGTGTGGTGATGCCGCTGATCCGCAGGATCCCCGCCGAGACCAATGGCTTCGCCTCCGCCGGCAGGACGTTGAAAATGTCCTGCCGCGTCATGGTCACGGTGGGAGCGTTTCCGCTGAAACGGCATGGCGTCGCGCTGTACATCTTGCGTTCGATATGGCGTGCCAACTCCAGAATGAGGCGGGGCGGAGCGCTTTCCATTTCCAGTTTTCCGAGGGACTGCAAGGTCTCGTGGAGGACTGCATCGAAACGTTCTTCCGGGCAGGCCAGATGTTTCTGAAGCAGGTCGGCGACGGTTTCCCGGGAGGCTCTGATCTCCACGATGCTCTCGGTTCCGTGCTGACGGAAAATCCGGGCCACGTCCGGGAATCCCGTCTCTTCCAGCATGGCGGTGACGGCGGAGTCCAACTCCCCCCTGCCGAAGACCGGTTCCGGACGGGGCGCGCGGGCAAGGGTGTATTCCACCGCCAAGGCGAAGTCCTCCGCCATGGGCGAGGATTCCTGCCGGCCCGCCGCAAGAAAGCAGCCGATGAGCCGGGTCTGCAGCGCCAGCGGATCGAAGGGGGTGCGCACCCCGTCGAAATCCTGGATCTGGACCGGTGAACGTTTCGATTCGGACATCTCTTTTCCGGGACCTTCCTTGAGAATTCCTGACGATTCCATAATATAGACGCGCATCGGACAAATGGATATGAAGAATATTATCAAAAAATATCTTCCGCTATCCTTTTCTGCCTGCCGTTATCCGCAAAAAAAGATCATGGGAGAATATAGCCGGAGTTTTCCAAGAAATCAATCCGAAATCCTGCCGAAAGCCTTGATTTTTTTTGAGGGAGCAGTACTTTATAGAACGATAGTGAAAATCTTTTCCGACAGGAGACCTCGACAATGAAACAGATTTTGGAACCCACCTGGGACCTTTCCCCGCTTTATGCGGACAACGACGCATGGGAAAAAGATTTTTTCCGGATCCGTCCGCTGGCAGAAAAATTTGCCTCTTACCGCGGACGGCTGGCCGAATCTCCGGCGGTGCTGGCGGAAGCCATCGCCGCGCAGGATGATTTCTCCCGGCTTGCGGAGAAGTGCTATTCCTACGCCCATCTTCGTTCCGACGAGAACACCTCCAACAACGCCAATCGGGCCAGGGTGGACCGATTGGAGGGACTCTTCGCGGAACTTTCTCCGCTGGAGAGCTGGTTCGACCCCGAAGTCATGGCCATCGACGAGAAGAGAATGAAGTCCTTTCTGGACAGCCCGGAACTGGCGCTCTATCGCCGCAGCCTGCTGGAACTGCTGCAGGAACGCAAACACATCCTCAGCGACAAGGAGGAGGCTCTCCTCGGGACGCTCTCCGAAGTGATGGGCGCGTCCAACAAGATCTTCGGCATCCTCAATGATTCCGATCTCGCCTTCGGAAGGATCAAGGGCGAAAACGGACGCACCGTCGAGGTGACCCACGGCAGTTACGGGCGTCTGGTCGAGTCCGAGGACCGGGAGGTGCGCCGCCGCGCCTTCCACCGGATGTATGCCGCCTACCGGGGCAAGCGCAACACTTTTGCCGCCACGCTGGACGCCACCGTCCGCCGGCACGTGACCATGGCCAAGGTGCGGAACTATCCCTCTGCTCTTGCGCAGGCGCTGGAACCGGATCGGGTCCCCGAAAGCGTTTACCGCGATCTGGTCACCAACGTCCGCACCGGTTTGCCCGCCTTCTACGACTACATGGAACTCCGTCGGGAAGTGATGGGATTGGAGAAACTGGATATGTATGACATGCTCAATCCGCTGATCCCCAAGTGCAGCCGGGAGTACTCTTTCGACGAGGCGTTCGAACTTGTCCGGGCGGCCCTTGCTCCCATGGGAGGGGAGTATCTCTCCAAGTTGGATCTCGCCCGCAGCCAGCGCTGGATCGACGTCCCCGCCCGGAAGGGGAAACGTTCCGGCGCCTACTCCGGCGGATGCTACGACAGTTATCCCTATCTGCTGCTGAACCACAACGGCACGTTGGACAGCGTCTTTACCCTCGCACACGAACTGGGGCATTCGCTCCACAGTTACTACAGCAACGCCAGCCAGCCCTACCACTACGCGGACTACGAGATCTTCGTGGCGGAGGTCGCCAGCACCACCAACGAGATCCTGCTTTCGGAGTATCTGCTGGCCAATACCGACGATCCGGCTTTCCGCTGCTACCTTCTGAGCCATCTGGCCAATGACATCCGCAGCACGGTCTATCGGCAGACCATGTTTGCGGAGTTCGAACTTCTGATCCACGAACTCGCGGCACAGGGCGAACCTCTGACGGCGGACCTGCTTTCTGAAAAATATTACGGCCTCAACAGGATCTACTACGGCGATGCGGTGGAGCCGGATCAGGACATCGAACTGGAATGGGCGCGGATCCCTCACTTCTATTACAACTTCTACGTCTATAAATACGCCACCGGGATGTCCACAGCGCTTCTGCTTGCGAAGAACATCCTTGCCGGCGATCCTGCCAAGCGGGACGCCTACTTCGGCTTCCTGAAAGCCGGGGACTCCAAGGACGTTCTCGACATCATGCGGGACGCCGGAGTGGATCTCTCCAGACCGGAGCCGGTGGAGAATGCCGTCGCCCAGTTTGGGAAGATCGTCGGTCAACTGCGGAAAGAGATGGGCCGATGAACCTCCCGACGATCCTCGCCAGGGCATCCGCAGGGAGCGTGCTTTCTCCGGGGGAATTGACGGCTCTGCTTTCCCTCCGTACTCCGGAGGAGCGGAAACTCCTGCGGCAGACCGCCTATGCGCTGAAACTCCGGACCGTGGGCAATCAGGTCCATCTCCGCGGATTGATCGAGTTCTCCAACGTCTGCACCCGGAACTGTCTCTACTGCGGCATCCGCCGGAGCAACGAAAAGATCCATCGATTCTGCCTCACAGAAGATGAGATCCTCTCTGCGGGGAGGCTGGCGGTGGGGTTCGGCTACGGATCGGTAGTGATCCAAAGCGGGGAGCGGCAGGACGCCGTCTTCACGGAGTTCGTCACCCGGGTGGTGGCGGGACTGCGCACCATCCCCGGCATGGGCGGCATCACCCTCTCCTGCGGGGAGGAGTCCGAGGCGGTCTATCGGCGCTGGAGGGAGGCAGGAGCCGACCGCTATCTCCTGCGGATCGAGAGTTCCGATCCGGACTTATTCCATAAGATCCATCCTGCCGGGACCAGTTTCGGGGCCAGGGTGGATGCTCTCCGGCGTCTCCGCGCCTGCGACTATCAGGTGGGGACCGGAGTGATGATCGGCCTCCCCGGGCAGACTCCGGAGCAGTTGGCGCGGGACGTGGAGTTCTTCCGCACCATGGACATCGACATGATCGGCATGGGACCATGGCAGCCTCACAAAGATGCTCCGCTGGCGGACACGCTTCCCGAAACTCCGGAGCGGGAACGGGAACGGTTGGAACTGGCGCTTGACATGATCGCCTGCACCCGGCTTCAACTGAAGGACGTGAATATCGCCGCCGCCACCGCACTGCAGGCCATCGATCCGGAACACGGACGGCAGTCCGGCCTGCTCGCGGGGGCAAACGTGATGATGCCCAATACCGGCGGCGTGGAACACCGTCGGGAATACACCCTTTACAACGGCAAGCCGGGACTGGACGAGAATGCGCAGGAGACCAGGGATGCACTGGAGCGCTCCATCCGCGCCATCGGCGAAGAGATCGCTTATGCAGAGCCGGGGACCAGCCCCCATTACACGGCGCGGAAAAACCGTTAGATACGGGTCGTTTCCAGTTGAAAAAAGAGGGTTTTCAGAGTATATTACAACGTTGTCATCCAAGATGTGTGATGCGGACCGGCGCGTTGCCGGTTTTTTTGTTTGAACCGGAGCAGGAAGGGCGTTCTTTCCTCCTCCCCGGCAGAAAGGATTTGATGATGCCCGGTCCGGAAGATTTTCGTGCGTTGGGAGTGGAGGAACGCCTTCTCAAGGCGATCGAGGCCAAGGGATTTGAGACTCCGAGCGGGATCCAAAAGTTGGCGATCCCCCGGCTGCTTTCCGGAGAGAAGGACGTGATCGGTCAGGCGCGCACCGGCACCGGCAAGACCGCCGCCTTCGGCCTGCCTATCCTGCAGGAACTGGGAACGGACCCCAAGCCCTATCCCCGGGCGCTGATTCTCTCGCCAACCCGGGAACTCTCCATCCAGATCGCTTCCGAGCTGGAATCCCTGAAAGGGGACTCCAAGTTGCGGATCGCTCCATTCTACGGAGGGCAGATCATCACGGTCCAATTGGCGGTGCTCAAGGGCGGGATCGACGTCGTCATCGGCACCCCCGGCCGGATCATGGACCTGATGCGTCGGGGGAAACTAATCTTCGATAAATTGGATTTCGCCGTGCTGGACGAGGCGGACGAGATGCTGGATATGGGCTTCATCGACGACATCCGCGCCATCCTCGCCGGGACCAATCCCGAAAAACGCATGCTTCTCTTCTCTGCCACCATGCCGGAGGAGATCCTCAGGATTGCCGAGGAGTTCATGCGCCCCGGCTATGAAGTCGTCAGCGACCTCGACGGCGAACCCACCAACGTGGAACTTGTGGAACAGTTCTGCTGTGAAGTCCGCCGGGAGCAGAAGAACGAAGCGCTCGCCCGATTGCTGGAACTCTATTCCGGATGGTGCGTCATGGTCTTTTGCCGGACCCGAGCAGACGTGGACGAAGTTACCGAAAAGATTGTCTCCCGGGGATTCCGTGCGGAGGCGCTTCACGGCGACATTTCGCAGGCCCAGCGGCTGAAAGTGATTAACGGATTCAAGGCCAAAAAGTTTCCGGTGCTGGTGGCGACCGACGTGGCGGCCCGGGGCATCGACGTCAATGACCTTGATTGCGTCATCAACTACTCTCTGCCCCAGAGCAAGGAGATCTACATCCACCGGATCGGCCGGACGGGCCGCGCCGGAAGCCATGGAACCGCCATCACTTTTGCCACCCCCGGGGAGAAGCGGAAACTTTCCCTGATCGAACAGGGAGTGGGGGTCCGGTTTCAGAAGCGGGAACTTCCTGACGGCAGGGAGATCATTGAGGCCCGCAAGCAGCGTTTCGCCGCGGAGATGACTGAACTGCTCAACTCCGGAGATGCCAAGGAGTATCTCGGTTTTGCGGAAGAACTGCTCTCGCTGGGAGAACATCCGGCGGAGGTCCTTTCCGCCATGTTGAAACTCCGCTTCGGAGACGGTCTCTCCGAGGAGAAGTATGCTTCCCTCCGTCCCGCCAGGGAGGAGACGGACGACCCCGATATGAAGAAACTTTTTCTCTATTTGGGCCGGGAGAACGGTCTGACCGTTCCCCTGCTGCTGGAGACCATTGGCGAGCGCACCGGACTGCGTGGCAGTGATCTGGGCAAGATCCTGATCCGTGCCGAAAAATCCTTTATCTACGCGAAAAAGGCGGTGGCGGAAAAGATTCTGCATGCCTTCCGCAACGATCCGGAATTCCGCATCAAATACGATGAGGACCGGGCGACCCGGATGCGGAACCGGCGCCGTTTCGAGGGCGCTCCGGAGGAGGGGATGGAGAAACCTTTCCGGACGAAGCGCCGTTTCGACGGCACTCCGGAAGGGAAGGGGGAACGGCCCGCAAAAAAGCGGCGTCCCGACGATGCCCCTTGGAAAAAGAAGAGTGTGGACCGCAAAAAACGCAAAAAAGGTCCTGCCGCAGAAGAGTAATCCGTTTTTTTCCGAAAACGGATGATCTGCTGTTGCAAAATCGCTTCCCTGACGGTATATTATTCTGAAATAAACGCCGCAACCAATTAACTCCGAAGGAAATATCCGAATGAATATTTCATGCTTTTTTAGAAAATTTCTTTTGCTTTTGGTTGGAGTTTTCTGCTTTTTACGCGGTTTCTCCGCAGAGGAACCGGTCTTTATCGCAAACGTGGCATCACACGCGCTTCCCTCCGGAGAGACCCGGATCGTTTGGCGCACTTCCGACGTGATGCGTTCCGGGCGGGTGGTCGTTTCCCCTGCCGGCGAGAAAAGTTTTGAACTTCCGGAACTCTGCGACAATATGCGGGTCCACGGAGTCACCATTCCCGCGGATCGTCTTGCTCCCGGAACTCCGGCGACGGTCTACGTGGCTCACATCCATCAGAATCGGGAGGTGAAGTCCGAACTGCTTTCCTTCGTTGCAGGACCGCTGGTGTTTCAGGGCCGCACCCGCCCTTTCCGGGTGGAACTGACGGTGCCGGAACCCTCCGGGATTCCCCGGAAAAACTGGCCGGTCCGTTCAGGCGTGCCCTTTGCCAGAGGCGTCCTTGCGGATGCAAAGGACGTTCGCCTCGTGGATGCGGAAGGCTTCACGAAACCATCTGCGCGGGAGGTCTTTTCCCGGTGGCCCGATGGAAGTGTCAAGTGGCTGATCTGTTCTTTCCCTGCCGATACGGATGCCACCGGTCCGGTCAAATACTATTTGACCAATACCGACGGATTTCCTTCGCCCCATCAGGTCGAGCCTCTTGCCGAACCCGAATTGCTGCAGAAGATTTGGGGTGAACTGGTCCTGACGGACGGTCGGAAGATGACCGCCCGTTGGAATGCAAACTCTCATCATGAACGGCAGACGACACAGGTCTTTGACGCGATCACTGTCTCCGGCGTATTTGATGAAGATCCCGGATTTCACTGGCAGTTGACAGGGGTCTGGACTCCGAACGGCATGGTCCGGATCAAGTGGCGGATCGTTCGGGATTCCAGGGAATTCAGTATCCCGGTCCGCAGTTTCTGCTGGAAAGGACTGCCCTCTGCCGGCGAGGAGCACTGGATCTGTCAACTTCGGCAGAATGAGGGCTGGAAACGGGAGAAGGGGAAGACGACGGCTCTCCGGCATGCTGACGGATTCCTCTGCGGAAACCACCGGGTCCTTTACGTCCGGGATTTCTGGCAGAAGTGGCCCAAGGGCGTGCGGAGCGATGCAAACGGTTCTTCCGTGGACGTCCTGCCGCCGTTGCCCGATGGATATTTTGATCCGGCAACGGATGCCAAATCTCTGATCCGGAACTATTACTGGTACAACAAGGGCGGATATGATTTCCGCTCCAATATGACGCTGGACGGGGTGTTTGTGATCTGCGGAAGCTCTCTTGCCGATACCTCCGAATCCGCGGCGCTGTTCGCACATCTGAACCAGCCTCTGTTTGCGCAGGCTTCCCCCGAATACTACTGCAAGACCGGAGTTTTCGGGGCGATCTCTCCCGTCCGGCCCGGAGTATTGTCCAATCTGGAGGCCCTGACAGCCTTGAACTTTGCCAGGTTTGTCAACAACCGGGAGCTCAACCATGAATACGGCTGGATGAACTTCGGAGACTGGTTCGGCGAAAACCGTTACAATTGGGGCAACAACGAGTACGACGTGACCAACCTCTGCGCCCTGCAGTTCGTCCGCACCGGGCGGCGGAACTACCTCCGCCGGGGCGCGGAAATGGCACGGCACTACACCACCATTGATCACTACCGCACTTTCGGAGATACCCTTCCGGAAGGGACCATGTATCCCCATCTGGTCGGCCACATCGGTTCCCGGTTGCAGGCGGATGACGGCAGATTCGAGGATCTTGAGAATTTTTCCGCCGGATTTTTCGGTTCCTGGCAGGATACCTACGGCGGACATGATTTCCAGATGGGGAACTTCCTCATGGGGGCTCTTTTGGGCGACCGGGAGATTTATGACACCGCCTGCCGGGCAACGGAAGCCCTTGCCCGTAACATGACCCGGGAGTGCCGGTTCAACATCGAACGGGAGGCCGGATGGTTTCTTCAGAATCAGGTTTTCGCCTACGAGAACACCGGCGATCCGCTCTATCTGGAAGCGGCGCGCTGCTATGCCGAAAAAGTCGTGGAACGGCAGAACCCGGAGACCGGCTGCATGGACATGCCATCCGATCCGGAGGAGTGCGACTGTCCCGACAAGAAATTCCACCGGGGCGGCAAGCCCTTTGCCACCGGCGTTCTCATGCGCGGCTTGATCCGTTACTATGAAGTGACGAAGGAGCCTGCGATCCGTACGGCAATCGTCCGGCTGGCAGACTGGCTGATGACGGAGGGCTACGATCCCAATACCCGGAGAATGTACTACACCACCGCTTGCCCGAAGTACAACCGCCGGGGGACTTGGTTCCCCGGGAACGTGCTGGATTGCTTTGCCTACGTTGGGAAACTCACCGGAGACCGGAAATATACCGACTTCGCCGTGGCACATCTGGAGGACGGGCTGCCTTTGGATTACGGCATCTGCGGCAAGGAGTTTGCTCAGAAGTTCGGCGGGATGCCGTGGTTGCTCAACCTGCTTGCAGAACAGAAGATCACCAAAACCAACTGGCCGGTGATGAAGGAGAATCTCCGGAAGCGCCCCCGCCGCGGCGAGATCATTCTCGAAGCAGAGGATTTTTCTGCGGAAGAAGGCGGAGCGGTCCAGCTGCTGGTCCGTCCGCCGGTCAGCGGCAGTTGCGTTGCCTACTGGAACGAATGGGGACATCAGCTCTCCTGGCGTTTCCGGGTGCCGGAGGCAGGAAAGTATTCGATTGCTTTGCGTTATGCTACCAGTGCCCCCTCCGATCGGAAGCTGATCGTGAACGGCGTTGCCAAGGGGACCTTTTCCTTCTTTGAGTATCGCGGATTGGGCATGGAGCCCAAAGAGTGGATCTCCACGACCCTCCGGAACGGTGTGGAGCCGTTCCTGCTGGATCTGAAGGAAGGATGGAACAAGATCACCCTCGTCAACGCCTGCGGCGATTCCATGAATCTGGACTACATCCTGCTGAAACGGCAGAAATAAGAACGCCGCGTAGTGCAGTTTTCTCCCCGGACTTCCGGCTCCGGCAAAAATCGTGCCGCAGCAGGGAAGGGGGGGACGAGGTTCAGCCGCAGAGGCCTTCCCCTTTTTTGAGGTGACAACGGACGCTGATCCCGGCGGGAAGCACCCTGCCGGTACTTTCGGGAATGGTCATCTCCGCAGAATCGAAGGTCCCGCCGCCGAAGGCTTCCCGGAGCAACCGCTCCAGCACCAGCACGGAGAATCCGGGCGAGTGACAGCTTAAGACAACGTAAAAATCCCGTTCCGGATCCCGCAACTGGCGGCACTGGGTCAGCAGTTGGGGCAGGCTCGCTTCGATCTTCCACACCTGACCGCTGGAACCTCTGCCGAAAGTGGGCGGGTCCAGTGCGATCAGGCTGTAACGGCTTCCCCTGCGCAGTTCACGGCCGACGAAACGCATCACGTCATCGGCGATCCAGCGGATCCGGTCGGGGACGGACGGGTTGAGAGTCTGATTGATGCGTCCCCATTCGATCATACCCTTGGCGGCATCCAGGTGGCAAACCTTGGCTCCGTTCTGTGCCATGGCCATGGAGGCGATCCCGGAGTAGGCGAAAAGATTCAGAGCGGAACCGCCTTTCAGATCCAACTTGCGGTAGAAATCCCAGTTTGCATACTGCTCGGCGAAGAACCCGAGGTGCCCGAAACCCGTCATCTTCAGGCGGAGACGGAACCCGGCATAGGTGACTTCCCAGTTTTCGGGAAGGGTGCGGTGAAAGGTCCATTTGCCGTTGCCGCCGGCGTCCCGGGTGAACACGGCATCCGCCTTGTCCCACTCCGCCTTGGGAAGTTCCGGCTTCCAGAAGGCGTTCAGCGCCGGACGGATCAGCCGGATGGGCCCGGCCTGTTCCAGTTTCATCATATTGCCGCTGTCCAGCAGCCGGTATTCATTGGGATTCGCCATAAAAGATCCTTACTGCGCCCGGTAGATGATCTCGCCGCCGCAAACGGTCAGCAGCGGTCGGTTGGTTTTGCGTTCAAAAATGGCCAAGTCCGCCCGGCGGGTGGGAAGCAGTACGCCCCGGTCCGTCATCCCGTAGGCGAAGGCCGGATTGGCGGTCACGGTCTGGGCAGCGAGGGTCTCCGAAAGATGCCCGGAACTCATCAGACTGTGCCAGCCGGTATCCAGCATGGTGGTCGTGCCGGCCAGCAATCCCTCCGCGTTTTGGGAGTAACCGTCTTTGACGATGATGGAGGAGGGGCCGATGTGGTACTCTCCATCCGGCATCCCGGCCGCCATGGTGCAGTCGCTGATGCCGATGATCTGGCTCACCGGTTTGCAGCGGCAAGCCAGATCGACCATCCGAGAGTGGATGTGATGCCCGTCGATGATCAGTTCCGCCGTGACCCGATTGTCGATGAGGGCGACGCCGGTCAGGCTCAGATTGCGCTGGTGAAGTGGCGGCATCCCGTTGAAGAGGTGGGTACAGTGGCAGGCGCCTACGTCAATGGCCCGCATTGCCTGCGCTTCGTCGGCGATGCTGTGCCCCATGGAGGCCTTGACACCCCGGTCCACAAGAAGGGCAATCAACTGATCGGAATGCTCCAGTTCCGGTGCGAAGGTCATGCTTCGTGCCCATGCTCCGGCGGCATCCAGCAGTTCTGCCGCGAGGCCGAGATCGACGGGGGAGAGGTACTCCACCGGCTGGGCTCCGCACTTGACCGGATTAAGAAAGGGGCCTTCGATGTTGATCCCTGCTGCGGCGGCGCCGGGAAGATCCTCCTGAAGCGCCAGATTGAGGGCCTCGAGATTTTTCAGCATCCGTTCCGGGCGGTCCGCCACGACGGTGGGAAAGAAACTGGTGACGCCGCGCTCCCCCAGCAGACGGCTCATGTCAGCGAGGGAGTTGGATGAATCCTGCAACCGGGAACAATCGCATCCTCCGGCTCCGTGGATGTGGGTGTCGATGAATCCGGGAGTCATGTAGGCTCCGGGGAAGCGGAGGATCTCCAGTTCGTCATCAATGGAGAACCCGGAAACCCCGCCCACTGCGAGGATATGCCGGTTTTCCACCAATACAGCTCCATGTTCGATCCGCTGGTCCGGAGTCACCAGATAGTCCACCACGTAGAGGCGGCGTACTCTTTTTTTGTTCTGCATGAGTTTCGTCCTTGCAAATGGATACCGATCCTGCCGCTGCATAATATAGGCCCGGTTTGGAAAAATTCCAATCGGAAACAGTATTTTCTGCAGATCGCCGGACGCCCGTCAGCGGCGGACTCGTCCCCGAGAGCGTCCACCGAAACGACTGCCTGCTCCGCCTCTTCGGAAGCCACCTCCTCTGCGTTCCGGCAGGGAAGGCATGTGGGCGCAGGGGGATTCCGGCGGCAGCGTCAGCATCTCCTCCGTCGGGAGGGCGCTGGGGAATTGCCGATGGAGCAGTTCCTCGATGGCCGGCAGATAGTAGGCTCCATATTCGCAGAGGAAGCTGACGGACTTTCCCTGATGTCCGGCGCGGCCGGTACGCCCGATTCGATGGATGTAGTCCTCGGAACGTTCCGGCAGATCGTAGTTGATTACCAGAGAAACGTCATCCACGTGGATCCCCCGGGCGGCCACGTCGGTGGCGATCACCACCTTGGTCTCACCCCGCCGGAACCGTTCCAGGATCTTGATCCGTTTCTCCTGGGCGATGTCTCCGGAGAGCACCGGGACCTCGTAACCGTAGCGGGCGAGATCGTACTGCAATTTCAGATTCACGTCCTTGCGGTTGCCGAAAATCAGCATCCGGTCGTAGGGTTCGTGGCTGAGCAGATAGAGCATGAGCGCCAGTTTTTCGTCCCGGGAGACGGAGTAGAAGGTCTGCTCGATGTTGTCGCTGACCATCTGTTCGGGTTCGCTTTCGATGACGGCGGGATCCGCCAGCCAACCGGAGCTGAGCCGCAGAATGCTGTCATCCAGCGTGGCGCTGAAGAACAGGGTCTGTCGGACACCCTTCTTGGGG
>DCGG01000092.1:14647-19329 GCA_002315455.1 Lentisphaeria bacterium UBA1784
CGGGAATGAAACCCATGTCCAGCATCCGGTCTGCTTCGTCAATGACCAGCACTTCCACCTTGGAAAGATCAAGGGAGGATCCGTGGGCAAAGTCGATTACCCGTCCCGGTGTTCCGATGACGAGGTCCAGTTTTGCGTTGAGGGAACGGCGTTGGCGCTCGTGGTCCATTCCGCCAAAGACCAGAACGTTGTTGAGGCCGGTGAAAGTGCCCAGAAGTTCCGCGTCCTTGTGGATCTGGATGGCCAGTTCCCGGGTGGGAGCGAGGATCAATGCTCTTGGCACACCGTTTTTGCGCTCGCTTTCCAGCGGACGGGTCAACAGGCGGTTGAAAACGGAGAGCAGAAACGCCGCCGTCTTTCCGGTTCCGGTCTGTGCTTTCCCCGCGAGGTCCCGGCCTTCCAGAAGCAGGGGGATGGTCATGGCCTGAATGGGGGTGCAGTATTCAAATCCGGCCTCCTGGGTGCCGAACAGGATCTCTTTTGCCAGACCGAAATCCTGAAAGCGGGACTTCCCTTCGCAGGGCGGGACCTCTTTCAACTCGGCGGGCATGGGGCGTTGGGGATGGCTGGCGATCAGCTTTTCCGCTTCCTGAAGTTCAGCGGAGTCATGCTGTTCCCTGGGGGGGCTGGCCGTCCGCGGCTTCCGGGACGGGGAGGTCTGCCCGCGGCCGGAACGTTTTTCGCCTGTCGGTTTGGCGTTGCGAGTGCGCCGGTTTTCGGAACCTGTCCCCTGCGTTTTGACCTTGACGCTGCCGGATCCGGACTGCTTTTTGCCGGAGGATGCTTTTTTCTTCCCTTGAGAATTTTTTTGGGGGGCGGATGAGAAAAGCGAAAGAATGCCCTTTTTCAGTTTTTCAAACACGGTTCTGTTGTCTTTCTTGCGGTTGTGCTGACGGAGTGTCGCGTCAATCTTTCATTTGTTGCAATGTGCGGACGAGAAACGCCTTGAATTCTTCCCTGAATTCCGGTCGTTTCAGTCCAAATTCCACGGTTCCCTGCAGGAACCCCATCGGGTTGCCGATGTCATAACGGCGTCCGGCAATGCGGCAGCCGTAAAAATCCCGCTCTGTCAGGAGGAACTTCATGGCATCGGTGATCTGAAGCTCGTTGTCTTTGCCTCGGGGCGTCCGGGCCAGCGCGGCGAAGATCTCCGGCTCGAAAACGTATCGGGCGGCAACCGCCAGATTGCTTGGAGCCTTTTCCGGCGCCGGTTTCTCCACCAGTTCCCTGATCTTCAGAACCGCACCGTCCAGCATGGTTCCACCCGCGACTCCGTAGCGGTGGATGCGTTCCTTCGGGACCTCTTCCAACGCCACCACAGAGGCACCGTAACGCCGGAAAACATCAATCAACTGGCCGATCACGGGGACCCCGTTGGAACTGTCCATCACCGTGTCGCCCAGCAGGACGGCAAAGGGATCGTTCCCTGCGAAACTTTCCGCATAGCGGATGGCATCGCCGAGTCCGTTCAGTTCCTGCTGATAGACGTAGTGGATCCGGGCCATGCCGTCCAGTTTTTTCAGAACCGCAAGTTCAGTAGTCTTGTTCCGTTCCCGGAGCCGGTTCTCCAATTCGGGGAAGGGGTTGAAGTGGCGGATCACCGCCTCCTTCTCGGTGCTGAGGACCAGCAGAATGTCTTCGATCCCGGAAGCCGCGGCCTCCTCCACCACGTACTGAAGCACGGGACGGTCCACCAGGGGGATCAGTTCCTTGGGAACGGATTTGGTGAAGGGCAGGAAACGGGTCCCGAAGCCCGCTGCAGGGATCACCGCTTTCCGGACGATTTTTCCGCTCATGGTCACGCCTTCGCTCCGGATCTGACGATCATCGGCTTCAGAATGTCGATGGAGTTTTCCGCGAACTCCTTCTTCAGCCGGCGATACATGGCTTCGTTTTCGTAGGTGCCGATGATGGCTCCGCCGGAGCCGGTGAACTTCGCGGACGCCCCGTTGCGGCGGGCAATGTTCACCATATTCCGGTTCTTGATGCTGATAGAGCCGGCACAGACCTCGCAGCGCAGATCGAAGTTCCGGTCGAGCAGCGCGGGAATCCTGTCGAATTTTTTCGCTTTGATGGCATCCCGCACTTCTTCGGTGAGGTGGGCCCACTCCTGCATGGCGTCCAACACCCGCGGGACCTTGTTGTCGAAATCGTCCCGCAGGCGGCTGTGGAGGATCTCGGAACCCTCTGCAAGATCGGTACGGTAGGCCACGTAGAGATTCAGGCCATCCGGGATGTCCAGTTTCTGGTAGCGTCCGATCCCCTTTTTCTGCATGTGCTCTTTGTCGAAGTCCATGTACATCGGGTAGTTGAAGGCCTGCGCAACCCGGTCCTGCAGACCGGCGGGGATGCCCAGTTCGTCCCGCTCTACGGAGAGGACCAGATTGGCCAGATAGGCCGGTTCGATGGAGACACCGTAGAATTTCCCCATGGCACGCATGGCTGCCGTGATGATGGCCGAGGATCCGGCCAGACCCAAGCGGTTGGGTATGGTGCTGTCGTAGCACATGGTAAAGTTCTTTTTCGCCAGCCGGATGTCATGTTCCCGGCAGTATTCGTTGAATTTTTTTGCCGCGGCTTTCATCAGCCGGATGCCGCCGTAGTAGCCGTAGAATTCGATGTCGTCGTTGAGGGCATCCAGACTGGGGAAACGGTTATAGTCCCGGCGGGATGCAAGAAATTCCAGATCCGGGGTCTCATAGAGCAGGACCTGCGCCGAATAGTTCTTGAAGACAAAAGCGATCGTCTTGCCGAAGTATCCGTCCGAAGGATTGCCGATCAGCGCGGCTCTGGGATAGGCGATGGACTTGATGATCATATCAGGGAAACTCCTTTTTTGACTCACTTCAAGGGGGCTCCGGCGGGAAAGATACCGGCAAGCGGCCTCCGTTTTTTTTCCGGAAGACGGATCTCGAAAAAAACATTCCGGAATCCCTCTCCATATAATATAACCCCGGTTGCATATAATTACAAAAAATCCCTTTAAAAACGTCTTGCTCTATCATCGAATCGGAGTTATATTATCAAAAATAACCAACCCCCCACTTCTATGGCGACGTATCATGAAAATCGGTTTTGACAGTGAACAGTACCTCAGAGAACAATCCGCAGCCATTCTGGAGAGAGCCGGCCGCTTCGGGGACAAGCTCTACCTTGAGTTCGGTGGAAAACTGATTTGCGATTATCACGCGGCCCGGGTCCTGCCCGGCTACGATCCCGATGCCAAGATCAAACTGCTCCAGCGCCTCAAGGACAAGGTCGACATCATCATCTGCATCTATGCCGGAGCCATCGAAGAGAAGAAGATGCGGGCGGATTTCGGCCTCTCCTACGATGCCGATACCATGCGGACCATCGATGACCTCCGGAACTGGGGGCTGAACGTCCGGGCCGTGGTGGTGACCCGCTACCGCAATCAGCCTTCCGTCAAGGTCTTTCTCAACCGTCTGGAACGCCGGGGCATCAAGGTCTATACTCACCGTCCCATCGAGGGATATCCCACTGACGTGGAGGCCATCGCCAGTCCCAAGGGATATGGCGCCAATGCCTATATCGAGACGGAGCGGCCCATCGTGGTCGTCACCGGCCCCGGACCAAACTCCGGCAAGATGGCAACCTGCCTTTCCCAGGTCTATCACGAACAGCTTCAGGGAGTCAAGGCCGGATATGCCAAGTTCGAGACGTTCCCGGTTTGGAACCTGCCCCTGAACCATCCGGTCAACCTCGCCTACGAGGCGGCCACCGCCGACCTCGGCGACGTGAACATGGTCGATCCCTTCCAGTTGGAAGCCACCGGTGAGACCGCCGTCAACTACAATCGCGACGTGGAGATCTTCCCCGTGGTCCGGCGGATCTGCGCCAAGATCATGCCGCCGGAACAACTTTACGTCTCTCCTACCGACATGGGCGTGAACCGGGTCGGTTTCGCCATTTCGGACGACGCCGTCGTCCGGGAAGCCGCCACACAGGAGATCATCCGGCGCTATTTCCGTTCCCTCTGCGATCACGCCAACGGCGTTGCGGAGAAGCAGGTCGCCGAACGGGTAAAACTGCTGATGGACGATCTCTCCATCAACGAACTGGACCGCAAGGTGGTCGCTCCTGCCCGCAAGGCGGCGGAGATCGCCTCCTCCACGCCCGGTAAAGGAAACGGGAACGTTTTTTGCGGCGCTGCGCTGGAATTGGCCGACGGCACCATCATCACCGGCAAGAACTCTCCCTTGCTCCACGCCGCCTCCAGTTGCGTGTTGAACGCCATCAAATATCTGGCCGGTCTGCCGGATGCGCTCTACCTGCTTTCTCCGCAGGTGATCGACTCCGTGGGCGAACTGAAGCAGAAGATCTTCAAAGACTCCCGGATCAGCCTCACCCTCACCGAAGCATTGACCGCTTTGAGCGTCAGCATGCCCTCCAATCCTGCGGCCAGTCTGGCCATGAAGTGTCTGAAGCAGCTGGAAGGATGCGAGATGCATATCTCCCACATCCCGCCGCAGGGGGATGAGATCGGTCTGCGGAAACTGGGGATCCACGTGACCAGCGACCCGGTGTTCACCAGCAAGAACCTCTTTTTGGACTGAACAACCTCCGCACTAGCGTCCGATCGGTCAGACCTGTCGGACCAGTCGGAGCCGTCTGACGTCTCCCCTCCAAAAAAAGCAAATCAAAACCACCGGCTGAGCCGG
>DCGG01000131.1:0-16337 GCA_002315455.1 Lentisphaeria bacterium UBA1784
CGGGTTACTGGCAGATCAACGACAAGCAGTTGACCACCTGGCAGACCATCGGTACCTTGGCGTAAAGGGATTTTGCAGCGCAGTGGTGTCGATTCGACCTGGATCGTCATCGCATGGTGCGCCGCAGAGCGCATACGTGCCGTGGATGCCGCTCTCCTGCGGAGGCCCCGGTTTTTCGGACGGAAGAAGAAAAATCTTTTGTTTTTTGCTTTCGGGGTGGACATTTTGCGGAAGTGCGATTATAATAACTCCGTGACAATCTTATCCGCATCAGGAGGAAATGTACTATGCGTCAAAAATTGCTTTTGCTGCTTGCCGTCGTTTTCGGATTGCTGGCCTTTATCCTCTCCTTCCAACAGTTGGAGGCGGAAAAACGTCGCATTCAGGGCGATTCCGAGACCGTCGTCCTCATTAAAGTTGCTCGGAATCTTGTGGAGGGTGAGTCCCTCACCGAGCGCGACCTCTCCCGCTTCGTCACCAAGCGCCCCAAGGAAGCGCAGGCTTTGAGCCGGGACATCCCGTGGCAGCAGGCTCCGCAGGTGGTGGGCCGGCGGCTGGAAACCAGCATGAGTGCCGGTCAAGTCCTGCAGACCACCGACCTGAAGCCGGTTTCCCAGCGGCAGGGTTTCAACGGCGTGATCCAGCCCGGATGGCGGGCGGTCTCCATCCCCGTGGACGCCGTCTCATGCGTGAATAATCTGATCCAGCCCAATGATAACGTGGACGTGGTGGGGACGTTCCGCTTCCCGGACGTCCGCGGCGATGCGGCGCTGGATACCCTGACTTTGACCATTTTGCAGGACGTGAAAGTGCTGGCAGTTGGCAACCGCTGGGGCAGTTACAACGTGGACCCCAACGGTTCCCGGAACTACGGCACCGTCACCTTGCAGGTCTACCCCGACGAGGTGGAGATGCTGATTTTCGCTGCCCAAAAAGGAAAACTGACCCTCTCGCTCCGGAACTTCGACGATGAACGCATCTCCCGGGATATCGAGAAGCGCAGCGTGAACTTCAAACTGCTGGAGCAGGAGATCCCCAAGTACAATCAGCGCCGCGAAGAACGCCGGAACGTCAAGTAGAGGCCCGATATGATCGAGGTCGTCATCACCATTCCCGGCAGTGCCCCCATGCGGGCGCGGCTGGAATCCGGAGCCTATCTCGTGGGAGCCGATGCCCGGTGTCAGATCCAGATCGCCTGTCCCGGAGTCTCCCGGCGCCACGGACAGTTGGTGATTTCCGGGAACCGCATCAATTTCATGGATCTCGGCAGCAGCAATGGGACCATCGCCGGGGACGGTACGCAACTTTATCCCAACGATCCTTTCGATCTCTCCAAGGGCGGAAGCCTGCAGTTGGGCAAGGCGAAACTTGAGATCAATCTGTTGCAGGAGAAGCCCAAAAGCCCGGCAGACAGGACCATTCCGTTGCCGTTAGACTCCCGGCCGCAAGTCCCCAAGGCAAAGTTGCCGGTCCCTGCGGCTTCCGCGGGAAAGACGAAGCCGGTGGAGCCTGTCCCCCCGAAAAAGAGTCCGACACCGGCCGCCAGGCCCGCCCCGGTGAAAACGCCCCCTGCTACGCTGAAAGGGGAGCGATCTGCCGTCCCTGCCGCCGGATCCCTGAAGGCGCTGGCGGAGCCGCCGCAGAGGCCGCAGGGGAAAGAAGCGATCCCGGTGATGAAGATCTCCGGAGTGCCGGAGGAGCTGCGGTCCCTGGTGCAGGAGATCAAGAAGGGTGCGCACAAGGAACTTCTCAACCGGCTCAATCTGAAGAAACTGGCCCTCTCCGGTGTCTCCGAAGATGAGTTGAAATCTCAGGCGCGGGAGATGATCAGCGAGATCCTCTCCCAGTTGACCATTCCGCTGCCCAAGGAACTGTCGCTGGATCTTCTGGAACGGGAACTGGTGCAGGAGGCTACCGGGCTGGGACCGCTGGAGAACCTTCTGGCCGACGACGAACTCACCGAGATCATGGTCAACGGTCCCGATCAGGTCTACGTGGAAAAGGGCGGCGTGCTCTACCGCACCGACACCGCCTTCGCCGACAACAATCAGGTGCTTGCGGCCATTGAAAAGATCGTGGCTCCGCTGGGGCGGCGCATTGACGAGAGTTCGCCCATGGTGGATGCCCGTCTTCCGGATGGAAGCCGCGTGAATGCCATAATCCCGCCGCTGGCGCTGAATGGTCCGACCATCACGATTCGGAAATTTTCTGCGGTGCCGTTTCAGGCGGCGGACCTGATCCGTTTCGGCTCCATCAGCGAGGACATGATCAAATTTCTGGCGGTCTGCGTGGCGGTTCGCAAGAACATCCTGATCTCCGGCGGAACCGGTTCCGGTAAGACCACGCTACTCAACGTGCTCAGCAGTTTTCTGCCCAACCGGGAGCGGATCGTCACCATTGAGGATTCCGCGGAACTTCAGCTCCACCAGGAACATCTTGTCCGTCTGGAATCCCGTCCTCCCAACATCGAGGGGAGGGGGGCGATCTCCATCCGGGACCTCGTCCGGAACGCGCTACGGATGCGGCCCGACCGGATCGTCATCGGCGAGTGCCGCGGCGGGGAGGCGCTGGATATGCTTCAGGCCATGAACACCGGGCATGACGGCAGTTTGACCACCATTCACGCCAACAGTCCCCGGGACGCCCTGGCCCGGCTGGAAACTTTGGTGCTGATGGCAGGATTCGATCTGCCGTTGCGGGCGATCCGGGAGCAGGTCGCCAGCGCCATCAATATCGTTGTGCAGATCAGCCGGGAACGGGACGGCAGCCGCAAGGTGGTCAACATCAGCGAGATCACCAAGATGGAGGGGGACATCATCACCATGCAGGACCTCTTCACTTTCCGCCAGACCGGCTGGGATACCGAGAACCGGATCCAAGGCGTGTTCGAACCCACGGGGAACATCCCCGGATTCATGGAGGAGATCGAGCGTGCTAAACTGCCGCTGGACATTTCCATGTTCAGCAGGAAGAACCGCTGAAGAAAAAGTCTCCTGATTTTTTTCGTGATGGAAGCGGGGAGGGGAAGTGTTTCCTTCTTTTCTCTGCATTTTTCTTCGTAAATAATTGCGGGCAAGTTGTTTTTTTGACTTGTAAAATGGCTGGTTCGGTGATAGATTAACTGAATAAACGAAAATATGACTTTGCGTTCCCCGGAACAAAGAAAGGTATCCCTATGGCGATCATCATC
Organism: Lentisphaeria bacterium UBA1784; assembly: GCA_002315455.1. GTDB lineage: Bacteria > Verrucomicrobiota > Lentisphaeria > Victivallales > Victivallaceae > UBA1784. Next base: position 3,191 of record DCGG01000131.1, read on the forward strand.
AGCAGCGGCGTTTATTCTTCCGGAGCGGTGGTAAACAGCGACAGCGTCTATGTTTACAGCGGCGGAACGGCGGAAGCCTTCTCCCTTACCAATCACGCGAAACTGTACATTTCCGGCGGCACCGTTCTCTCTCCGGAGGTGAATGGGGTCAGCGACATCGAACAGACGGCAGGATATCTCTCCGGCGGAAGAGTGGGCGGTACCAAGGATGAGAATTGTTCCTACACCCTCTCCGGCGGCACGGCGCTGGGCGTCACACTTCTTGCCTATTGCGAGGAGACCGTCTATTCCGGAGCCTACGTTTCCTATACGCTCGTCTCTGCCAACGCGGTCCAGACGGTGACGGATGGCGCCACCGTTTCCAACACGCGGCTGAAGAGTCGGGGAACTCTCGTTGTCCTCTCCGGCGGTACTGCTGTGAACGTTCTCGTCTCCAGCGCCACCACCATCGACAACGGGGGCAATATCGTTGCCAGCGTGATCGGCGGCGACACCAAGACCAAGATCACCGGGACCAACCGCTACGGAGCATTCTCCCTTTCCAACGGCGTCGCCACGGACTTCCTGCTTTACAATTCCGCGTATCTTACGGTGGAGGAGGAGGGGCTCGCCAGTGGGACGATCCTCATGTCAGGGGCCGTCCTCGACGTGGAAGCCGGCGGTTCTGCGCTGAATACGACCCAGAACTCCGGCGGCATCATCAACTGCATCATCGCCGGCGGAGACGGTACGCTCATCAGCGGCACCAATGTTTCCGGGACATTCCGTCTGCAGGACGGCGTGGCTTCCGGATTCCTGCTGTACGAAGGCGCTTATCAAAGCGTGGAGGAGGGCGGGATCGCCAGCGATACGGAGATTTTTGCCTACGGCATGCTGGACGTTCAGTACGGCGGTTCTGCGGCGGATGTCCGGCTCTCCAGCAGCGGCGAACTCTACATTGCTGCCGGCGGCACCGCAACGGGAGTGATTCAGAGCGAGGGCGGCGTGATCCAGCTTGACGTCTCCGGAGATGATGAGACCTATGTGACCGGCGTCAACGAACTGGGCGGAAACTTCCGTCTCAGCGGCGGCACTGCCAGCGGTTTTGTGCTGACCTCCAGCAGTTATCAGTACGTCTCCGAAGGCGGTAGGATTTTGGATACCGTGATCAGCGGCGGCGGAGAACTCTATTTCTTCGGCGGCGAAGGCTCCGATATGATTCTCCGGGATGCCGCCAGCGTCAATCTCTACGACGGGACCAGCGCCTCCAACGTGACCCTTTCCGGCGGGTTTCTGGGAATGGTCTCCGGCTCTCTGCGGGATGTCACCATCCTCTCCGGCGGCGAAGTGGAGGCCGACGGCGGAATGCTGCAGAACGTGGCGGTCCGCAACGGATCCATGGGACTCTCCGGAACCATGACCCTCTCCGGCGCCTTCTCCATGACCAACGAGGCGCAGATCATCTGCAACGATGCCGAAGTCACGGTTTCCGGAACCAGTTTCGAATACGATCTGATCTCGGTGGCTTCCGAGCATCTGCTGGTGGAAGATTTCAGCGCTATTGCGGGCTCCGTTTTCACAATCTCCTGCGACTCCTCGAAAGTGATGGGGGAGTACCTGCTGGCCGGGAACGCCGCCGGATGTACCGACAGCTTCTCCCTCGTCGTGGACGATGCCGCGGTGAGTACGCTTTCCGTCGGTGACAGCGTGGATTACCACAACAAGACCTACTCTCTCCTGGATGATTCCGGTGTATTGACCCTCTCTGTTTCCGGCGATGGCGAATTCGCTTATCTCTATGCCGGAGCATCGGCGGTTACCTCCGGGACCGTTCTCAACGGCTATACTTTGGACGCTTCTCCCTACACCAAGATCAAGGTGATGGGCGGAACCGCGAAAAACACCGTGATCCGCACCGGCGGTACCATCGAGATGCAGAGCGGAGCTGTGACGTCAACTGCCATGAACGGCGGAAGCATCCGGGTCCAAAACGGGCATCTCTCCGGCCTTGACATGGCTGGAGGATCTCTCGCTTTGGAGGACGGTTTCGCGGAAGGCGTCACGTATTCCGGCGGCGCCATCACCCTCTCCGGTGGTACGTTGACCCATGCCGATCTGACGGCCGCCAAAGCCACGGACGTCTGTCTTTCCGCCAGCGGGGCTGCCGAAGCCCGCGTTGCCGTCAACGATCTCACGGTGAGCGGAGGGACCACGTTCATCCGCCAGTACACGGACGTCAGCGGATTGTCCGCTCTCGCCGGTACCGTGAACATGGATAATAACGGTGTCGCCACCAGCGGACGCACTACGGTCAGCGGAATCGTCCTGAGCGGAGGCACCATCCGCGGAAATGCCGGACTGACCCTGAATGACGTCTCCATCTATGGCGGATTGCTTTGGGTCAGCCAGACGGCGTATGCCAGCAACGTTACGCTTTACGGCGGTTCCATGTCGGCCCGCGGCAACACGCCCCGCCTCACGGCTCTGCACGTGAGCGGCGGTGTGCTGGAGGTCCAGCATGCCATCGTCAACACCCTTGAAGTTGCCGGCGGCACGGTACAACTTTACGCCAGCAACGGCACAGTTTCCGCTACCGGGATCGTTCTCTCCGACGGCTTGCTGGATCTCACCCCCACCGGTGCCGGCGACCTGATCGTCAAGGACGTCGCCATCTCCGGCGGAACCATGAAGTATGACACCACCGGAACCACCCGTAATGTGAACGTCAGCGGCGTGGTCATGGACGGTGGTGCCGTCAATATGACCGCCGGGACCATGATCGACGTGACCGTTAACGACGGCGTCTGGAATCAGGCCGGCGGCACCGTTTCCGGAGCGAGTGTCTTCGGCGGATCCTTTGGATTTTCCGGCGGGACCATCTCCGGACTGGCCATTGGGGAAGGTGTCTCTGCCGCGTTGAGCGGATCGGTCAGTGATCTCACCATCGAGAATGGCGGCGTTGCCCGTATTTGTTCCGGAGCGGTCATTTCCGGAGCCGAACTTGTCACGGATGTCGCCAAAGCCTTTATTGTCAATAACGGTGCGGTGGTGAGCGATCTCTCCTGTACTGCGACCCAAGGATACGCAGTGGTCGTGTCATCCGGCGCCCTGATCGAGGGGATGGACCTGAACGCCACCGTCATCAATGCGCTGGACATCAAGCGCTATGGTCAGGTGAACGATCTCTCCATGGACGGCACCGGTTCCATGGTCCGCTGCTCCGGCGTAGTCTCCAACGCAGTGGTCAGCGGCGGCGTTCTCAAGACCTTCTACTACGGCGTGATAGATGGAACCGTCGACGTGCTTTCCGGCGGAGCCGTGGAGGTCGCCTATGCCTCTGCCGCGCAAGGGCCGATCCTCGGCACCGTGAATCTCTCCTCCGGAGCCCGGCTCACCGTTAACCACACCGGCAACGCCTCCGCAAAGATCACCGGTACGGTCAACGTCATGAGCGGCGCTTATGTTTCGCAGGGGATCACCGGGCTTGCGGTCACCGGGACCGTCAATCTGAGCGGAGGCCGTCTCCTCGGCACAAGCTTGGATTTCACCGGCGGTTCCTTGAATTTCGACCTGGCAGGGGCGGACGTCAGTACCGGAGTGTACGTGAATAATTACGGAGCCTTCACCACGACCGATTTCGCCTGTACGCTCAACGTTGCCGGATTCTCCCAGGAAAAGTACCTGCTCTTCGGAACGGCCGGAAGTTTTGACCGGACCATTACGCTCTCTGTGGATGGAACCTCCATCGGCGAGATCGGACTGAACACCTCCGCCCTGGATGCGGTCCATTCTCTGCGGTACAGTCTGTCCCGCAACAGCAAGAGTCAGATCGTGGTGTCCTCCGTGGTGGCAGGCGGCGAGACCGCCGCTTCCACCGGTACCATCACCACCGAGGTCAATGGCGGGGCCGACGTCGCCGCCACCTGGGACAATACCACCAGTTATTCCTCCGGCGTCATTACCATCGGAAACTCCGGAAATTATGGACACGTCGGTCTCTACATCAATAACGACGGAACAAGGGGAAGTTCCACCACTCTCTGCGGCGGTGCGGCTTCGGCGGACGTTTCCGGCGAGATAGACGTCCGGTTCAGTCAGGGCTCCATCGGCGCCATCATCGGAGGGGCCCGTTCCGCACAGTACAGCGTGGGCGGAGTCAAACTGATCGTCGGCGGCGGCACGGCTGCCCGGACCGCTGCGGTCTATGGCGGCGGTATGGGCAGCGTCACCGGCGACGTCTCCGTCACGATCAGCAAGAACGCGGAGATCTCCGGACAGGTTTATGGCGGCAATATGATGAACAAGGCCGCGAACAATGTGTCAATCACAGGCGATATCGCCTTCAATATCGATGGCGGCACCTTTGCCAGCGATGTGATCGGCGGCGGACGCGTCTCCGGAAACGGTATCAGCACTTCGGATTTGGCGGGTGCGATCTCCATGTCGATCACCGGCGGGAATTTCACCGGCGGCGCTGACCGTTGCATCTATGGCGGCGGCTGGGTCGTCGGCAACGGCAACTCCCGTTACGGCGCGGATTATACCGTGGCCGGCGGAGTGAACATTTCCATCAGCAACGCTTCCATCGCGCTTGGAACCTCCGCCGGTCGCGGGATTTTCGGCGGAGCTCTGGTCTCGAACTATGGCGTGGCCGAACTTTCTGGCGGAGTGAACATTTCCATCGCAAACTCCACAGTCGGCAACGTGTTCGGCGGCGGCTGGGCGCAGGTCGGCGGCGTCTGTGCGATCAATGGCGACGTGAACATTCAGCTGACCGGATCCACGGCAGGAGTGATCTACGGCGGTGGCGCCCATGCTCTGCTGGCGGTGGAGACCTCGGTGGCCGGATCGACGGCCGTGAATGGCGCCATCAATATCTCCGTGACGGATTCGACGGTTTCGGAGATCCATGCCATCGGTCAGGTCAAGGGTGACAGCGTGATTGGGAATGCGACCGTCACGATCTCCGGTACTTCCGTCGCGGAGAATGTTTTCGGATGCCGCCACGACGGGGGCAAGGATGAGGGGATTGTCACCACGCTGGTCCTGAATGATTTCAATGGTGCGGTTTCGGAACAGATCAAGGGGTTTGATCAGATCCGTTTCTCCGGGGACGGAGCCGGCGTATTCTCCTGCGGAACGAGTGAACTGGAAAACACCAACTGGACCTTCGATCTTTCTGCGAACGGCGGCACCGCCGCCATGCTCACGTGGGAAAATGGCTCCATGACGGACGATTCGATCCGGCTGGACGTTTCCACCGGAAACACCGCTGGATGGGATATCTGCGATCTTTCCGGAGATGACAGTGAGGGCGCCATGGATGGTGTGTCATTCCAGCTTTTCATTGACGGCAGCGCCTACTCCGGCGAGTTTGAGATCGGTTCCACGATCGAAAATACCGGGACCGCGCTGGACGGCATGACACTCACCTACGAGGACGGCCTGCTGACTCTCCGCAACGGCAGTCTCGCGTAAAACATCCCTTCGCCGCCGGACTTGTCGGACTCCGGTGACCGTGGTGTTTCCCAGGGAAAAGAAAACGGACCGTTGCATTCCGCCGTTGAGGCTTTGCAACAGTCCGTTTTCTGTTTTGCGGCAGGACCGCAGAGATGACGGAGGACTATTTTGCGTCCATTCCGCCCTTGTCCATGTCACGAATGATCTGCACGCTGGTCTTGCCGGAGGTGGTTTCCTCCTCCGAACCGCCGAGGGTCTCGGTGATACCCGTCATGATGTCCCTGAGCCGGTCGCTGAAAGCTCCGATGGCGAAAAGCGCAGCCAAAGCCACCACCGCTACAAGGATCACGTACTCCACGATCCCCTGACCGCGCTGACGCGCGCCTCTGTGTTTTAGAAACTGCTTCATTTTGTTTTTCCTCCCGGAGAATCCGGTTTGCGTTCCGTTTAGGGAACATTCATTTGGATCAGTTCAAAATTGCGCTCTCCCCCCCGGGAGGTCGCGTGAAATACTGCTATAAGCGCCACGAGCAGGACCACCGCGATCAGCAGGATGATGACGAACTCCGTGGTTGCTTGTGCGGAATCCGTCCGCTTCCTCATTTTTTCGATCCGCCCTTGACCAGCGTTACCTTGTTCTCCTCATTGAGGACGATGACCCGCGGCTTGAAACCATTTGCCTCCGCCTCGCTGAATACCGAGAAGGCCATGATGGTCACGACGTCTCCCGGATTTCCCAGCCTTGCCGCAGGACCGTTCAGGCAGAAGCCGCGGCCGCCCCGGGGACCGGGGATGGCGTAGGTTTCCAGCCGGGAACCGTTGGTCTTATTGGAGACGAGGATCTTCTCGTAGGGGAGGATCTCCGCCTGATCGAGCAGGTCTTCGTCGATCTCCAGACTTCCTTCGTAATCCAGCATACAGGCGGTGAGACGGGCGGTGTGGATCTTGCCGCTCAACAAAATTTTTTGCATGATCGTTATTTTCTTTCCAAAAAATTGACGTGGCGGCTTTGAAAAAATCCGCTCCAAGTGTAAATTATACCCGAAAACGTTTTTTGTCAAAAAAAACGCATCCTTTTTTTCGAAAAATTTGCAAAAATTTCCGAATGGACAGGGAAAACGTCTTCGGAGAAGGCGCAGTATGCCGGAAAAAAGAGGACGCGGAAGGGAATCTGACAATCATGAAAAAACAGTTGTACGGAGCATCGGAGGTCTCCGCCTCCATCCGCCGGATGGCCGAGGCGATCTGCCGGGAGTTTTCCGGAGGGGAGGGGGACCTCGCTCTGGTCGGGATCCATAAGTTGGGCGTCCCGTTGGCCAAGATGCTGGAGCGTGAGATCGCGGCGATCTCCGGGAAACATCCCGAATTCGGCACCTTGGACATCACAATGTACCGGGACGACTTCGGAGATTTCTCCCGGTTGCCCGCCATTCAGGAGACGGAGATCCCCTTCGACGTGAACGGCCGGAAACTGATCCTCGTGGACGACGTGTTCTCCAGCGGCCGCACCATCCGCGCCGCGCTGGATGCTCTGACGGACTTCGGCCGTCCCGGCATGATCCGGCTGGCGGTGCTGGTCGACCGCGGTGAACCGGAATTTCCCATCCGGCCGGATTTCGCCGGATTTTCGCTGAAGGTCCCCTCGGATCACAAGATCCGGCTCTGCTTCGATCCGGAACTGGAGATCTATGAGATCCCCACTGCCGAGGAGCGGGCTGCCGTCGGAAATGAAACTTCAACCCCTTTGAAATAGGATCAAAAAAATGCAGTGGACCAGAAAAGACCTGCTGGGACTCTATGACCTTTCCGCCGAGGAGATCACTCTGATCCTCGACACGGCCGAAGAGTTCAAGAAGGTGTCCCAGCGCCGGGTGAAGAAAGTCCCCGCGCTCCGGGGCAAGACGGTAGTGAACTTCTTTGTGGAACCCAGCACCCGCACCCGGGTCTCCTTCGAGCTTGCGGAACAGCGGCTCAGCGCCGACGTGGTGAATATGCAGGCGCAGGCCAGCAGTCTGCTGAAAGGCGAGACGCTACTGGATACCGTCCGCAACATCGAAGCCCTTCAGGTGGATCTTGTGGTGATGCGCCACTCCGCTCCAGGTGCCCAGAATTTCATCGCCCGCAACCTCGGTTGCGGCGTGGTCAATGCGGGCGACGGCGCTCATGAACATCCCACGCAGGCACTGCTGGACATTTTCACCATGCGCGAAAAACTCGGCTCCGTCAAAGGACTGCAGGTGGCCATCGTGGGAGACATCCTCCACAGCCGGGTGGCCCGGAGCAACATCTGGGGCCTGCTGAAACTGGGGGCGCAGGTGACGGTCGCCGGACCTGCCACGCTGGTGCCCCGGGAGTTCGAGAGCATCGGAGTCCGGGTCTGCCACAATCTGGACGAAGCCATCCGCAACGCGGACGTGGTGAACCTGCTCCGCATCCAGCATGAGCGGCAAACGGCGGACTTCTTCCCCAGCATCGGCGAGTACTCCAAGTTTTTCGGCATCCGTCCGGACACCATGAAGAAGCTGAAACCGGAGACCCTCATCATGCACCCGGGACCCATCAACCGGGGTGTGGAACTCGCCGGCGAAGTGGCGGACGGAAAGAATTCCGTGATCCTTGAACAGGTCACTAACGGACTTGCCATCCGCATGGCGGTCCTCTATTTAGTCGCGGGGTGCGTGCAGAAATGAAAGACTTGCTTTTTAAGAATGCCCGGATCATCGATCCGGTTCGCAACGTGGATGCCAAGGGCGACCTCGGCGTCTCCAACGGGTTGATCGTGGAAGCTTCCGAGGTGAAGGACGCAACGGTCATTGATCTCTCCGGCAAGGTCCTGACCCCCGGCTTCATCGACATCCACGTGCACTTGCGTCAGCCCGGCAACTCCGATGCCGAAACCGTTGCCACCGGCGGGGCCGCCGCCGCGGCGGGCGGTTTCACCAGCATTGTCGCCATGCCCAACACCAAGCCCCCTGCGGATACCGTGGGCGCCATCGAACTTCTCCGGAACATGGCGAAGAAAAGTCCCGTGAAGGTCCTCCCCTGCGGCAATATGTCCGTTGGCGGGCAGGGCGAAGCCATGGCCGGGATCGGTTCCCTCAAGGAGGCCGGGATCGTGGCGTTGAGCGACGACGGACGCTGCGTCCAGAACCACGGACTCATGCGGCACATCGTGGAATATGCCAAGGCTTTCGGGGTGCCCATTCTTGACCACTGCGAGGACTCCAGTCTCGCCGCCGGCGGCGTAATGCATGAGGGTAAGTGGTCGGTCCTGCTGGGGTTCAACGGGATTCCCGCCGCCGCCGAGGAATTGATTATCACCCGGAACGTTCTCCTCGCGCAGGAGATCAACTGGCGCATCCACATGCAGCACGTCAGCACCCGGGAGAGTGTGAACATCCTGCGGTACGCCCGGAGCCGGGGCATCCCGGTAACCGGCGAAGCCACGCCGCACCATCTGACGCTCACCGATGAGTGCATCAAGAAGTTCGACACCAACTACAAGATGAATCCGCCCCTCCGTTCCGAGGAGGACCGGCAGGCTCTCATCGCCGGCGTCGCGGACGGTACCATCACGGTGATCGCCACCGATCATGCACCCCACACCGCCACCGCCAAGGAGGTGGAGTTCGATCATGCGCCCTTCGGCATCATCGGTTTGGAAACCGCCTTTGCGCTCTGCCACACCGAACTGGTGACCAAGGGGGTGATCGATCTGCCCCATCTGATCCGGATGATGACGGCCGGGCCGGCGGAGGTGCTGGGTCTGGAGGATTACAGTTTGCGTCCCGGCCGACCGGCGGACCTGACCATCTTTGATCCGGCGGAGGAGTACGTAATCGACAGTTCCAAGTTCTTCTCCAAGTCCCGGAATACCCCCTTCAACGGGCGCAGCGTCATCGGCCGCATCATCATGACGGTGGTGGATGGAAAGGTTGTCTATCAGAAATGAATTGTGACGTGAGATCGATCGTGGCGGATGCCATCGCTTTCCGTCATGAACTGCATCAGGTCCCGGAGATCGCTGGGAAGGAAGTGCGGACTTCGGCTTTGATCCGTAAGCGTCTGGAAGCCATGGGACTGACTCCCGTTAAACCGCTTCTCGGCACCGACGTGGTGGTGCTGATCCAAGGTGGGAAAGGACCGGGAAAGAACGTTTCTCTCCGGGCGGACATGGATGCTCTCGCCATTCAGGAGGAGACCGGACTGCCTTTCGCCTCCCGGAATCCGGGCATGATGCACGCCTGCGGGCACGACGGCCACGCCGCCATGTTGATGGGGGCGGCGCAGATGCTTCTGGCGCGGCGTTCCGAATTTTCCGGAAGCGTCCGGCTGATCTGGCAGCCCGGTGAGGAGAATCTGTGCATGGGCAAGGATCTGGTCGCCGCCGGCGTGCTGGAGAACCCCCATGCGGACCTCGTCACCACGCTCCACATCGCTCCCGGTTTTCCGGTGGGGACGCTGGGCTTCATCGTCGGCCCCAGCGAAGCGGCGAATCTTCATTTCACCGTCAGGATCAAGGGGAGAGGCGGCCACAGCAGCCGTCCTGACCGCTGCTGTGATCCGGTGCTGGCGGCGGCTTCGGCGGTGATGGAATTGCAGAATATCGTCTCCCGAAGGGTCTCGCCTTTCGACAAGGCGGTGCTGAGCGTTTGTACCATCCACAGCGGGACTCTTTCCAACGTGATCCCAGATACGGCGGAGTTCTCCGGTACGGCCCGTGCGCTTTCGGCTGACGTGGAGGAGCTTTTCCGGAAAGCGATCCCGGAGGTGTGCGCTTCTGCGGCGGCCTGCCACGGGTGTACGGCGGAGACGGAATTTTTCTCCTGCTACGCGCTGACCGTCAATTCGGAGGAGGCGTCGGAAGTTGCGCGCAAGGTCATTGAGAAGAACTTCCCGCCGGAAGTGTTTCTGCTTCGCAAGGAGCCTTCCATGGGGGCGGACGATTTCGGCTTTTACACCCGGGAGCACTCAGGGGTCTACGTGAAACTCGGCGCCGGGGAGTCCGGCGGTCTGCACACCTGCGGTTTCACCTTTCCCGACGAGGCCATGGAGAACGGCATCCGCTTCTTTACGGAGTTCGCCATCGCCGGACTGCAGGCGTGAACTGTTACGTCCATACTCCGTTCTGCAACGGACGGTGCGGTTACTGCGCCTTCTACTCCGACGGGGCTCCCTCGGAGGCGAAGGTGCAGAATTGGCTGGTGCGTATCTGCCGCCAGCTGGACGAACTGCCCCGGAATTCCTGCTCCACCATCTACCTCGGCGGCGGGACTCCCACTTTGCCGGATATCCCGGTGCTGACGGAACTGTTCCGTCACGTGCTTCCGCTCGCAAAGTCAGGATGCGAGATCTCCATGGAGGCCAACCCCGAAACCCTCACGGAGGGGAAGGTCGGTTTTCTGCGGGAGCGCATCACCCGGATCAGTCTCGGGGTCCAGTCTTTCGATGGAGGTTTGCGCAAGGTCCTCGGACGGAACTGTTCCGACGCCGCTCTGGAAAACGCCCTGAACTGGATCGGACAGGCTGGCTTCCCCCACTGGAATCTCGACCTGATCTACGGGATCCCCGGGCAGTCCCTGGAGGCATGGCAGGCGGAACTGCGCCGCGCGGCCAGCCTCGGATGCGACCATCTCTCCTGCTACAACCTGACCCAGGAGGAGGGGGCGCGGCTCGCGGAAAAAATGGTCCCTGACGAGGAGGATTCCGTCGCCATGTGGAAGATGACGGGGGAGGAACTCGCCCGCGCCGGGATCCCCCGTTACGAGATCAGCAACTACGCCCGTCCCGGCGGGGAGTGCCTGCACAACGTTTCGGTATGGCGGGGCGGAAAACTGTGGGGTATCGGACCTTCCGCCGCCGGATTCGACGGCCGGGTGCGGCGGACGGAAGTTGCTTCGCTCGCCAGGTGGCTGGAGGGCGTCCCTCCGGAAGCGGACGAACTCTCCATCCCGGAGCGCTGCAACGAGATCTTCGCCGTCAATCTGCGGACGGCCTTCGGTTGGACCCCTGAACTTTGGGCACAGGTCCCCGGCGCGGAGCCCTGGGCAGAGCGTTTGGAGCGGACCCGGGCGGTCGCCGCGCAGTTTCCTCCCGATTTTCTGAACGTTCGGGAGGAGCGCATTTTCGCCGGAGAAAATGGACTTTTATTCTGGAATGACGTGGCAGAAGCCATGCTTTAGGGTTATATTAGGAGCAAAACAATTCAACGGAAACGGGAATCTGCAAACGTGAGTCTGGAATACACCCCCTACGTGCCGGTGAAACGCTATCTCCTCGAGATCAGCTACGACGGCACCAATTACTGCGGCTGGCAGATCCAGCCTCACTCCCCCTCGGTGCAGGAGGTGATCCAGAATCGGATGTTCAAGTTCTACGACCGCCAGCCGATCCACCTCATCGGAGCCAGCCGCACCGATACCGGGGTGCACGCCAAGCGCTTCGCCGCCAGTTTTCTCGCACCGGAGCGTCCCGCCATCCCCATGGAGCGGATTTTCAAGGCGCTGAATCGCCAGCTTCCCGAGGACATCAAGATCCACAGCATCCGGGAGGTGCCGCTGGATTTCCACGCCCGCTATGAGGCGAAGGGAAAGGCCTACACCTACGTGGTGAACCTCGGCGGATTGTCTCCCTTCAACAGCCGGTACAGCTGGAAGCCCATCCATGAGATGGACGTGGAGAAGATCCGTGCCGCTTCGCACATGCTGACCGGCACCCATGATTTCTCCTCTTTCGTGGTGGAGCGGAGCATGATTGACGATGCGGTCCGCACCATCTACCGCATTGAGACGCAGGTGGTGGGGCAGTTCTGCTGCGTGACCTTCATCGGGAACGGATTCCTCTACAAGATGATCCGCTGTCTCATGGGGACGCTGGAGGCCGCGGGCAGCGGCAAACTCACTCCCGCGGACGTGAAGGAGATCCTCGAAGCGAAAAACCGCCTGAAGGCTCCGGAAACCGCTCCGCCCAACGGACTTTTTCTCATGAAGGTCTTCTACGATCAGCAGGAGTTGGAGAATTACCGGCCGGAAGGGATCCCCTTCCTGTAAACTCCGCCTACAGGGTGACGGCTTTCTTCTCGCCGTCGCCGAAGCGCAGGAGCAACTCTTTCCCGGCGGGCAGCGCGGCGGAGCGGATCAGTTCCCGGTCGGAAGCGTCCAGGACCATGGCGTACCCCCGTTTCAGCGGCTGGTCGGGGTCCAGCGCACGCAGGGCGGTCTCCAACTGTTCCAATTTCCCCTTGCGCTTGACCTGCTCCAGATTCACGGCGGAGAAAAGGGCGCGTTCCGCCTCGTCGGTCTGCTGGCGCCGCAGGTCGAGGACCCGTCTCGGCTCCGTAAAGACCGGGGACCCGGCGGCACGATCCACTCTGCGGCGGAGATCGCCGGCTTCCAGAGAGAGCCGGGTGGCAAGATCTCTGGCGCACCGTCGGACCCGCTGGGAGAGTTCCTCTCTGCGGCCGATGACCAGTTCTGCGGCGGCGGAGGGGGTCGGCACCCGCAGGTCCGCCGCGAAGTCGCAGAGGGTGAAGTCGATCTCATGTCCCACGGCGCTGACCACCGGGATCCGGCTTGCCGCTACCGCCCGGACGAGGACCTCCTCGTTGAAGGCGTAAAGGTCCTCCATGCTTCCGCCGCCCCGGGTGACGACGATCACGTCTGCTCCGCCGGTACGGTTGAAAAACTCCACGCCCGCCGCGACGGTTGCG